>JAFGKO010000265.1 GCA_016928525.1 Anaerolineales bacterium | reverse complement strand
GCCGGCTTCAACGACGACACCCGCGCCTTCTGCTCCATCCCCGCCCGCCACGATGTCTGGCGGCGGGTCTCGGCGGATTGGGTCGCCGGGCTGGTCGTGCGCCACCTGGTGGACATGGACGTGGCAGCCGCCATGATGGACGAACTGGCGGTCGGGCTGGCGCGCCGCGCCTATCGCCTGGCGTGACAGGCAGCGAGAACAGCGCTTCGACTACCCTTGGGGGCGCCGGAACCTGGGGTCCATATACCAGTGGAAAAGATCATCGATCCCATCGCAAGCACTGGGGCTGTATCAAAAACACTGGATAAAAAAAGGGCTGCTAATATAGGCAGCCCTGTCACACCGGGAAGGGGAAACGGGAAGGCGCTATTTCAACGCTTCCACGATCGCCGTGACATTGTATCGCATCATCTCCAGGTAACTCGCTGCCGGGCCATCGGCGTCGCTCAGGGAAGCATGGTATATCAAAACAAGTTTCACGCCGGTGTCGTTCGCGACCTGGGCTGCAAGTTCCTGGTTGGATGTCACGCCGATGAAAACGGCGCGCACCCCGAAACTGCGGATGTCATCTTCAAGAGCAGCCAATTCTTGGGCAGACGGGGCGGCACCGGTGCTGAACGAGCCGGTGATCGTCCCAACCTGTATGAAACCGTACTCAACGGCAAAATAACCGAACACGGCATGGTCAGCGACCAGAGCGCGGCTATCCTCCGGGATTTGATCCACCATCGACCGGATCCACCCATCCAGCTCCCGCAGCGCAGCGCCATAGGCTTCGGCATTGGACTGGTACGCGGCGGCATGTTCCGGGTCCGCCGCCATCAGCGCGGCAGCGATGTTCTCCACCCAGATGAGCACGTTGTTGGGGTCCATCCAGGTGTGCGGATCGCCGCCTTCGTGTTCTTCACCTACCTGGTGGTCTTCTTCAAAGGCTAGAAGCTCGATCCCGGCAGAGACCTCCACCAGTTTATCAGCCCCTCCGGTGCTTTCGAGCAGCGGTTCGAGGAACTCCTCCAGACTGGCGCCGTTGGCAAAGACGATCTGCGTATCGGCTAAGGCAGCGGCATCCTGTGGACGCGGCTCGAAGGTGTGCGGGTCTGTGCCAAAGGGCATGAGAAGCGTCACGTTGACATACTCCCCACCCACCTGCTGCACAACATCCGCCACGATGGATGTGGTTGCCAGTACCTCAAGCCTGTCCTCCGCGGGTTGGGCGGTTGCGCCGCTGCAGGCTGTCAGCAGGAGCGTGGCAACAATAATGCCGGAAAAGAGGGTGACTTTGGTTTTCATGGTTTCTCCTTTATGAAATTGATATTCTTTTTCAATAAAAACAAACATTTTTTATCGGGGTGCCCCTGCCCCGCTATTGTCGGCTGGACGACACCATCATCATGGGTCAAAAATTGACAAAGTCCGCGACCCGTACCTCCGCCCAACCGGCTTGGCTCGCCGGCGGCGCGAGCCGCAGGCGAAGCGTCCGCTGGAACCGGTGTTAGGCAGCCTTCCGTTTCTCAAGTTTATTGAAAATTTCTACAGCAGATTTTATTCCATTTTCGGTTTGAATTTTGTTTCCTAATTTTGCAGCGCGTTGACGCATGTCTTCATTTGAAACCACTTCTCGAATAGCAGTTGCGAGCTTTTCGGCAGTGAGTGTTTTTCGTGGGATCGGTTTTGACCCAACGCCCAAATCTGCAATTCGTTGACCCCAAAACGGTTGGTCGCCAAAAAAAGGAATTATTACAGATGGAACGCCTGCATTAAGCCCAGCGGCAGTTGTACTAGCTCCACCATGATGAATAACGGCGGACACACGCGGAAATAACCATGAATGTGGAATGGCGTCAATCATAAATATTGAGTCAGGTATATTTGTCTTTTGTAATCCGCCCCAGCCTGAAAGTAAGATGGCACGTTGATTAGTCAGTGCCAATGCCTGAATAACCAAATCTGCTGTTTGTTCAGGATTCCGATTGCTCATACTACCAAATCCAATATACACAGGAGGAGAACCAGATTGCAAGAAATCAAGAAGTGCAGCAGGGGGTTGAAAATCATCCGATTCATCTACAAACCAAAATCCAGTAATGTAAGTATTATCATTCCAATCAGAAGGCGCAGGTATCACCGAAGGACTAAAACCATAGAGAATGGGCATGTTATGCGTGGACTTGGAATTGTAGGGACCCAAAAGCGGAGCCGCTGGTATGTTCAATACTTTTTTTCGTGCAATGGTGTCTGCTGACCGAAATCCCTGCCACATAAGTTGGCGGGTAAGTTGATGCGAGAGGCGGTTGAGTAAAGTTGGAAGTTTTGGAGTAAGAACACTGGATAATTCCCGAGTAGGGGTGAAAGGAACTACATAGGCTTGAACTAGTGGAATGTCTAACTTTTCCGCAATTGCAATACCAATGTATAAGCCGCCCATTCCAGATAATACAATATCCATACCTTGTGCTGCCATTAGACCGCCTTCAGCAAAACGAAGTGCTTCGCGTTGGGCTTCTTTTGCCATTTTCGCCATTAATAAAAGAAAATTTCCCTTTTCAGTCAACTCTCGCATTTCGCTGTTTTCCACAGCATCTTGTACATCGTTTCCGAATGACCAAAATTCAAGACCATAAGAGGTAACCAATGACTCGAAATTACTATGACTTACAAGACGAACAAAATGTCCTGCATTCTGTAATCCTTTTCCTAACGCAATATAAGGCTGAACGTCCCCGCGACTGCCTGGAGCAATAATTACAATGCGCATAGTTTCTAAATCCTTTTTCCATTGAACGAGATTTTTTTATTGGCCGCCCAACGGTTTGGCTCAGGCGCAGCGGCGACGCAAGCAAGACTACTCAGTATTATCGCGCCATTTCTCAAATTCGCGCACCGTACCCGCAGCGGCGTAGCCGCTGTCGCTTGGAGCCGATGTTAGGCAACCTTTATCATTGAGCATAATATCTCGATCTGCTTTGCTATCATTTCTTACCAATAACAATAAGCCGTGGTTCGCTTCGCGCTCCTATCTTATATAGTCGTTGCCGTAGTTCGTCTCCTCGTTTTCTAAGCTCCTCATAGGTAGCTGCTGCCTCAGCTCGTTGGGTGCCCCTATCGATCAACTTATCCAATTGCTCGATATTCACTTTTTCCATTGGATTTGTTTCCCGATCAAAAACATCGTAGTATTCTACTTGTTTCAAACCAAGGCTTTCTACAAAGGCGACAAGTTCTTGTCGTCCCAGTGTATGATTATGCACCCGACCTAGCACAGCATCTACGTCCCCAATCCAATGATGTAAATAAACAGAAGTTAACTCTGCATCTGTTTGACCATCCCTATGCATTTCTGCCAAAATAAAGTTACCACCTGATTTCAATACGCGATTGATTTCCGCTAAAACTTGTTGGATATTAGGTAGATGGTGAAAAGATGCTGAGATACTTACAGTATCAAAACTCTCATTTGCGAAATCCATTTGTTCAGCATTCATTACCAGAAAATGAATATTGGCCTCTCTTATATTTTCTTGAGCCTTTTTTATGGCTTCTTGGTCTATGTCAATGCCCACGATTTGTGTATAGGATTGCAGGTTTTTCATCAGGAGCTGAACAAAATGCCCTTCTTGTGTTGCGACATCAAGAACCTTTCCACCTGTCACTTTGCTAATGGCTTTTTGGATAATATCCATTCCTTTGGTTTCCTCTGTGAGTTGCCTAACGGTTTGGCTCACCTGCCGCCGGGTTGGCAGGACGACAAAATCATCTTAGCATGAAAATTGGCAAAACGCGCGCTGCGTACCTACGCCGGAGGCGGTCAGGT
>JAFGKO010000264.1 GCA_016928525.1 Anaerolineales bacterium | reverse complement strand
GAATTGGGCGCGGTCGGTTTCGTGGTCGCCGGTGACTTTGCGCCCGGCTTCGATGAGCATGGCATGGATCAGCACGACCGGCTTTTCGTCCGCGGAGCGCGGTCGGCGCTGGAACAGGAGCGCATTCTCTTTGGGGAGATATTCGCTCTCGATAAAAAGTTTGTTGAAAGCCGGATGACGCCGGTCGGCTGCCTGCGCCGCCAAGACTACTTCGCCATAACTGGTCAATTTTAGTTTTCGAGGGCGGTCGCTGTTATTCAGGATGTTCACCCGCCGGATCTCGACGCCATCCACGCTGACGGTGATCCCGGTGCGCAGGGTAATGCCATTGTCGGAACGCTGGAACTCGACTTTGTGAGGGTAAAACCAAACTTCTTGATCCCGTACTGGAATTTTGTTCTCCAGATACTCCAGTTCGCTTACAATCGGCTGGCAGGTGGCTGACCAGAGCGCGCCGCTCTCGCGGTCCTGCAAATAAATCCATGTGCCCCACTGGTCGAGCGTGCTGTCGGCATGCCAGCGCGTCAACGCGAACTCGCGCCACTGGCTGAATCCGCCGCCCGCGTTGGTGATCATCACGCTGGTATCACCTTGTGAAAGCACATGCGCCTGCGGGATGGGACTATCGGCTGGCACGCGCCAGGGCGCACTATTGACCCAGCGCACGACCTCGTCCAAATCCACCGGTTCGTCGGTGTGGGGAAATTCAAGAGGCGGGTTTTGCGGAATCTTTTCCTGGAGCAGAAGTTCCACGCTCTGGATGTGCTCATCGGCGTGGAAACGCTCTACCATGACATCATCCAACAGGAAGTTGCAAGCCGCCAGCAGAATCATGCCCTGGTGATGTGCCATGTAGGATTGCACGATGGCATGTGCCTGACCGGCTGGTATATCATCCCGGTGCTTTTCCGGGATGCGTGCTTTTGTGTAATCAAGCGCCTCGTAAAAACCAAAACGCCCGAGCATGTTCAACTTTTCCAGGCGTGCCATGTTTTCCAGTACTGCCTGCGGTTGCAGTGACAGCCCCATCAGAGAGGCGTATGGCGCAATCACCAGATCATCTGGCAAGTCGCGTTTGTAGCCCAGGGTAGGTACACCAAAAGCGCGGTACTGGTAGTGCTGGTCGAGATCGAAAGCATAGTAGCCCGATTCCGAGATGCCCCAGGGCATTTGCTGCTCCTGCCCGTAACTTCTCTGTGCATCGATCGCGGCGTAACAGCTATCCGAGAGGAAGGTCCCGGCGTAGCTTTTGGCAAACAATGTCGGCATGAGATATTCGAACATGGTGCCGCTCCATGAGAGCAATACCTGCTTGCCGTTGACTTCCGTCACCGGCCGCCCCAAGTGCTGCCAGTGACTTTGCGGCACATCCCTTTTGGCAATTGCAATCAGGCTGGCAATGCGGGATTCGGAGGCCAGCAAATCGTAGTAACTCGGGTCGAGCCGCTCGGCACTGGGGGTATAGCCGATGTGGAACAACTGGCGATGCTCATTGAACAAAAAGCGGAAATCCATTGCAGAGATTGCAGCGTCCGCCTGTGCTGCCAATTCTTGAAAACCGATCAGCAGGGGCGCAATCGTCATGTGAGCTGACGATAAATCAGCCTCCAGTTTTTGACACCAGTCACGCGCGGTTTCATTCCATGCCGGATCCGGAATTTGATCATCCAGGAGTTGGGCCTTGAAATGAGCCAAAGCGATTTTGATGCGCTCATAAACCTCCGTTGCCTGTCCTAGTGTCGGCCGTTCAGCAAGCAGGGTGTTGCGAAAATCTTGCCAGGCGGGCGTTTGCATGATTAGCTCGGTGGGCGCATCCAGGCGCTTGAGCCAGGGCGCGAACAAATCCAGGCTGCGTTGCATGTCTTGCAGGTGCTGGTACATCAAATCCAGATAGAGTTGGAGTTCGGTCAGGGCTTCGCGCTGGAGATGGGGATGACTCTCGAGCAACTCCATCAATCGATGCGAGACTCTTTCCCATCCTTCCCCTGAGAGCCAGTCGAGAGTCTTTTTCCATTCTGACGGCTGGTTCTGGACGCCGCTGACGCGTTCATAAATACTTGTCAATTCGACTTCAAAAGATTCAATCTCCCGTGCTGAAACCGGGACTACCTCGGAGGCGTGTGGGTTGTTTTTTTCCAGCGCTTGCAGCACTTCTGCCAAAATATCCAGAAGGACAAGCAGACCCTGCCACTGCTTGTCATCCAGAAGCGGCGCATTTTTCAGGGCGAGACAGCCCTGTCTAAGCGTGACCAGGCAAGCCGCCAGGTTGCCGCTATCCACCGTGGAAACGTAACGGGGCGGGAGCGCAGCCAGAGTTTGTGAGTCGTACCAGTTCATCAGATGTCCCCGGTAATGTTCCATCTTTTCCATGCTCTCAAAGGTAGAGCGCAGGCGGAACGCTAATTCAAGCAAGCCAATATAGCCCAAATCAAACGCCGATAAGGTAGACACCAGGAACAGGCCGATGTTGGTTGGCGTAGTGTAATGGGCCACACTGCCACGCGGTGATGCTTGAAAATGATCTGGAGGCAGCCAGTGGTCATTGGGTCCGGCAAACTGCTCAAAAAATGCCCAGGTGCGGCGCGCCAGGCGCAGGACTTGTCTGCGTTGAGTCTCCTTGAGCGGCGTGGGGGTATGTGTCACCGATTGGCTAATCTGGTAAGCGATTTGCGGAGCCATCAACCAGGCCACCAATATGGGCAGCGCCACCCATAGCGCAGTTGGGTTGAAAATGGCGACCATGACGCCCAGCAAAATGCTTAAGAAAGAAGAAAACCCCATTTCGGCCCAGGTTGAGTAACGCGAGTTCAATCTAAGAGAACGCGCAGCCCTGGCTGCGGTTGTCCATTGCAACATGTGTTTGTGAAAGATGAACATGCGGGCAATCGTTACACCGATGGCACTCAAGGCGAGTAAAGCTTCATAGGGCAAAAAGAGAATGGATAGCGCCCAGCGTATGAGCGGAGGCCGGATTGGATTGAGAAACCGTTTGAGCGTTAACCGTTCCAGGTTGTGCTTGCCACCCTGCACAGCTTGCACCGCGATGGGCAGGGCGGAAGGCAGCAGTACCAGCAGAGTCCAGACCAGGGGCGAACCAGGAAAGTACAGCCAACCTGCGGCGAGCAAGGTAATTAAATTTGCCGGCATCAGGCTACGCCGCAGATTATCGAAAATTTTCCAGCGGTTGATAATCGAAAGACGGTTGGGTGCCATCCCGCTTTTTGTGCGGACGGTGGGGAACAGCCAGGGTAGCAACTGCCAGTCGCCGCGGATCCAGCGGCGCAGTCGATGGGCGTAGATGAGGTAACGCGACGGATATTCCTCGTATAGTAGGATGTCCGTGACGAGCGCCGCGCGTCCATAAATTCCTTCAAACAGATCGTGGCTGAGTAAGGTATTCTGGCGTACTTGTCCCGCCAGGCTGCGCTCAAACGCGGCGACATCGTAAATCCCCTTGCCAACGTAACTGCCTTCGCCAAACAAATCCTGGTACACATCCGAAACGGCAAAGGAGTACAGGTCAAAACCAGTATTCGTGGCAAAAATTTGCGAAAAGGGGGAACGGTTCGCGCTGGTTGGCTTGATGGCCACGCGTGGTTGCAGCACGGTATAACCGGCAACCACCGAGCGCCCGTCCGGGGCAAATTCAGCGTGGTTCAGTGGGTGTGCCAATGTAGCAATTAGACGATTAGCGCTGCCCTGCGGAAGGGAAGTATCTGCATCCAGCGTGATCACATATTTGACATCCGCCAAAACGCTCACGTCCCCAACCTGGGTGGTGTAGGCTGTTTCCCGAAGCGCAGCGGGGGAATCAACCCGCAGGTTCAGCAACAGGCGATTGAAATCCGCCAGTTTGCCGCGCTTGCGTTCCCAGCCCATCCAGACCCCTTCGGACGGATTCCATTGACGCTGACGGTGGAATAGATAGAAGGGAACGGTGCTTGCGTATTTTTTATTGAGATTTTCGATACCAGCCCTTGCCAACGCGATGAGTTGTTCATCCTCCGGCATGTCCTGTGCCAGGGCATCCCCAAAATCGGTCAGCAGAGCAAAGGTCAGTTGCGGGTCGGGGTTGGACAGATAATAAAGTTCCAACTCTTGCAGGAGGTGGTTAAGTTCATTGGACCCCTCAAGCAAACACGGAACAACCACCATTGTGCGATTGCCCGGCGGGATACCATCTGAAAAATCCATACGCGGCAGGCTCTGTGGTTTGATACGATGGGTAACATTCCAGTTCACGAGTGTAATGGCGGCCTCTAAAGCCAATCCAATCCCAAGCAGACCTGTGAGGATGAGTTGGACAAGCGAACCGCCCGAAAGCAAGGCGTAGGTAAGTATCCCCACCATAAACAGTAACGAAAGGATGGCGATACTCCCCAGATATGTGAGGGTGGGGACTGCGAGCAGCGCACGGCGGATGCGGAGGTTGAATCCAGGCTGGTAGCGGACGCTGGCTTCGAGCGTCAAACGCCCCGCATCCTGTAGATAAAAGCCGACATGCATTTGCCGCCCTGAGGCCTTGCTCCCTGTGCTGCGAGCGAGTTCTACTGCGGCGAGCGCGACATCTTCTTCACTGAAGGGTGAGTAACGGGCAAATTCCTCGACAACATTGCGATAGCTGTTGCGAGTGTCAAAATCCATGCGAGTGTAAATCCCCGCGGGATCATCGCGCAAAATCTGTTCCACCCGACTGGTCTGCTCAAAAAAGGCTTCCCAATCCGCGGTGGAGAGCAATCGCAGGCTGAGGAAACAGTTGGCTACAATGGTCTCGTTCGCCAGCGCTGGAGAAGCGAACTGGCTCGGGATTTCGCTCAAGCCTTCCGGCACATCCATCCCGGTCAATTCCACGGCAGCATAAACCAGCCTCTCCAAAATCCCGATACGCAGCATGCTGGGCAATGCCCACAGTTCCCCAATCTTCAGGGGCGTAACCTGCTGGTAATCCCGCATAAAAGCGGCGGTTTGAGTCAGGTCAAGCTGGCTCTGGCTATATCCAATCCATTCCCACGCCAGCGCAAAAATGCGAGGTAGTCCCGGTTCCTGCACGGGGCGAGGGTATCCTTGTCCTGCGCTAGAACCAAGACTACCCCGCAACGGAGTTCCAGCCAGTTTTGGCAATTGGTTGAGAAAGCTGGCTGGCAAGTTTTCTTCAATCTGGCGGAAGGTCTGTTTGACAACATAAAAATTATCCAACATCCATTCGCCCGCGCGGGAAACTGGCAGATCATTGGATGGGACAGCCTTGAAGATTGCATTGGCACTACGCAAAGTCTTTTCCCAGATTTCCATCTGTTCCAGCAGATCAGGTTTTGGGTGGTGGGATATTCCTGCTGAGTTCCGTGCGGGCGGCGGGACCGCATCCACTGCGTGGGTTTTGGCTAAGCGGCGCGCAAAGTCACTCAGTCGATTATCTGTGTCCGGTTTGGCTGGATCAGAAAGATTAACTCGCAGCGAAGGCGGCATAAGTTAACGCTCTGCGCGTTCTCTTGATGACAACTCGAGTGGCTTTAGCTCTTGTTTGGCGGGCATATCCTGAACAATCAGGAGAGATACTTTGCCATATAAGATGAAATTGCTGGCCACACTACCATACGGCCATTGGTGTTTCCCCGAATATCCATGCGCACTCAGCGTAACCATATCAATTTTTTCCTGCTCCACCACTTGATGCAGTGATGCAGCTGTGTGATCGCTGGTCATGAGGTGAGTTCTAACGTCTATGCCTTGCAGATACGAACGCGACTCCACCTGTTCGAGATAATGTCCGGCTTCTTCTCGATTCCGCGCCACAACGTGATTGGCTAGATCGATATCCTCTTGGGCAGGGGGCATCTGACGCGCCATTTCCGGGGTTTGCACTACATGTACAAGATGAATCGTCGGCTTATGAACATGCGCTAATTGCACTACAATTGGCAGAACATGTTCTGCCCGCTGGGAACCATCCAGCGGTACCAGGATACGCTGGTAAAGTGGGGTTTCTGCTAACTCACCAGTCGGAATATCCTGTGGATGTGCCCGAACGATGAGCACCGATGTGGGTGCGCTCAGGATGATTTTTTGCGTAATGCTGCTGATGCCCCATTGAGTCATGCCGTGACGTCCGTGGCTGCTCAAAATGATTAATTTCATGCCCTCATTTTGGGCGTAATCTGTAATCCCTTCCGGCACCAATCCTTCCAGCACTATTGCCCGTACCTGAATATTTGATTCTATAAACCGCGCTTTGATTTCTTCCAGGTAGAGAGTCGCCTTTGTTTTTTGGATTTGCCAGTTAAGCAAATCGAACAATTGTGCTGATACGCCTGCCTGATTCTTTTCCAGTATACGAAGCAGCGTAATTTCTGCGTCAAAGGAACGGGCGAAGGCAGCAGCATGGGGCAGAACACATTCGGCCAGTTGAGAACCGTCCAGGGGGACAAGAATAGGATCGAACATGGTTCATCCTTTCGATTCTTTCATACCTCCAAATTTATTGGAATAAGTATTGGAATTCTTATTCCAACTGCGTCGTGTTGGTATTAATGATGTGATTGGGTGTGGTAGTCATCTCGCGTATACGAGTGGGATTAGACCTACTATGAAATGTTACGATATCGGGTTTTGTAACGCACCTAGCAGAAATGAATCTTCCAACCGTAAGCGGTTTAGCCTACTTATATCAGTATACTCCACTTTGTTGTTATTATATGTTTAGGCTCCGAATTGCTAACAAGCGAAAGTTTGACTTTATTATCGGGCCCGCGATTAGACTCACATGCCATCTTACGAATCGAAACCCAAATATGCTGGACTTAATTTTTTGAACTTGGCCATACTATTCCTACACGTACCACTTGCATTCCAAGACATACAATTGTATAATATTTGTAGCGTAAATTGCTACAAGGAGAAAAAAATGGAATTCGTACCCTATCGAGTCTTGAGAAATAAACCTACCGCCCTGCGCCAACAATTACGAGAACAGGGTGAACTGGTGGTGACAGTGGATGGAAAGCCATTTGCGGTCATGATCGATCTAGGCGGAAGCGAAAACATGGATGAGATCATGTTGTTGGTTTCACGCCTTCGAGCACAAATGGCTGCACGATCAATCCGCAGTCAGGCACGACGAAATGGTTTGGATCAAATGAATGTAGAGCAGATTGATGCGCTTATCCAAAAAACACGCCAAGAGAAGGCGCGCTGATGCTAGTGGTTTTGGATACGAATGTGGTGGTAAATGGTCTATTGAACGAATCCGGCAAACCTGCCAAGGTGTTGGATTTAGAGCTGGATGGTCGCTTTCAACTGGCTTATGACGACCGCATTTTTGGGGAATATGAGGATGTGTTGGCACGTCCGGAATTGCACATTCACCCTGCCCGCGCCCAGGCGATCATTTCCTACCTTGAACTGGCGGGTAAGTTTGTGAGTGCGTCCCCATTGTCTGATGAAGGCTACAGTGACCCAGGTGACCTGCCCTTTGCAGAGGTGTTCATCAGTACTAATGCTGATGCCCTGGTAACAGGTAACCTGCGTCATTTTGCCCCGCTGGTGGAGAAAGGCTCAACGGTTTTTAGCCCAAGCAGATTCCTGGAAAGCTTTTTTCCGGAGGGACGAATCTTACCAGTTTAATTGGTCAAACTGGTGCTGTTATAATATCCAAACATCATCCAACTCATCGAACACCCCGATTTGTTACGCTCCGCGAACCCTAATCCCGTCGGGGCCGCCTGTCTAAACAACTTGGTGTAAGTTTACCAAGTTGTTTCCTTTTAATTTTAGAACTGCAACTTGAATACGGCACATTATGGGCACAAGGATAAGAGAAAATCCGGGTCATTTTCTTCAAATTTCATGTGCCGATAACGATAATTAGAATTGCCCGGTTTTATTGTTGCTGACAGCTGTACGCTGCATTGAAAGTCCAAGCCACATTGTCAATGTGTATCGCTGGGGGAAATGCGTGCATCTATTGCTTGCGCAACCAGCAAGTACATACAGCAGTACACACTCAGCTAATGATGAGTTATCAAGTGGGACATGTATATGATTGATCACGGTACTCCACAAAGGAAAGGATAACAGTGGGATTGCGATGCCAAAAAATGATTCCCCTGCATAACCATCTTATCAAAGAATTATGAGGTAGGCCGGACCTGTTGAAAACTCACGATGAAACAATGTTGATGTACTGCTTAGCATTGATTTGCCAAATAACGGTGGGTGTAAAAACAGCAGCAAGTGCCTAAGTCCGTTCTATCTGCTCAGGGATGCATTGAAGCCATACTGGACATAATGGTTGTTACTATCCTAGTTTGACAATGTCACATTTCACTGAAATATAGTAGATTTAGCCTATGAACGAGATAAAAAAAGTCTGTATGATCCTGAACGCT
>JAFGKO010000263.1 GCA_016928525.1 Anaerolineales bacterium | reverse complement strand
TGATCGAAGCCGCAAGCCGTGCCCGCCACCACTCCGCCACCTCATCCAGCCGGGCCATCCACACAACCGGCACGAAGGAACGCGCCTCTGTGAGAACTGCGGTCAGCCCTTCAGCGGCCAGCGCAATACGCTCAGGGTGTAGCTGTAAGACAAAAAGCTCCTCCCTTTGATGAACCTGAGAGAGGATGCGACGCCACACCTTCTCGACCAAATCGCTGCCCTCACCATTCATCCGATCCAAAAGGATTTCGTCATCCGGCAGCGATACCGGAATTTCTACAAACCCGTCGCTCAGTTGCGGTAAAGATAGGCGCTCACATGCATACCACGGTTCATAAAAAGCAAGCGCCCGTTGATAGCCAACCTGCCCGGCGTCATCAAAATCAGCCTCTTCCAAAACATCCCACCAAACAGGCTGGTTGCTCGCATAAGCAAACCCTGCCGTTTCAAACGCCTTGTATAAATCTTTACCACGCCGCAGATAAGGGGAACGGAAACCGGACACCGGCACATCCGCAGCCGCAAAAATGCTGCCGGCACGCTGCAGATGGCCTCGCAGTGCTTCAGGAGCAACCTCCGAATAATCAATATGCGTATAGCCGTGAACAGCAAACTCTATTTTCCCATTCAGATATTTGGAAATGACATCCGGGTTACGTTGAAGCGCAACAGCAGTGATGGGAAAAGTCGCCCCGCAGTCGAATCGCTTCAGTACTTGCGCAAATAAATCCAGGCTCCGAGCCATCTTGTGCGTGGTCAAGCCATAGCGTTTGTTGATCGTCAAAATTCGCCGTAAGAAAGCCATCGGCCCCTTAGCTTTGGCAGCAAAAGCGATAAAACTCATCCGTCTAATCTCCCTCGGGAACAATCTTACACGGCAAGCGGCTGCTTACGGCCAGTCAAGACATCCGCAAATTCGCTGCAGGTCGTGAAATTGACTCTCGGAAACGACGCCACGTAAGCGAAAAGATCCTGCGTCGCTTCAAGTAGTCGCTTTCCAGACAACTTGTAAACCATGACACCCCACGCCCAGGCACCCCTCACTTATAATCTCAATGGGTAGTTTTCCGCATTGAAAGCACAGCTACGATGACCAATGTGACCACACTGGCAAGAAGTACAAGAACGAGCCACCAGGAGCGTCCAGAGCTGACAGTGCTGCTTGATTCATCAGGGAAGGCAGCAGGCAGCGTTTCTTCCTCAGGTTCTAAAGATGCATCAGGGGTTTCAGATTCGACAACATCCCCGGTGCTCGTAGGTGTAACAGTCAAAGAAGCCGTCGGACTAAACACATCCACAACCGCAATGGGACGTGTGTCCGCATTATAGACAGCATCTGCCTGGATCATAGATACATTTCCACGCAGGGTATCAGAACGCAGAGAGAGGGTAGACAACGCCCAGACAACACCCTCCTCGGTTGTACCGGTTGCAGCTAAAAACACATGCTCTGCTAAGCTGTCCCAGGGAGACAGCATCTCTTGAACAAGTCCCAAATTCGTCCCGGGCAAAACCCCATAGATTGGGCTATCAATGCTCTGATAAATATCATCGCTTCCCGCTATGAAAGGCTGTGGTAAATAGGCATTCGCATCCCGAATTGCAGGATTCATAGTAGGCCGCCCTACCGCAAGAATATGCGTAGCAGAAAGACTATCTGGGTCCCAATCTCCCCCAAAAATGACGCCAGGCAGCAAATCTTTGCTATCAGAACCGCTCCCCAATAAGGAGGCCACCCGTAGCACGCCTTCCACTTCCCGCGTGCTTGGAACCGTTGGAAGCACGAACAACACATTTTCCAGGGTCCTTGGCCGATTGAATGGATATGGCAAGCTCTGTAACGAAAACAGAGAATGTGATTGTTTGTAATCAAGGTGCACGAAGGAATCCTTATAGACCACAAACCAGTAAGGGTTATCCCGTGTAATCAGACATCGATCAAGCGTCCTCAAGGTGGGCGCAACATGAATCTGATTCATACCTGGTATGACTGCTGTTCTATTCAGTGAGACGCGTACCCAGGCATCCGTAGAGTTGCCGGCACCAAGATCAAAGCTGCCCACAGGGGTCCCATTCAAGGAAATTTTAACGCCACCGCCAATCGCTGAAATCATCGCGGCATGCGAAACGTGAAAAACGACGTAGGAATCTTCCCCCAACGTTGTTCCCGTGGGCAAATCAAGCAAATAATCCATCGCCTCAGAACTGATCAGATTAAGCTCCACATCTTCATACCCCAACGACTCAAATGTTACATCATTGAGGATTGCGATCTCGGAGGAAGAAGGGGAACGTAGGTCCTCCACAATAGAAAGCGTGCCCGACAGCCCAGGGAAATGATTCGCCGGGTTCAGTCCATGAGCTGCTTTCAGCAGCCCCTCGTCACTTAATCCCGTTACCACGAGAATAACCGAATGATCGTCCCAGGGAGAGGCCAACTCCTGAATGATCCCCGCATCTTCAGGAATGGCCTGGCCATCCCGAACAAAAAACTCCGGCGTCTTAAGTCGCGATGAAACCAGCGAACGTTCTTGAAGGGTCTCAGTAATTGGCATCGCAAGTGTATCTACATTCAAGACAGCACCCCCTCTTGCATCCAGAAGGGTAGCTGTGTGCCGCAGCAGAGTGTTAGGAGAAACAACTTCCGTAACCTGCAAATTGACTGTTGTTGAAACCATGTCGCCGGGAGCCAGCGTGCCAAGGTCCCAACGGATGACTCCAGGACTGTCTATCGTACATGCAGCGCCGCAGTTTCCAAACGTAGCTTCGGGAGAGAAATGATCCTCCACAACAAGGGATCGGGAGGTATCACTGGTATTCTCAGCATAGAGCGTATAAGTAAATGCGGCCCCCGGCGCAACTCCACCAGGCATATGACTCCGTAGCGCCAATTGACGCTCTCTGCGATCAACTGACAAGGTCAGTTGATCGATGACCGGATTCTCCTCTAAAGCACCAATTACAATCAAATGCTCGTCCAAAGGAAGATTGGCAAGCAAATCGGATGCCAGCGTCACAGTGATGGGCAAGTTATTATAAGTAAGCTGCCCCAGACGTGCGGCAATAATCGTGGCTGCCTGCACATCAACAGCATCAAAATCATCCGGCAGGATTATGCGTGCCCCTTGAGATTGAAAAGAGCGGCTTTGGTAAATCGGCTTGGGCAGAGCCGCCAGATCAAGGCTCAACGAGCGATCTGCATAGGCAAAATGCAGGGTTGACGTGCTCTTGATTCGCAAAGAGGTATAGGTACTCCATTCGCAAGGACTATACTCGTCAAAATTTATCTGAAGTACATTCAAAAAAGTGTCGTCAGCGAGCCGGAACAAAGCCGCAGGCAAACTGATCGTGATCGTCCGCGTCCCCGGGAAAGAAAATTCTTCTGTTTGCAATAGCTGGTTATTAAAACGCACTGTCACTAATGCCGGAGGATAATTATCCTCAAAGGCAAGAGCCTGATATTCAAGGTCTAGCGTAAGATAAGTACCTTCCGTAATACTCCAGCTCGCAGGCAGGCTAAAATAGAAATAGGAAGCACTTTCAGGACCGTAGATGATCACATCCTGATACCTCAGATCCGCAAAACTCACGTCATAGGTATCCGGGGATTGCGCCATGAGCGATTGAGTCGGCGACAACAAGCCCAAAAGCACCGATAGACCTATAATCAATGAAATGCTCCACTTGCTTCTCATTGCAGCCTCCTTCCATTTTGCACACAAAACCTCTGAAAAATAGCCACCAGTTGTCCTGCTGACTGATAAATATCAAAACCACTTAATACAGTCTCACGCCCCTTTTTGCCGAACCGCACGCGCAGAGCTTCATCCTCAATAAGACGCATGAGGGCCTGTGTAAGAGCCTCTGCATCCCGTTCCGGGACCAGAATTCCGTTTTCCCCGTCGTGTACCAGTTCTGGGGTCCCAGTCACTGGCGTTGACACCACAGGGATCTCCATACACATTGCCTCGAGAAGCACATTAGGCATGCCATCTCGATCTCCTCCCTTAGCAACCACACAAGGTAACACAAAGATAGCACTATGACGATAGAGGTCATAAACTTCAGCCTGTGTCTTAGCTCCAAGCAGCAATACACAATCCTGCAAGTTTTCTCTCTCGATCTGTGCCTGGAGTGAAGCATGCAAAGGGCCTTCGCCAGCGATAACACAGCGGAACGGGACCCCGCGCTCCACCAGTCCAGCACAGGCAGCGATAAGATAAGTGTGGCCTTTCTTCTCCATCAAACTGCCTACCGAGGTGATCCGCATGGCCCCATCCGCAGAAGGAATAGGAGCAGGGGTGAACTGCGCCGGGTCGAGTCCATCGTGGACAACCGCAACATCCTCCGCGGTCAGCCGTGGGCAAAGATTCAAAATGTACTGGCGGTGATACTCCGCAATGGTAACGATACCGTTGACCAGTTCGAGCTGCGCCCGCACATCGGCCTGATTGCGCATGAACAGCCCAAAAGCATGAGGATGCACGGTAAAAGTCACACCGATTAAATCGGAAACCACCTGCGCGGCAATACCGTTGATCCACAGGAAATGGGCATGGATATGATCAATCCCCAACTCCTGCATCTGACGGGCAAAGTAAACCGATTTCGGAAAAAGGCTTAAAACAGCCAGCAGTACGCCGGGTTCTCGCCAGGTCTGCCACAGAACCTTAAAAAGAGCCCGAAAGTACTTCAAGGGCGACCGAAACAGGAAATATGCCTGTGCGCCCCACAGCTTCCAGGAAAGAAACAGGGGGCTGTAACGCACATAAGGCATCATCTCCTGTACCTGCGCATGCACAGGCTCTGCATGCGGCGGCTGCAGCGAGAAGATATAGACCTCTACTCCCAGGTCACGCAGAGCAATCATCTCACGAAGGATAAAGGTCTCCGTCAGCTTGGGAAAGCGAGCCAAAAAGTAGGCAATTTTCATCTTCGCTACTCCTGTCTCAAGATCCACCGGCACCGAATGTTCGGAAGATCAACGGCATGAAGACTGAGTAGCCGTTGGCGTATACGCTACTTGTTCGTACCAGTTGCCCCCAGCCCACCACATTAACAATCACCTCATTTTCAATGCGCTTTATCTCCGCAGTATCGATCAACACACCATAGGTAATCACGGCCTTGGTCATTTCGGAAAGTACGCCATTCCACTTAAGAACATTCCCCGCAACAGAGACACTTCCCGAAGTGGCAGAAAGCGTCCCGGGGATGTAAGAAAGGCCGCTGGGTACCGTATCCGTCAGCAAGATCGGATAGGTTACCGGCATCGTCGTGATCACCTGGATCGTAAAATTCACCCGCGCTCCCGTTGGAGCCGCCCCCGGCGTAGCAAACATGCGCGTCTGGCTAAAGTCCGGCCCCTGCCAGACGTAGGCTGCACTGCGCAGCACATCGCGCCGCCCCGTCGGCCATGGCATCTGCAACGAGTTATAAGATACCGGCACATCCCAAACAAAAAGCTGGCCATCTCGGGTGGCAGCCAAAATCTCAATATCGCCATCCCGATCCAGATCCGCCAATGTGGGTGCGGACTGTCCTCCTAAAGCGCCAAACGGTAGTGGGAAACCGGCCATCAAGGCTCCTTCGGCCGTGAGCCCCCATAGACCCACCTTCGAGCTTCGCTTATCAGAGTCGGAGACGTAGGTACTGAACATGATCTCCAGCTTACCATCGCCCGTGATATCCCCGATCACCGGCTCACTGGCGAAAAGGGCTTCTCCCTGCGCATAGTTGAATGACCACAGCAAGGTCTTGTCAGGCTTATAGGCCCGGATCCAGCCATCATGCGTCGCTACAACAATCTCCAACTTTCCATCCCGGTTCAAATCTGCAACCACCGGAGCCTGGCGTGGCAAATCCCCATAAGGCAGAATCCCTGTCCCCAGAGCAGCGTGTTCCCATCCAGGTTTCCGACTGCCGTCAGGCTCCAACACTACCAACCCACTGTTCAAAAACGTGGTCAGGTTTCCAGGGCCCATGACAGTGCCCGCCACAATAGCTTCCATCTGTCCATCATTCTCCAGATCCGCAAGAATCGGTGCACTGGCAGAGTATTCAATACGAAGGTCGCTATGGTAATCGCCATCATTGCCATTGACAAAAGTACGGATCGGCCACCCGGGCAGATAAGTACCATTGGCAGCGTAAGCATACAGGTGGTAGAAATCACGTCCTAAAAAGACATCAGCCAATCCATCGCCGTTCAAATCCCCAATGGTCACCGCTCCATAGATGCCGGCAGAAGTGTGCCAGTTGGGCCAGTTGCCCCCTACCAACGTGCCATTCGCATGCCAGGCATACAGATTGGGAACCGCGGTACTCCCCTCAGGGTCCCTGGCGGCGTTGTTTGTCGTGCCTGCAACGATCTCCCAATCCTTATCGCCGTCAAGGTCACCCAATGCAACCGTGCTGATCCAGGAATCATTATACGAAGTATCAGTATTCCAGGCCACACGCTTTGGCCAGCCGCTCACAAGACTTCCCGTGTGATGCCAGGCAAACACCCGCCCCTGCCCATTATAGACCGGTGTTCGGGTACCGGCAACAATCTCCAGATCCGGGTTGCTATCCAGGTTTCCCACAGCGATCTGACTCACGATCATCCGATCTCCCGTCGCTATCGGAAAGTTCGATAATCGGGTCCCATCAGCGTTCCAGCCGCTAATGTAGCTGTCGGCACCAATGAGCAGCTCACGATCGCCATCCCCCTCCAGATCCACGACAGTAGGGGAAGAGAAGAAGACCCAGCCGGCGGAACGTACAGGAAACCCCGCCTGGAACGGGTAGCGCGCAGGCCCCTGATCCAGGCTAAAATCGTCGAACCAGAACGTTCCCGTGGTATCGGTATACAGAAAAACGCGCACGAGAATTTTAGCCGCGGTTGGCGTCGTCTGAAACCGATAAGTAACCCGCATCCACTCGTTATCCTCATCGACAATATTGGCATCGGCCAACAAACGGATCCCGGTCGAAGCTCCCGTACTCGTGTATTGATAAATGCTGACACTGGGATACATCGTTGCATCGCGCGTGCGCAACCAGTAGGTGAGCGTATAGGTTGCAGAAGCCTGCACGGCCACATAGGCAGAATACAGGCTATCTGTCTCTCCACCGGAGCCGCGATAAACGCGAGCAGAATGCGTGCCGCTGTGCGCTATCCCACTCACCCAAACCCAGTCGCTAGAAGGCCAGTCCCAATCACTTGAGCCCCCAGCAGGAAAGGTCTCAAAGCCGCCATTGGGCAAGCTTGCAAGCAGCCCTTCCACAGGCAGGGCAAGCCCACCCAATGCCAGCAAGGCAGCAAGCAAAGCCAACCATAGCACAGAAAAACGAGCCATCGCTCCACCGCTTTCTCTAAGACCCGGAAGGTAATACACTTAACCGGGCATCACTTCCAACCTCAAGCCGCGACTTCCAAACTCTGCGGTCTCAGGGGGGTGGAAGGAAGGTAAAACAGATGCGCCCACAGAGCAACGGTCAGAGCTGTCCCCAAGAAATCAATATGCACCTTGCGCCCCTCCATGTGATCGGAGAGCGCTGTTCGCAGCCCATCCATATCGAATAAGCCCAAAGCAGCCATCTCCGGGGAAAGCAACACCTGCTCAAAATAGGCTCGCAAAGGACCCCGGGACCAACGGTGGTAATTCACATAATAGCGCCGTGCACGAATCAAAGGGTGCTGCCCCCAGCGTGTTCCCTGCAGCCAGTTCCCCAGTGTCAATTGGGTCACTTTCTTCGCCATAAGAGCCGGCACAGAAATATCAGGGGTGGTCAAGGTAAAAGTCCAGGGAATGGCCCCCATCTCCGGCAAGTGCAGGATCATCGCACGACGATAGGCGCGCTCAAACATTAACTGATCAGGAGGAAGCTGCAAAGCCGCATCAATCACTTCGTGATCTGCAATAGGATGATAGATATCCACATAGGAAAGCTTGGCCAGTTGCGCCAGATAAGCAAAACGGCGTTCAGCCTGCCGCAGATCAAAATACTGAATGGCCTGGAAACCTCGATCACAAGGAGCCTCAGCAAAATTTTGACTCAGAGACTCAGCCGCCTGGGCAGACAGAGCGCGCCCCTTTTGCTCTCCAAAGGCCTGGGCCATAAGTTCATCCGAAGGGCGTCCCCCCCTGGTCCTCCACATCCTGTAAGCGACCACATCCGATTTGCGCAGCGAGGCACTGATGGGATTCACCTCATAACCAAAAAGCCCGTCGCCCAAGAACCCACCGACAGAAACATCCGCATAGTCTCCCACCTGCACCGTCAGGGGGAACTCCTCCATATGCAGGAGATCGTCCATCCCATCGACGATATAGGTGTAGGTCTCGCCGAGTTCGGCCAAAAAATCAGGGGAGGAGGGCCAGCAATGATGTACCATTCCACTCTGCTTGGCCACCATCTTAGCAAAAGGCATATCATCTGAGTCATCAGTGCCCAGCGTAAATGCCTGGCTCTCAGGCTGCACCTCTGAAAGAAGAGCTGCAATCCATCGGGAATCCAGTCCGCCGCTCAATGAAAGGCCGTAACGGACTCCCGGTCGCACCATACGCTTCACGGCATTTTTAAGCGCTTCGTAAATCAGGTCTGCATACCACTTGTCGGGATGTCGGGGGTAGCGCTCCGGATAGGTCAGGTCCCAATAACGTGAGATCGCCCAGTGCCCATCCCGATAGCAGAGGGAAGACGCAGCAGGAAGCAGCTTGATGTCCTCGAAGAGCGTCTTTTCGCCCATCACAAAAGAAAAGTTGAACAGGTCGGCTACGGCCGCCTCATCCAGACGGTGAGGGAGATCGGGATCGGTCAGAATCGCCTTCACTTCCGAGGCGAAACGGAACAGCCCGCCATGCTCCGTGTAATAAATGGGACGCAGGCCGAGACGATCGTTGGCCAGCAGCAGGGTTTGCGTTTTACGGTCCCAAATTGCAACCGCAAAAGAGCCGGCCACATCTGCGAAGGAAGCTTCACCGCGTGCAAGATAGAGATCATGAAGAAGATGGGCAGCCGCAGCAGGATCCGTTCCATCGGCCCCGGGGGGTATGGAAGGCTGAGTCAGGTAGCCCCAAAAAACAACCACGGCGTACTCCGATTGATAAAGGGCTTGTTGTCCTCCGGTCCCCAAATGCACACAGCCCATCCCAATCCGAGGCTCTTCATAAGACTCGATGACCTTCGCGCGCCCATAGGAAAGAGCATTCAACATTGGCTGCAGAGGCAGCAAAATCGGGTCACTCTTTATCATCAAACCGCAAAGCCCTGGCATAAAATACCTCCCTTGTGCCTCTACCGTTTAGTGCATCTAGTATTCAGGAGCAGCCTCAATAAAGCGACGGCACCCACCTCTTTCCATTGAAACTCTCTCATCACCCCTCCTCGCACTGGACCTGTCTCTGGACGATCTCCACTTCTGTAGGGTAAGTCTCCGGCGGCCGGGGCTTCATCAAGAAACCACGCACAGCACTATATGCCACGGCCGTCTGAAGCAGCAGGCTCTTGAAAGTCTCACTCAAACTACGTTTCTTCACCCAAAAGCCCACAAAAATTATTCCCCCTACCGACACTGCTCCAACCAAAGGCCACCAAGTTTGAAAGAAAATCGCCGTCAACAGAGCAATCAACAGCAACAGCGTGCCTAGAAGATAAAGGGATGTATAGGCGACAAGTTCTTTGATCACCATCCCCAGGAGGCCCGACCTGAGATGATAGCGCGGCACCTGCCCATACCCCGCCCACAAGTTGATCCGGAAACGCCGGAGAATATACTCCCAGGAGTTCTCCGGTGGGCCATAATGGATGCACAATAAAGTTGGAATCCGCAGCAGCGTAAACCCGGCATGCCGCAGGCGTATGGAAAGTTCCGGCTCCTCATTGGAAATCAAATAGGGATTAAATCCTCCCACAGCCTTCAATGCCGAGCGGCGATAGAGCGCAGCGCCGCAGAAATAACTGGTGGTGGACACCCGGTCAGACGGCCCCTCACACATCCGCCCCTCGCTCAACACCTGACCATCTCGCACATAGAGATTCCGATAGTAGCCATCCACCCCGGCCGCTTCGGGGTGCGCAGCGAGAATAGGAATAGCCTGCTCCAGCCAGCCCGGCTCCAATTCCATGTCTCCATCAAGATGAAGAATAAACGTACCTTGTGTATGAAGCATCCCGATGTAACGTCCTGCTGCTGCCGACAGAAACTGCTCTGGACTCAGTCTCACAATCGAGATCGGGTACCGCTGTGCGATTTCTACTGTTGCGTCAGTGGAAGCAGAATCGACCAAAAGGATCTCTGTCTGTGGCCAGGCCTTCACACCATCCAAGGCAGCTTCAATAGCACGCCCAATATGTGCGGCCTCATTGCGTGCAATAATCACAACAGACAGCCTCTCCACAGTAATCCCTTTCCCCCACACTAGACCCAGAACGCGGCCTCAATCAACGGCGAAATCCGCTTCTATCCACTGACGACAAATCCGTTCAAACAGGCCGCTGCTCCCGCTTCCAGATTCTACTAAACAGTGCCAGGTCTTCTGCTGAAAAACCACGCAGCACAAAAACTGACGCAGCATAGAGAGCCGCAGCTAAAAGGACCGAGGGCACAAGCGGGAGTTGCCCGGCAAGGAGCCAAGTACCCGCCCCCATGATCCCTGCCGAAAGCACAAAGCGCCAACTCAGCTTGATCAAAGGGAGCCTTATTCCCCCCCGCTGTTGTACCCAGTAAATGTTATGGAGCAGATATGCCAGACGGCCTAACAACAAGGCCAATGCAGCCCCAATTGCACCGAACTGTGGCGTCAAGATCAATGCCAGGAAGCCCCGGAACAGATCCGCGATAAACTGTCCACGTAACACACGATTTTGCTCTTCGCGAGCTAAGAGAGCTCGCCATAGAACTGCATTACAAAAATCAATGGGTAGATACCAGGCCAGCAGCCGCAGCACACCAATTGATTCTTCAAAACCGGCACCGCACAGAAGCGGGATCGCCTTATCCGCCACTAAAAAGGTTCCCAAAGCAAGAGGGAATGCCGCCGCCCACAAATACTTAATCGATCTATCCCGAATCTCTGCGGCCCTTTTTATCGACTCTTTATAAGCGACCGATAAAACAGGGAAAACCGTTGTCATGTAACTGTCAGCCACCATGATCCAAAGCGTGATCAGCTTGTACGCGGCACTGTAAAGCCCAACTTGTGTCTCTCCTCTCGCCAAGGACAAGATAACCAATTCCACCTGCGAGAAAAACGTTCCCAACATCACCAGCCCGACAAAGGTCCTGAGATCACGCAGCATGGTCAACAGGAAAGTCCGATCGAATTCCCAATGCGGCACAATAACATGACGCACAAGGAAATACAGCACAATTAACAAGGCGAGATAGTCAAAGACGACATAGATAATCACCAAGCTGATGACAGAAGCCCCCAGATACAGGGCCAACAAGCTCACCAGGATCCGCCCAATGACACCCAGCAGCGTCGTTAACATGATAAACTCTGCCTTTTGATGAGCGATGAATATCGCTCGGAGTATGATGAGAAGCGAGGTGGGCAGAAATGCCAGCGAGATAATGCAAATTCCTAATTTCGTCTCTGGTAAATATCCCAGAAATTGAACAAGAATGTCCAATCCCAACAGAATGACAAACGCACCTGCTAATGAGATAATACTCGCATGAATCAGGTAGCTATTCGTCTTGGACAGATCCTTGGGCAATTCGCGAGGAAGGAAGCTCTCGAACCCCATGCCGCATCCGATGCTGGCCATCTGAAACACTCCCATAATGGTGGAGTAGATCCCCAATCCCTCCGCTTGAAACGTGCGCGAGAGACAGAAAAACAAGATGACGTTACCAATGAGTTGGCCAATAACGGCAGTCGTAAGTGCAATTGTGTTTTTAAAAATTCGTCCGGGGTTATCCAAAGTTCTCACACCTGCGGCAAAGATTCAGGATTCACAGACTCAAGATTTCGAAGACTGGTCGCGAGTGCAACCAATATCCAGACAAAAAGCATCGAAGTACGCAAGTTAAAATGTTCCGCAAGCATCTGCATGGACATCGAGGCGATGGCACACCCCGCACCCAGTCCCACAAGGGATTGGAAACGGCCGCCCCTGCGCACGTGGTGCCAGATCTCGATGATCGGGGCAATCAAAAAGGCGATGTAGAACAACAATCCGAACAGTCCCGTCTCCGCCCACGTCAGGAGGTATTTGTTGTGCACCGCGGAATAGATGATGTAGCCCAGATAGCCAACATCCGCAGTATTATAGTCTGCCGCAACCAGGGCGTAGTTGTTTGTCCCCACTCCCAGCCAGGGGTGGGCACGGATGACATTCCAGGCCAGTCTGGCCATCTTAACGCGGCTCTCTGCCGAACCGCTATCATCGAGGGTGATGCGACTGTAAATTGTCGGGTAGAAGATCAAAACGATAATCGTTGTTCCTATCAACATCCACACCAGGGTCTTACGATTTACCCATCCACGCCAGAACCCTATCCAACTGAAGATCAAAAATGCCACCAGAAACCCTACCCAACTTGCACGGGAAGACGTGCTGATCAAAGCCGCACAGCCGGTGACAAAACATAAAAGCGCGAATACTTTCTGGGAGCGTTTGGGAAATACCCAGATCATCGCGCACACCAGGGCTAGAAATCCCGAGATAACGCCACCGGCGATGTTGGGGTTCCCAAACGTTCCACCCACACGCACAGGATCCGTATAGAGAGTAGCATCAATGCCGGCAAACCAAAAATGCAATCCTGTAATCCATTGCAGAATCATCAGCAGGTTCTCGGCAAGCATCCCCCCCATCAGAGCCTGAACAAAAAACAGGATTTCCTGCCTCGTCCGCAGATGATTCGCCAGGTAAAAGTAGGTCAGTAAAAACTCCAACAGTTGAACCATGCCGAAAAAACTCAACTGCAAATCTTTTGCTTGATAGATCGAAAGCATGGAGACAAAGAAAAATCCCAAAGAAGGAATCGTAGTAGCTGAGAAAAAGCGGGGGCGTCGCACTCCCATTCTGCCTGCTTCCAATATCCAAATGGCGTAGCCTAGTATCAGCACAAGAAGGACCAGGGAGATTCGCAGCTCGGTGAGCGATACTATTGTAAGGTTCCCATGTGCAATATTTTCCGCATTCCGCGCGTACGGACTGATGATCAGCGAGAAATCCAGGCTAAGAGGCACACTGATCGCAATTGCCGCCAGCACTGTCTTCTCCAAATCATTGATCAGCATGAAGGCCATGAATCCGATGGGGACAAGGAAAACGATTCCCTGCACGCCAGCAGAAAACCTCCAAGAAAGCACCACAATCGCGCCAACCAACAGGCCGATTAATAAAGACAAACCCAGCTCAAAGATTTGTTGAGCTGGACTTGTCGCTATCAATGTCTTATATTTCTTCTGTAGGACAAGCCAATTCATTCGTCACACCATGGTTGAAACCCAGAGTGATCAAATCGCAACGGAGACCGGAAGGTCGCTTTCATCCGTACCTCCAACTCCGTTCGCCCTTCTCCACAAAGACAAACCCAAAAACAGTGGAATGACTCGCCTGTAACTGTTTGAGCGCCGCCAGCACATCCTCGCGCTTGGAATGCGCTTCCGCCACCACAAGAATGACACCTTCCACTTTAGGCGCCAACACAGAAACATCCGCCATCCCCAGCACCGGCGGGGCATCCAGCAAGGTCATGGAACTCTGTGTGCCGAAATATCCTAGCAACTCTTCCATGAAAGAAGAGCCCAAAAGCGCAGTCGGATTAGGAACTTTGGCCCCCCCGCCCCCTATAACGAATAAGTCGGGCCGGGACGTTGATCGTATAATGCCATCAAGTGTTTCCGGGGAAAGCTCAGGATGCTCTATCAGGAGATCACCCAGCCCTCGAGTCTCTTCTTCCACTTCATGCCACCCCAACCGCTTAAACAGGTTGGGATGACGCAAATCACTCTCCACCAGGTAAATCGGCCGCCCACGCTCCGAGAGAATATGGGCCAGATTAGCCGCCACCGTGGTTTTGCCCTCGTGAGGTACTGCGCTGGTAATGAGAATGGTCTGCACCGAGACGATCCCTTTCAGCGCGGGTAAATTGACACCTAGGAGCCGATAAGCCTCCTCAAGAGGCTGAGTGTCATGCCCACTCTTCCCCTCCTCATCTTCCTCCTTGTCCAACGGCAGAAGGCCTCCGGGGACCGCCCCTAGAACAGGCAAATTAGTGAGATGCTCCAACTGATAGGGGCTGCGAATGCTGGTATCAAGATTCTCAAGAGCCAGAGCTAGGCCAATGCCTGCAAAGAGTCCGATAACCATACTCAACCCAACTTGTGTAAGTCCAATGCTGTTGGATGGCGTGTGCGGAAGAGTAGCGGGCGTGCTGATGGTAATGCTGTTGGCCCGTAAGGCATCGGTCAGCCGAGCCGTCTCATAGCGTTCCAACAAGTCATCATACGAGTTTTCTTTGAACTGGATCTGGCTCCGCAGAGCCTCAACCTCCGTGCCCACCGTTCCCTCAGCCAGCATTTCCTCCAGTTTCTGCTGATCTTGCGTGAGTTCTTCTTCCAATTCCCGCAGTTGCTCATTCACAATTTCCAAAGTGCTCTTGCCGCTTCCCATGTAAATATCACGGGAATACTCTATCAGCAGCGTCCCCAACATATTCGCCAGGTCACGAGCCAGAATTGGGTCCTTGGATTGCACCGCTATGGAGATCAGCTCCGTATTAGGGACAACCTCCACCGTCGTTGCCTCATAAAGCCCACTGGAAGTCAAACCATTGGATCGAGGAGCCAGCCGATCGATGGCCTTATCCAGGACCGGCCCGCTGCGTAGAATGCTTGCGTAGGTATTCAGCAGCCGGATGTTATAGTCCTCACGGAGCTGAAAATCAGCCATACCCACATCCAGCATGATACGCAGCGTCGCTTTTGCAGTATACACAGGTGCAATGAGAAAACCCGCGATGGCCACAACAGATAACGCTGCGGCCATCACAATGGCAATGACGGGAAGCCGTCGCTTAAGCACATTTAGGTAAAACTGCAGTTCCATATAGTCCTCACAAACTTGCGCCAGACGAGCTGGCGCAGTAAAAAGGCATCTCTCTCAACCCTACTTGGCCCCCACTCCCCGAGCAACTGAAGCAAAAGTTGCCCAGAGGATCTGCACGTCCAGCGCCAGGCACTGCTTCTCAATGTATTCGATATCGTATTGTACAATATGATTGAAAGAAATACCACTGCGCCCACGGACCTGCGCCAGCCCGGTCAATCCGGGCAGGACCTCCAGCCGCTCATAATGCCAGGGCTGATACTCCTCAACCTCCCAGGGCACATTGGGCCGTGGACCAACCAGACTCATCTCACCCTTGAGGATGTTGAGAATCTGAGGTAATTCATCCAGGCTCGTCTTCCGCAGGATACGGCCCACACGGGTAATCTGCGAA
The DNA here is from genome assembly GCA_016928525.1 of Anaerolineales bacterium. Next base: position 580 of record JAFGKO010000263.1, on the reverse strand, counting down.
TCCTGAACGGGCTTATAGATTTTTTCTGTCCCGGCGTGATTGGCATCGCTCCCCGCAAAAGCATGCAGAAAGGCCCGATGAGAAGCGGCATGTTCATTACCCCCCATAGCGTGCGGCAAGGCATCTGCCGCGGTATTCCCTTCATCGCCAATCTCACCATTCACAAAGGCCTTCATGAAAGCGCGGTGTGCACTGTTGTCCAGATTGTGCTGCATCGTGCGGAACTTGTACATCCGGAACGGACGTCCGCCTTTTCCGATGCGTTCCTGAACGAACAACGCCGGCCCCGCAGAATCAGCACGGATTAACACCACGCAGACTGCCATCAACGGCAGGAGAAAAGGCAGCGCAATGACGCAGAGCACAATGTCCAAGAGGCGCTTGGCGAATTGATGCACACGCCGGTAAGGATAAACCTGTGGTTGATTGATGATTACTAAATCCATTGTCTGTCTCCTCGAATCACTACTATATCAAACGTTCCGTTGTAACGGGCTGCCGCTGCTGCAGAGACTGTCCAAGTTCTTCTACCTCCACACTACCCTCCAACCCCTGCACAGCCTTCTCCATCAGATTCTCA
>JAFGKO010000262.1 GCA_016928525.1 Anaerolineales bacterium | reverse complement strand
TGGGCGCGATCCAGAACTATGTCGCGCTGCAGGACACCTATGACTGCATCTACTGCATCGTCGACATCCACGCCCTGACTACGGTCGAGTCCACCGCCGACCTGAAGGACAACACCTATGAAATGGCGCTCGACTGGCTGGCGGCCGGCATCCGCCCCGACGAATCGATCGTCTTCGTCCAGTCGCACGTGCCGCAGGTCATGGAACTGCACACCCTGCTCTCGATGGTCACGCCGCTGGGCAAACTGACCGACCTGCCGACCTTCAAGGAAAAGATCAGGCAGAATCCCAACAACGTCAACTACGGACTGGTGGGCTATCCCGTTTTGATGACTGCCGATATCGTTCTGTATAAGGCCGAAGCTGTTCCTGTTGGAGTGGACCAGGCTCCGCACCTGGAATTTGCCCGCGAGACCGTGCGCTCGTTCAACTACCGTTACAACACGAACGTGTTGATCGAACCCCAGGCGGTGCATACCGAGATCCCCAAGGTGATCGGCATCGACGGCAAGGAGAAAATGAGCAAGAGCCTCGACAACCACATCGAGCTGGCCGCCACGCCCGAGGAGACGCAGAAACGCGTCATGCAGATGGTCACCGACCCGGCGCGCGTCCTGCGGACCGATCCCGGTAACCCGGACGTGTGCAACGTCTTCTCGATGCACAAGATTTTCTCCTCGGCGGAGGAGATCGACATGGTCAATGTCGAGTGCCGCCGGGCGGGCATCGGCTGCGTGGACTGCAAGAAACTCTTTGCCAAGAACCTGAACGCGCACCTGGAACCCTTCCGCGCCAAACGCGCCGAGATCGCGCAGAAGCCCGAAACGGTTTGGGATGTGCTGCACGACGGCGCCAAACGCGCGCGCAGCATCGCTGAGGGCGTGATGGAAGAGGTGCGCGAGGCGATAGGGTTGCCAGAGTAGATTAATGAACCGCGAAGCACGCAAAGATCGCTAAGCTCTTTTTGTTTTTCTTTGCGTTCTTAGCGCTCTTTGCGGTTCAATTTTTCCCATGCGAGCTTTAATCCAACGAGTCAGCTCAGGCAAAGTCACCGTCGATGACCAGACCATCGCCCAAATCGGGCGCGGACTGGTCATCTTGCTTGGCATCGGCCATGGCGACGGCGAGGAGCAAGCCGTCTACCTGGCCGAAAAGATTACCAACCTGCGCATCTTCGAGGATGAGCAGGGTAAGACCAACCTGTCGATTTTAGATGTAGGGGGAGAAGCCATTGTAGTCTCGCAGTTCACGTTGTATGCTGACACTCGCAAAGGACGGAGACCCTCGTTCGTTTATGCTGCCGATCCCGATGTGGCTGCACCGCTGGTCGAGCGTTTCGCCGAACTGTTGCGCGGGCACGGCGTCTCAACCCAGACCGGTCAATTCGGCGCGCATATGCTAGTCGAGATCAACAACGATGGCCCGGTAACTATTTGGCTTGAAAGGTGACAGTCACCTCGCAGGTGACTGTCACCTATTGGGTTTGAAGTTGAAAAAAGCCCCTCCCTTGCGACGTATTTTTCAACAATTCCTCACCCTGCGCCCCATCACCTGGCTGATGGCGCGCATACTGCATCACGCTGATGCTCTGCTGTTACGCCTGAGCAACGGCAAACTGACCTTTGCGCAGTTTTCCGGCCTGCCGATCATCGAACTGACTACCACCGGCGCGAAAAGTCGGAAGCGGCGCACCTTGCCGCTTACCGGTCTGCCCGACGGCGAAAAGTACGCCCTGATCGCCTCGAACTTCGGTCAGGCGCATTTCCCGGGCTGGTATTACAATCTCAAGGCCAACCCGGAGTGCACGGTCAAAAAAGACGGGCAAACCGGGGTATACCTTGCCCGCGAAGCGGATGAGCAGGAAAACGAGCATTACTATGCTTTGGCAATTTCGTATTATGTTGGTTATGCAGCTTACAAACAGAGGGCGAAGAGCCGCAAAATCCCCGTCATGGTGTTGGAACCGAAAAAATCATCCGCTAATCTACGCTAATCTGCGCGAATTTTTTAGCGTAGATTGCCGTCTCGCACCTGCGTGCTTGCGGCACGAACGGTGGCGAAGATTAGCGGATTAGAACATAACACCCTTCCACAAACTTTCATCCACCTGGACCGCCAGCGCGCCGACCGAGAGCATCGCGTCGGCGTTTTCTTTGGAACCCACACCCCCCGCGCCGATGACCGGAATGTTAGCCTGCGCCGCATCCCGCACGGTCAACAAAGCCTGCGGGAACAGCGCCGGTCCGCTTAGCCTACCTGTGGTCAGTTGTCCATCGTCTGCGGTCAACATGCCTCTCGGCACTGCCAGGCTGATCGCTGCTGCCCCTTCTTGAATAACCTGCGGTCCCAGTGAGAGTACCTGCTCAAAAGGCAGGCTCACGATTAGCGGCAGTTCTCCCAGGCACATCTCAATCGTCAACAGGATGATGTCTTCCGCCAACAGGGGGGCAAATCCCAGTTCCACGGCAGCGATGTTTTCCTGACCCTCCAGCGATCCCACCATTCGACTGGTCTCATCCGGGCGGTCGGCCATCAAGTGGACGATGACCGGCAGGCGCGAGTCGGCCCAACGACGAGCGTACTTCTTGATCACAGCAGGCAGGCCGGGGTTGGGCAGTCCCGTATGCAGCAGGAATCCGCCGGGGTATTCGACCAGAGCCGGTTTTGTCGTTGGCCTGCGTGCTCGCAGCGAGAGCGGGTTGGTCACGAACGCGCCGAAGGCCTCCCAGGGAACAGGCGCGCGAAAGTCGGGCGCGAAGCCTAACATCCCGGCGGCGTTCATGTAGGGGGTCGAAAAGGTCAGGTCTTGCTTAAACATACCCATATAATAACCCCTCTCCGATTTCGGAGAGGGGTAAGGCTCATACTTCTTACGCCGCGACGATCAACCCCATCGCACGCAACATATCTTCGTTGCTGGAGAACTTGAACTCTTCCAATCCGCGTTTTTTGGCTTCTTGCGCTTCCACAAGCTCCAGCCGTTGAATGTCCTCTTTGGTGACGGCTAGATTGTTCAATTCCTTTATCTTTACCCTGACTGTTCCCAGCGTTGAGGCGTCCGGTACCTTGGTTTGCAGGTAACCCCAGACAGCTTTGGCCGCGTTAATACCGTCCTTGCGGGCGTAGCCGACCAGACCATCGCTGGCCTTGCGCGACCACCCACCGACGAAAACGCCTTCGATGGGTCTGCCCGTTTGCGGGTCAAAGGCTTCGTAGGAAAGGCCATCAACCGGGTATTTCGGTTCCGGGCTCTTGACAAACTCGTTCCACTCAATTGGCAGGCCAAAGGTCTCGTCCACTTTGTCGCCGATGGCAAAGATCACGGTTTCCACGTCGAGGAGACGCTTGTTGCCGGTCCCGCGCGCTTTGGTGTCGCCATCTTTCAAAACGAGCATAGTATCTTCGATCTCGAGTTGGGTCAGCAGGCCGTTTTCTCCCAGCATCTGGACGGGCGAACTCAGGAACTCAAATCGGAAGCGCGTGTCCGAGACCTTCTCGTAGGCTTTCGGCAGGGCCTCCAGCATCGCAGCGCGAGCAGCTTCGGGGTCCTGGCCGACCGCTTCCATGATCGGCCGGACGCGGGCGATTTCTTTGTCCAGGGCGTCCTGGTCCAGGTTGGCGATCACGTATTCCATTTCCTTCTTGTCGAATTTGACTTCGGCTGGTCCGCGCCGTACAACCGCGATGACTTCATCCACCTTCTCCTGGCGGATCAGGTAGCGGGCGATGTCCACCATCACGTTGCCTGCACCGACGATCGCGCAGCGTGCCCCGAAACGATAATGCTGTTGGCTGTTGGGGGGCAGTTTGTTATAGAAGTAGACCACGTCCTTGGCCTGGTAAACGCCTTCCAGGTCTTCACCGGGCAAGCCGAGCCATTTGGCGCCCTGCGCTCCGGCAGTGACCAGGATGCCCTGAAAGCCAAGCGCCCGCAGGTCGTCGAGGCTCAGGTCACCCTGCGCGCCGATGCTGACATTGCCGTAATAGTCGATGTTGGGGTTTTCGAGAATCTGGCGGAATTGCTTGCGTAGGCCCACCTTCATCGTGTATTTGGTCGGGTAAATGCCATATTCAGCCAGACCGCCTGGCCTGATATCGCGATTGAAGAGCACTACATGCACGCCTTGATTGGCGAGTTCGCGTGCTCCGAATAAACCGGCCGGGCCGGCGCCGACGACAGCTACTAGGTATTGATTGGTCACACTTGTCCTCCTTAGAGTGTACGAATAATTCAGACCAAACCTGCCGAATTATATGTAGAAAATGGGCAGCGGGCAAGTAACAAATTAACTTTTGCAGGTCCGCTCGTCCTTTACCTTGACTGTCTATAATGTCGCTATTCTTACGTAAAAGTTATTGCATTGCGCTTAAAGGTTTCTTAAGGAATTGTAGTGCTACAATAAGGATTGCGTAAATTTTTACAAAAAAGCCGGGCGCATTTTTCCATAAGCTTGGAAAGTAGATTGGGTTATACATATCTATGCTAAGATTAAGCAGTGCCTATCTTTTGGAGGATCTATGGAAGAAGACAGGAATCAAGAGCCTCGCGAGCGGTTGCGCAATATTCTTTCGAACCAGGACGAAGAAACGGACGCGCCGCCCCAGCCTAAGTCACAACCTCAAGCACAATCACCACTGGCGCAACTTCCACACCTAGAAAGGCCTGTGGAAGTCTCTCCACCGGCTGGTACGAAAACGGTCTCAAAGCCAAAAGCGTCGATCTTGCCAGTGGTTAAGAGTAAGTTGCCACAAAGTAAACAACCAGCGCAACAGACGGCTACGCAGGCGGTCGCCTCAAAATCGAAACAAGATATGCCGCGCCTTGAAAAATTCCTGCGCGCACTTTGGACGTTGGCCAGCCTGATTTCAATGATTGTTAACATTGTGGTCATCATTTTCATTCTTGTGGCCTTCTGGGCGTATCGCGATATCAAGTTGCCAGAAGGCGTCGATGTTACAATGCTCAACAAGTTGTTGGGCGGCTTGTATTCCAACTTCGAGAAGCTGGATCGGGCTACCATTCGAACCACCATCCCGGTTGAAGCACAAATTCCTCTGGATATTTCCGTACCTGTCCAAACAACCACCCAGATCACACTGGCAGATTCAGTTGTAATCCCAAACGCCCAGGTGGTGATCAACACTGGCGGCCTCAATATCAATTCGAACGCCCGCGTGACATTGCCCGCGGGCACTCCGCTCAACGTCAACCTGAACTTTGATCTGCCAGTGCAAACTTCCATCCCGATCCACCTGGACGTGCCGGTGAACATTCCCATGGCTGAGACTGAATTGCACGAACCCTTCGTTGGTTTGCAGGATGTCGTCCAGCCCATATATTGTCTTGTCGACCCAAATGCTACCAATTTGGATACCCAATTGATCTGCCGGTAAGGTTGGCTTACTCTGAAACATCTGGAATTTCATGACAGAAACGATCACTCAAACCACGCTTTCCAACGGCATGAAAGTCCTGCTCAAGGAAATCCATACTGCACCGCTGATTTCATCCTGGGTGTGGTACCGGGTCGGCTCGCGCGATGAAGTCAACGGCCGTACCGGTATCTCGCATTGGGTAGAGCATATGCAGTTCAAAGGTACACCTCAATTCCCAACCAACGTGCTCGACAAGGCTATCTCGCGCGAAGGTGGTATGTGGAATGCCTTTACCTATCTCGATTGGACGACCTATTTCGAAACCATGCCTGCCGATAAGATCGATATGGGTCTGCGCCTGGAAGCCGACCGTATGGTCAACAGCCTGTTTGACGAGGCTGAGGTCGCTTCGGAGCGCACAGTTGTCATCTCGGAACGCGAGGGCAACGAAAACGAGCCGCACTTTTTGCTCGGCGAGGCCGTGCAGGGTGCGGCCTTCCGCGTGCATGCTTACCATCATGAAATCATTGGGGATATGGCCGACCTGCATTCCATGACGCGCGATGATCTCTACACTCATTACAAAACATATTACGTTCCGAATAATGCGGTGATGGCTGTAGCCGGTGACTTCGAGACAAAGGAAATGCTGGCGCGCATCAAGGAGTTGTATGATCCGATCCCGGCGGGAGGAGAACCACCGCGTCTGTCGCGCCAGGAGCCTGAGCAGAAGGGAGAAATTCGACTTTCGGTGGAAGGCCCCGGCGAAACGACCTACGTCCAGGTTTGCTACCGTTTCCCCAACGCTTCGCATCCCGATTTCTTCCCGTTGGCAGTGCTCGACAGCTTGTTGGCTGGCCCCAGCAACCTGAACATGTTCGGCGGCGGTATCTCGAACAAGACTTCCCGCCTGTATCGTGCCCTGGTCGATAAAGAACTGGCTATCAGTGTGTATGGCGGCGCCCAGGCCACGGTTGACCCGTTCATGTACAACATCTCGATGACAATTCACCCCCAGCGCAAACCCGAAGAAGCCTTGTCTGCATTAGATGATCAGATCAAGCGCATCCAGGATGAAATTGTCAGCGAAGATGAGATCACTCGCGCTATCAAGCAGGCGCGCGCTATTTTTGCGTATGGCAGCGAAAATATCACCAACCAGGGCTTTTGGATGGGTTATGCGGAAATGTTTGCAGATTACAACTGGTTCCTGACCTACCTGGACAAGCTGGCGGCTGTCACGCCCGCAGAGGTGCAGCGTGTTGCACAGCAGTATTTGGGGCCGAGATCGCGTGTGGTCGGTACATATATTCCTACCGGTGGGGAGGCCTAAAATGACATCTAGCATTCATTCCCTGCCCGGCGCGGATGACATCCATCGCGTGGAATTGCCAAACGGTATTGTTGTACTTGCGCGTGCGAATTTCAACAGTCCTTCTGTTGTGATCAACGGATATCTGCTTGCTGGCGGCTTGCTCGATCCCGATGAAAAGTTGGGTCTGGCTGATTTTGTTTCGTCAGCATTAATGCGTGGTACGCACCAACGCGAGTTCCAGAAGATCTATGATGAGCTTGAATCGGTTGGGGCCAGCTTTGGCTACAACTCCGGCACACATTACGCTGGGTTTGGTGGGCGTTCGTTGGTGGAAGATTTGCCGCTTTTGCTGGACGTGATGGCCGATACTTTGCAGAATCCTGCTTTCCCCACGGATCAGGTCGAAAAACTGCGCGCACAAATGTTGACCGGTCTGGCAATCCGTGCGCAGGATACGTCCGATATGGCTTCCTTGACGTTTGACCAGTTGCTTTACGATGGGCACCCGTATAGCAGGCCGGATGAAGGTTGGCCGGAAACTGTGCAAGCTATTACGCTAGACGACTTGAAAGAGTTCCATCGCAAGTATTACGGTCCGCGTGGGATGGTGATTGCTGTTGTTGGCGCGGTAGAACCGGAAAAAGCTGTGGAGGAAGTAGAGCGCATGTTGGGTAGCTGGCAGAATGAGGCCCAGGCAGATGCGCCGGAGTTGCCCGCGTTCGAGCCACCGGCGAAGACCGTCCGGCGGCATTATGCCATCCCAGGTAAGTCACAGTCCGATATTGTTATGGGCACGCATGGGCCAAAGCGTAATGATCCGGAGTATATGTCTGTATCGCTGGGCAATAACATTCTGGGGCAGTTTGGCTTGATGGGGCGTATCGGCGATGTGGTGCGCGAGCAGTCAGGACTGGCGTATTATGCTCATTCGAGTTTGAGCGCCGGGATCGGGCCGGGCGCGTGGTATGTGAGCGCTGGGGTCAACCCGTCGAACGTTGATAAGGCGATTGACTTGATCAGGCGGGAATTGAAACGTTATGGTGATGAAGGCGTCACTTCTGAAGAACTGTCTGATAGCCAGGCCAACTTTATTGGACGGCTGCCGCTTTCGCTGGAATCGAATGGAGGGGTGGCCGGTTCGCTGATCAATATTGAGCGCTATGACTTGGGATTGGATTACTACCGCCAATACTCTGACCTGGTGCAGGCCGTCACCCTGGATGATGTGCGTGAGTCCGCACAAAAGTATATCGACCCTGACCGGCTGGTGATTGCCACAGCAGGCCCCTGAAATTCAAGGAGTGCAGATTTCAGCCTGCGCTCCGATTGTGTAACATGAAACTTGCAACCGGCGTCGACCTGATCGAAATCTCCCGTATAGAGGAAGTGGTTTCCCGTCATGGGACGCACTATCTTGAGCGGGTATACACGCCTGCCGAGTTGGAATTATGCGGCAAACGCGCCGAGTCGCTGGCCGGGCGTTTCGCCGCCAAGGAGGCCGTTGCCAAGGCGTTGGGTTGTGGGATTGGGGAAGTCACGTGGAAAGAAATCGAGATTGTAGGGGATGAACAGAGAGCTCCGGTTTTACAACTGCACGGTGAAGCGGCCAGGAAAGCGGATGAGTTAGGGTTGGTGAGTTGGTCAGTCAGTATCAGCCACAACCAGAGTCAAGCGGTTGCGTTTGTTGTGGCAGTTGGGTAGTTAAGACCACACATCCCGTGGGCCAGTTCCACGGGATGTGTGTGCAGGGAGGAGAGGCTTGTTCAGCAAGCAGTTGGACTGCTTGCTGAACAAGCCTCGATGAAAAGTGGATCAATGCTTGTCTTCGATGCCGATCCACAGGTGACCCGGGAGCACCGGGCGATAAGGGCGGACCACTACTTTGCCAGTAGCTGGATTGTCTTTTTCTGCCATTCCATCTGAGGGGAGCATACTGGGATGGATGAGACACAGGTTGGGGTCGCGCCCGTATTTATGACGGTAATAGTCTACTGCCCGCTCGATCTTAGTGGTCAGAGCGGTCTTGGGGTCGTTATCGAACCAAAGCATGCCAGCGTTCATTTTATGCCTTCTTCTTCCAGACCTGACAGGTTTCCAAAACCTGTCAGGTCTGATGTTCTAGATTTCCGGGATCCAGAACTTGAGCCAGTCGTTGCCTTCACGCAAGGCGAATTGCAGTCCGGCTTGCAGTTGACTCAAGCTGGCGCCCTGGATGTCACTCAAATTCTCAGCGGTGCGATCATCCTGAATGTTCCCGAAGATGTGCGTGCGGAAGGCTTCCAACCAGGATTCAACCTGCAATGCCCGCTCTGCGTTCATGCTCAGGATCGGCCACACCCGTCGCGCCGGTCCGCGCAGCAGCAGCCAGCGCAGGGTCTGGCGGGCGTCGAAGTCGATGTGTTCCATGCTCTCCAGGTCGTCCACCAGTAATAAGATCGACTGCTGGCTGCCCTTGTTGGCATGTGCCCAACCGGAGAGCGAGTGCAGGAAGTCCATGGCTGAGTCGTGATAGGTGGGGAAGATACCCACGCAGTGCTCCAACTCCGCCAGATGCCCCCACTCGTCCGGGTAGTTGGTCACGGCGCCGAACTGCACATCGCCGGGTGTGTGCATTTCTGCGGCAGCCTGGGCGATCATTTGCAGCAGGGCGGTCTTGCCGGTGCCGGGGTCGGCGGCGATGAGCAGCGGACCGGGATGGGGGTCGTGCAGGTTGAGCAGGACAGGCAGTCCATCGGAGGCCAGACCCAGCAGCAGCGCTTCTCGTGGCAGTGGGCCCAGTTCGGACAATGAATCCGCTAACGAGGGGGCGACCGGTATGGGTTTGGTCTTTCCTGCCTGCGCCGGTGCCGCGGGCACAGGTGAGCCAAGTCGAAGAGCTTGCTGCGCCGCCTCGATCTCGGGCTGGAGTTCGGCCATGGCTTCGAGCATCAGGGAGAAGGTGCGTAAAGGGTTATCCATTCGAATGTCCTGTAAGCTTCCTTTAAAATAGAACTAATGTTCTATATAATAAGACCAAATCTCTCTCTTGTCAAGGAAATTTCGTTCCAGAAAAAGTATTATCAAAAATTGCTTGACGATGATAGGGTTTCCTGATAGACTCCTCCCTCGTGTGCTCCTGGCCTCCGGGAGCAATTTAATTGTCTGAGCCTTGCGAGCGGTTGTACCCTTTGGTATAATTCGCCTGCTTAATTGCCGAAGGTGCAAGTGCTCTTCTTGCCCGAAGGTGCAAGCGCTCTTCTTGCCGACGTAGCTCAATCGGCAGAGCACTCGCCTTGTAAGCGAGCGGTTACGAGTTCGATTCTCGTCGTCGGCTCCATTAGTCGGTTGGTCGGTTGGCCTCATCGCCCGTCGAGGGGCCAAGCGACTAGTGGACTAAGAACACTAGAAAATTGAATGCGGGCGGTTACCCAAGTGGCCAACGGGGGCTGACTGTAAATCAGCTGGCAGAAGCCTACGGCGGTTCGAATCCGTCACCGCCCACTTGC
>JAFGKO010000261.1 GCA_016928525.1 Anaerolineales bacterium | reverse complement strand
GGTCATCAACTGGGTGTTGATCGAACGCTGCAGGGTCTGGACGATGGAGTGGTTGACCAGGGTCTCGAAGTCCAGGCGGCGCAGGATATTCGAATTCTCACGGATGCGGTCGAAAACCACGATCTTGTCTTGGACCGAGAAGCCGATGACGGTGAGCAGCGCGGTCAGGAAGAGCGCATCCATCTGCCAGCCGAAGAGCAGCGCGCCGATCCCTGCCGCTGAAAAGACGACCGCCACATCGTGCACCATGGCGATGATGGCGCAGATGCCATAGCGGAAGGCGTTGGCGACCTTGCGGAAAGCCAACGTGATATAGATGACAACCGCCAGGGCAGCGACGCCTACCGCCAGCGCTGCCCGTGAGGTGACCTGTTCTCCGATGCTGGGGCCAACGCTGTCGAAACTGATGATGGTCACTTCGCCGCCAGAGAGTTCGCGCATCGCGTCCAGAACCTGGTCTCGATTCTCGTTGTCCAGAAAGGAGGAACGGATGATCAGCGCGCCGCTTTCGGTAGTTTGCACCTGCGCATCATCGATGCTGACGTCTTCGTACAGGGTGACCAATTCGCCAGGCTGGGGCGTCTTGTTCGGCTCGAACTGGACCTCGAGCAGGCTGCCGCCAGTAAAATCGATCGAGAGCGGCAGGCCGCCGAAAACCAAAGCGAGCAGGCCAGGCACGATCACCAGCAGGGAGATGGCAAAGTACAGGTAACGTTTGTTGACGATTTGAATCATTTCCGGCCTCCTCTTAGATGCCAAACCATAAATCCATCTTGTCCGTTTTGAATTTGCGCAGTACTACCGCGAGCAATGTACGCGTGACAAAGATAGCGGTAAAGAGCGAGATAGCCACGCCCAGCGCCAGGGTCAACGAGAAACCTTTGACAATGGTAGCGCCGAAGGTGCTGCCAAACCAGAACAAAATGCTGGAGGTGATGATAGTGGCGATGTTCGAGTCGAGGATGGATGAGCGCGCGCGCAGCCAGCCCTGATCCACAGCCTGGGCCAGCGTCTTGCCGCCGCGTAGTTCCTCTTTCAGGCGTTCGAAGATCAGGATGTTGGCATCCAGTGCAGCGCCGGTGCTGAGCAGGAACCCGGCAATGCCCGGCAATGTCAGTGTGAAATGGAAGTATTTGAATACAGCAAAGGCAATTGCCGCATAGAACAGGATGGACAGGTCTGCCAGCAGTCCGGGCAGGCGGTAGTAGATTGCCATGAACAACATGACCACGATCATGCCAACCAGCCCGGCGCGCAGGCTCTTTTGCAGTGAATCTTCACCCAATGTTGGGCCAATGATACGGGTTTCGACCACCTTGAGTGGCACAGGCAGCGAGCCGTAACGTAGTTGCACGGCCAGGGCGTTGGCACTTTCAGCCGTGAAGCTGCCTTGAATTATGCCCGAACCATCGGGAATGGCGGAGTTGATGACCGGGGAAGAGACAACCTGTTTGTCGAGCACGATGGTCAGATACTTGCCAACACTGGCAGCAGTATGTTCGGCAAAAATGTCCGCTCCCTCAGGTGTCAGATCGAACTGGATCACATATTGACTCAGTTGATCTTGCGTGACTTGCACCTGCCGCAAATCTTTGCCGGTCATGATGGTGTGGTAGATGGTCGGCGCTTCCTCATTTTCAGCAGGCTCAGGCGATTCACCTTCGCTACTCGTGGCAAAGTCTGTTTGCACACTTGCGCCTGCGGGCAGGTTGATATCGCCGGTGTCCACAAACTCGAGCAGACCGGTCTGTTGGATGGTTCCCAGCACGGCATCCGTGTCTTTGAGCCCGGGGAACTCGCCTACGATACGCCGATCTCCTGCGATCTGCAACAAGTTCTCGCTTACTCCCAGTGCATTGGTACGGTTCTCCATGATCGTGCGCGCGATTTTCATGGATTCCGAGTCCACAGGAGTGGATTCAGGCAGGTCAGCTTCCAGCAGCACTTGCAGGCCGCCCTGCAAATCCAGCCCCAGACGGGGTGAGACATCTCGGTCTACCAGGCGCGTGTTGTTGAAAGGGTTGTAGATAATGATGCTGTCATTCAGGTCGATCCACAAGGCCAAGACCAGGATGGCTAGGATGACGACCAAGCGGGCATAAACATTTCGAATCATACGTTACACTTCTCCGTCCACAAAAATGCCAGCCGTCGGCTGGCAGCGGTGATTATACACCGATTATAACGGGTTAGGTAGGGGCGTTTCTAATTCGGAAATTTACACAAGAAGCAGTAGAGGATTTACGGGCTTACCCATTCAACATAAAGAGCCGTCAGATCGCAGTTGCAGCGATCTTCGGCCAGCTCCTTCATATTTTCTCCCGTTCCAATTCCCCAGGAATTGCTGGTTACGTAATCCTTCATGAAGGCACTGAAATCCTCTTCGCCAAGCTCCTCGCGCAGCGCCTCGAAGAAGAAGGCCCCGCGCCCGTAAATGATAGCGCTATAGGCTGATCCCTCATAATCAGCTACAGGCATACCGATTGGGAGCGGCTGGTTGTCTACGCGCTCCCAGCGCCCGCGTAGGGATTGCTCGAAGCCGCTTGCCCCGCCTACGCCGTATCGGTTCGCGAAGTATTCCCAGGTCACAAATTGGGTCAGTGACTCGTCTAGCCAGGGCTCATCAAGTTGGTCGTTGCCGACCAGATTGTAGAACCATTGATGCCCGGCTTCGTGTGCTACTGTCGATTCCATGATGACGCTGTTGGGATTGCCGCTCAAGTTGCCATCAAGATCGTAAATACGATCCGTGATCGCGACAATGCCCGGATATTCGATCCCCAACGCATAGGTCGGCGTCGAGACAATATCAAATTCCGTATAAGGGTAGGGGGCGTATTGCCCTCCAAAAAATTCGATGGACTTTATTGCCACGTCCAATGCCATCTCCGCGCCACCTTCCAGACCAGCAGGTGCGTAGCTGTTGTAAGTGACTTCTCCCACCGTCGTGCTGGTGACTTCGTAATCCGGACTGGCGGCCAGATAAAAATCCCTGGCCGGGCCCGCAACATACATGACGATTTGCCTGCTTCCATTTGCTTCGCGGTTGGTTTCCCGCCCAGAGCCGACCAGTACCAGATCCCCTGGCGCGTCGACTTTGACCACGAAGAAGCTGGCATCCGCGTATGTGGGGTCACCCTGGTCCGGCGGGATTTCGGCGTTCCAGCCTTCGTCATCGTATACGGCGATCATTGGATAGGAATGGGCCAGGGTCAGCACGCCGTTGTAGTACGCCAGGATGCCATAGTTCGATTCCAATTCCGCAGGAACAGTGACGGAAAATTCGATTTTTATTTCGACGCTTTCCCCAGGTTGCAGAGGTTCATATAGCGGGACGCGCATAAGGCTGTTTTGTAGTTCGTAGATCGGCTCAAAAGGCTGGTCGTTTACTCGCACAGAAGCAACTTTCATCTCTCCGTTAAGAACATTCGGCAGCAGGCGGAAGTGGACTTCTTCCAGGGGGACCGTTTCCCGGTTGGTATAACGCACTTCTTCTATCCCATTTGTGTTCAAGATGTCATCCCGGATCGTGAGTTCAATCGAATACATACTCGCCCCCGAAAGCCCATCCAGGGCAGCTTGTTGTGATTGGACCAATCCCTCGCGGAAGAGGGCGAATTCGTCCTCGCCTGAAGTGAGTTCCGGCTTGTTGGGAACAGGCTCAACCGTAGGGAGGGCGGGTGTCGCGGTCTCAGCCGCCGGAATTGGGATAAATGGTAGTTGGCAGGCGACAAGCAGCAAAACGCCCGTTGTCAGCCATAGAAAAGCTTTTTTCATTGCGATCCTCCTGAACGCTTTCCGAATCATTGTACCTATCTTAACAAAGGTTTTTTCTGGTGACACGGGTATGTAGAGGGGTTTTGTTCGATCCTTAGCTGGTGTTCTTCTTGATAAATGCCAGAACCTGATCCAACACTTCCTGGATGCTCAGATTATCTGTGTCGATCAGCAGGTCTGCATACTCACGTGCATGCGCAAGGCGACGCTGTTGCTCGTTATAGTCGGATTCAGTCCAGTGAACCATCCTACTTTTTCGTTGGCGCGTGACAGGGAAGGATGCCTGCAGGAAAACCAACACATCTGGATTTGTGATGCGCTTCCACATATCTTTTACGTAGGAGTGTTCCTGTGCGATGTGGCGTGTGGAGTATCCGAGCGAATCGAGCGCATCGGTCAAGGTTGATTTCCCGGCCCCACAAGGCCCAACCACACCGATCAACGGGGATTTATTGGCTGTCATGGATCAGTTGGTGTAACCTGTCCGGGCGACCCAAGACAGCTACCATGTCGTTAGTTTTGATTGGGTGGCTATCGGTAGGATGGAATCCTGACTTGCTATCATGCCGCACAAGAATGACGCTGACAACATACCCGTCTTCGATCTGCCCAACGGTTTTTCCTTCGAGTAGACACCCCGGGGAGACCGTGATGCGCGCGAGGCTGAGCGACTCGCCCTCGATACTGATAGGAGGGGTAATTTCAGAGTCCGTAGCCGAGGCGGCGAAAGCTGGCGCTGCCAGGCCAGTGCCGCTCAATGCGATGAATCCAAATTGCTGGGTGAGAGCCTGGGCGAAGTCGTCGTCAAAAATACGAATGATGACACGGATGCCTGGGTTCATGCTACGCGCTTTCAAGGCAATTTTGAGATTTACCGCGTCATCTTGAATGCACAGGATAATTGAACTGGCTCGTCGCACCCCTGCCGCTTCCAGCGCCGATTCGCGGCTGGCATCATCATGGATGATGGGGATGTCCATTTCCTGAACTGCCTGGACCAAGTCTGCCGTTGGGTTCAACTCGATGACGGCCATTGGCCGGTTCATGGCCCCTTTGAGGTGTTGGACAACATGGAAGCCCAGGTGCCCCAGGCCAACCAAAATGTGATGTTTATCCAATGTGGAAGCAATGGCCATTTCCCATTCCTTGCTGCGCGCGCGCCGATTGAAAAAAAGGTAGCCGAAATCAGCCAGGCCGAGTGCCAGAGATCCGATCCCGATCAACGGCATGACAAAGAAAAAGGCCTCAAGATAAGGGCTTTCAGGAAATTCCCCCGGTGGTTGGAAGAACGCCAGTGAGAGAACAACGTATATTGCCTCGCTGAAATTTTGCAACGGTTCTCCCACTTTTTCAGCGATGAGGTAATACAGCACTCCGCCACCCAGGATAGCGAACAGGAATACCAATAAGGCCGAGCGAAATTCGCTCAACAAAAGCAGGGTATCGCGCCAGGAAGCGCGAAACATTCGCCTTCTTGATCTGTGCACAATCCCTCACCGGATCGGCAGGCGGACGCTCATACGCCGGACGTCATCGCCGTTTTTGGTGGCGACTTTGAGCACTACCACACTGATGTCATCGGCAGGGCGATTTTCATCCAGATTGACCGCGTGGGTTAACAAAGCGTCGGCCAGTTCTTGCGGGGATGGATCCTGGTCTTCTAACATGGCCTGGATAGCATTACATACATCCATGGGTTGACCGCGGCGTTTCCCGGCGTGCGTGAGCCCATCTGTGTACATAACAATGGTAAGTCCGGGCTCGACCTCCACTTCGGTGATGATCGGACGGATATCCCTGCGGATTCCGATGGGTGAACTTTCTGCATCTAGGCAATCTACCTGATCGTCCCGACAAATAAAGATGGGAGAAGGGTTATTGCGTGACAATACAACGGTATTGCTCTCCAGATCTATGGATGCGATATTGAGGGTACAGGAAACCTTCCCGTCTTTCTCAGTATATAGTGCGTCAGAGGCGGCGCGCGCAGCAGCGCCATCGCGCACGCCTTCGGCCAGCAGGCTGATCACTTTGCGCACGACCAGCATGGAGACTGCCTTGGCTCCCCGTCCAGAAGTTTGTCCGTCGGCCAGCACCACGGATAAGCCGCCATTGGGGCGTTCGGTAACCTCCAGTGTGTCGCCGCTTTCGGATGAGGCATATTTGTTGATCTTGGCAACCGCGATTTGAACTTCCATATCCCGATTTTAACGCATTGTTGACAAATTTAAAGAAAATCATTTATGGCTTGACGTAAGCGCCCTCTGCTACTATAATCTGCCCGCTATACCGCATCAAGTGCGGTACTCGTCTGGAAATCGCGCCGGGCATTTGCCCGGCATGTTTATGTAATTACCGCAACCAGAAAAAGGGTGCGGCACAAGAAGGAGAAAGTCATGACCCCACAACCGAAACGGAAATTATCCAAGGGTCGTCGCGACCGTCGTCGCGCCCATCACGCTTTAGCGGCGTGCAATCTGGTGTCTTGCAGCAATTGCGGCTCCATGCGCTTGCCGCATACCGTCTGCCCAAATTGCGGACACTATCAGGGTCGCGAGGTGATCGAAATCGACAAAGAAAAAAAATCTGAGTAACCAGCAGCGAGCCGTGACTAACACGGCTCGTTTGTGTTTAAAAATGCGGTGGTTGAGTAGGGCGAGTATACTTCTTGCCCGTATCGAAACCACCGCTATTTCATGATGGTCTCGATACGACCTCGACGGGCGCTCGGTCTACTCGACCATCGGGAGTAAAATGTGAAACTCGATCCAAATACGACCGCTTTTGTTTTTCCCGGCCAGGGTTCGCAGGCAACAGGGATGGGACACGACCTGGCTGTGTACTACCCACTGGCAATGCAGACTTTCGAAGAAGCTGACAACGTCCTGGGCTTCGCACTCTCCCGTTTGATGTGGGATGGACCGGAAGCAGATTTGAATGACACACTCAACACCCAGCCAGCTTTATACGTTCACTCAGTTGCCGCCCAGCGGGTCTTCTCGCATCTTTATCCGGAATTCCAACCTGCCAGCGTTGCCGGGCATTCGCTGGGCGAACTTTCGGCGCTGACCGCGGCCGGCGCGTTGACCTTTACTGATGGTTTGCGGTTGGTGCGCATGCGTGGCGAGTTGATGAAACGCGCCGGTGAGTTATCCCCTGGCGGCATGGCGGCTATCCTCGGGCTGGGCATCCCCGCTTTGGAAAAGGTCTGTGCACAGGCCAGCACGGCAGATGAGATTGTACAGGTTGCAAACGATAATTGTCCCGGGCAGGTGGTTATATCGGGGGCGAAGGCGGCGGTGGCGCGCGCTATCGAAGGCGCGAAAGCCGCGGGAGCCAAACGCGCTATCCCGCTGTCCGTCAGCATTGCCGCGCATTCTCCGTTGATGACTTCTATCCAAGACGAGTGGAACGCTGCTGTAGATGCCTGCGCTATAACCGATCCGGTTATTCCTGTGATAGGAAATGTCCACGCGCAGCCGATGACCAGTGCGGATGAGTTGCGCGCTGACATCAAGGCGCAGATGGGTTCACGCGTGCGCTGGACCGAATCGATGCAGAGGATGCTTGGGTCGGGCACGCAGGCCTTCGTCGAGGTGGGAAGCGGGAGTGTGCTGCTGGGCTTGATTCGCCGTATCGCGCAGTCCCTACAGGAGGACTTGACTGTCTCTGGTTATCCCTTGGGTAATTCAGAAGATTTTGAAATTTTTAATAGCAGTGAAGAATAGACAAACTTTATAAAACCCTGGCATGGTATAATGAGAAAGAAATTGGTGTAAGCACATTTAGTTTTCCTAAAAGGAGGAACCCAATGAGCCTGTTCAGCAAAATTCTCGGTAAACTCGGCCTTAAAAAACCCGAGGCGGAAAGTGCTTCCGCTACAACGGGCAAGAAGGATGTAAAACCTGCGCCCGCTGCCAGGCCTGCGCCTTCCGCAAGACCCGTATCTTCCTCGAAGCCCGCCTCAACTGCACGGCCCGCAGACACTTATAGGCCTGTAAGCTCCACTCCGACACCAGCCCCAATGGCGATGGTGGATGTCATGAGCAAGCTTGAAACGATGGCCAAAGGCACAAACCTTGATTGGAAAGTCTCGATTGTGGATCTGCTCAAAGTTCTGGGACTTGAGAGTAGCCTCGAGGATCGCAAGGAACTTGCTGTTGAACTTGGATGCCCTGCTGACGTCATGAAGGATAACGTAAAGATGAATGTCTGGCTGCACAAAACTGTGCTGGCGGAAATCGCAAAGAACGGCGGCAATATTCCTAAGGAACTTCTAGATTAATATCGTAGCCATGCACGTGTGAATCAAAAGCGCTCTCCAGTTCTGGAGAGCGCTTTTGATTGATAGTTCCAATTTAGATTAGAACCTATGCAGTTCGGGGCTTCTCATATTCAACTGTGTAACTCCTATTAGATATTACATTACCAGGCTGGTGTGAGCTTTTCCTGCTTGTCTTTCCAGTAAGGAAGCCAGGCCAATGTGGTCAGCTGCACCTGGATATCAGTCTTCTTTGGCTTAAGGCTGAACGTTTCCAGTGCTTCGGCCAGCGGGTCGATCTTGCTTTCCAGTTCGACAGTGTCGGCTTCGAATTGGGCGTTAAGGTCGGCGATCTGTCCATCGATGGCTTCGACAGTCTCTTGCGCGCGTTTCACATCCTGGCCTTCGTCGGCAGATTTCGAGACGCCGCGCATGGCTGATTTTGCTTTGCTGATGTTGCTCTGGCTGAGCATTTTGCGCCCGGTGAAAGCGCCCAACAGCGTTGCGCCGACAGATAGGGCGGTATCCAGTTTGGCCTTCTTGGCCTGTTCGGCTTGTTTTTCCAGGGTCTGTTCGGCTCTGCGCTTGCGTTCTTGCAGGGCCGCCAGTTTTGCCGCATATTTTCCACGGAGAGCTTCGATCATCTCATCGCGTTGTTCGCGCGCCACCTGTTGTAGACGAATGCGAAAGTCGCGTTCATCTTCGCCGGGGTTGGAGGTAGCTTTCAGGCCAGGGCTTTGTAACAGATCGAGGCGTTGTGAGCCGTAGAGCCACGTACCAAAGTCCTTTTCCCAGGCGGCGTAATTCTTGGCCTGACTGGCGGCAGGGGGCAGGACGTTGAATTGTGCGCCACTGCGCGGGGATTTCTCCAGGTCGGTGGCGGGGAGGTCGATGGTTTCCGCATTTTCCCACAGCACAGGGATGGCGTCCTCGGTGACTGGGGTGACGCAAACCACGCTCTGGGATGTATCCTCCTTGGCTCTCGTGTCGCTGTAGTGGATCTTGGCAGCACCCAGGATTTTGGGTTGATAAACCAGCTCGCTCCCAGCGGGCGCTGCGCCTCGCGCCGGGATGTAAAACTGATTCAGACCAGGGGGGAGGGCCGGTGGCTGGGAGTTGGTACCACTTCCCATGACGGAAACCAGTTTAGGCCCTGACGAGGTTGCGGCGGGTCTCCCAGCCTTAACCGGCTCCATCAGGGTTTTGATCTGGTCGCGGGTCAGCGGTCCGCGCAGGTAGGAGAGCGCCCAGCGAGTCTGAAAGAGTTCGGGTGCATCTTCGTGGGTGTTATTGACCAAAAAAACACGATTGCCCAGGTCGGATATGATTTTTTCGATTTGCTTGCGGTTAAATCCCCTGCCCGTGGCGCTTTCCAGACCGTCGAGCAAGCGGGCCTTATCGCGTTCGGTTTGCAGGCGGCCGATGAACCAGGTGCCCATGTTGGAGAGGGCTTTGTAGTCCAGGTCAACCGGGTTTTGCGTGGCGAACACCATGCCAACGCCAAAAGCGCGCGCTTGCTTGAGCAGGGTCAACATAGGGGTCTTCGAAGGCGGGTTGGCGGTAGGCGGCAGATAGCCAAAGATTTCATCCATGTAAACGATGGCGCGCAGGCTGTTGGTGCCGGGTTGTGTGCGCATCCAGCCGAGCACCTGGTTCATCAGCAGCGAGACAAAGAACATGCGCTCCGGGTCGCTCAGGTGGGCAATGGAGAAGATGGCAATGCGTGGTTTTCCCGCTGGGGTATACAGGATCTGGCCGATGTCCAGTGGGGTTCCTTCCAGCCAGGCATTGAAGCCAGGGGAAGCCAGCAGGTTGTTGAGCGCCATGACGAGGCCGAAGCGTTCTTTGGACGGGTAGAAGGTTTCGATGTCGAGCACCCCAACCTTTTGTACGGGCGGCGTTTGAACTTGTTGGATGAGGGCTGCCAGGTCGAGGTTTTTGGCGGAGCGCCAGGCAGAATCCAGGATCGTGGAGAGCAGGATATGCTCTTTGCTCTGGATGGGATCAGCGTCAATGCCAACCAGTCCAAGCAGGCTGGAGACGGTTGTACTGATACGTTCACGCAAGAGGTCGTTATCTTCGAGGATTTCTTTGCCCGGGGCTGCAAATGAGTTCAGGATGGATACCGGGAGGCCGGCGTTGCTGCCCGGGGTGTAGATGAGCATTTCAGCGGAATCTCTCAGGCGTTGAATGCGTCGACCGTCCTGTCCCCAGGTGTTCAAGCCTTTGCTCCATAACGCGGCTTGCTTATCAGCGTATGCTTCGGGGGACAGATCTTTGTTACGCGCCTCGTCCTGATTGATCCAGGGCAGGAAATCAGAACCTTGCAGATTCGGGAAGGTCAGCAGTAGATTGCCCAGGTCGCCCTTTGGATCGATTAAGATTGCGGGTATCCCATCGATAGCGGCCTCTTCGATCAATCCGATACACAGACCGGTTTTGCCGCTGCCGGTCATGCCGACACAGACTGCATGGGTGGTCAGGTCTTTTGAATCATATAAGAGAACTTCTTCTTTGACATCCTGGGCTTTTACATCGTAGACTTTCCCCAGATAAAATGCGCCTAGTTTTTCGAAATCTTCCATAAGTTTCCTCGCTTTCGGGTTGTATATATTTTACAACAAACCACGGCGTATGCACTAACTGTATAACCAATAGGCGGCACGTAGGCCGCCTATTGGTGTCGTAAATTATGTCTCATCTCAAACATATGAGGCAGTGGGTTGTTTCGGAAGGGCCACGCCTGTCCGAAACAACCCATACCCCATTTTGTTGAAAAGACACGAAATTTTTTAGTGTGAGACTGCGCGCGGCAGTTTCTTGGCCTGGGCAATCCAATCTTCGACCTGCGACAGGGCGGGCATTTTATTGACCAGGTTTTTGCTGGCATTGACTTCATCCATTTTTTTGAGCAGGTTGTCAGCCTTGCGCTGAGCCAGTTCAACGACCGTGTCTACCCCGGCTTCTTCCAGCAAATCCGCATATTCCTCTCCAATGCCCTTGACGCGGAACAGGTCTACGTGATTAACCCATTCGAGGATCAGTTTTTCGCTTATGCCAGACTTAGCAGCCAAATCTTTACGTCCAGCGGCAGCTCCGCCCATGTTGAGCAGGCTATCAGTGGAACCTACGCCTGCTTTCTTGAGTTTGTTTGCATTGACAGGACCAATGCCCTCAACTTCTGTTAGTTTTGCCATGAGTGTTCTCCTTTGTTGAAAATCGATTCGATGATGCCAATAAACTGGTGGGCACTATTCCAAGCAGGGTGACCAAGAAATTGTGCCCACCGGACCTGCGGGTGATTAGAATCCTTTGACCAGTAGCGCCACAAGTAATACTACAAAGCCAACGACAACAAACCAGAAGGCTAACCCGGAGACGAAAGGAATTGCGACGAAATTACCGATAAACCCTAGGGCAGCCAGGACGACAGAAATCCAGAAAGCTAACTTGCTGGGAGGAGTTAGTTTCATCTTATGTCTCCTTTCAAAAACAATGTTTTCGAATTTACGTTTTCATACCCTGTGGCGAATGCCAGTCTTTGAAAACTCCACACCAATACTATACAATATTAGAAAGGTTATTACAAGGCAATTTACAGTAAATCACAGATTTGCTCCGCTGGATTGACAAATCCGGCGAAACGTTGCAAATTTGTCAATCCACAATGAGCATTTCGTGATTTACTGATTTTTTTCTTCCTCGCATGGTTGCGCTGCCGTGTATAGTTTTTCATAAAAACTATTGCTTTGGCAAGATTGCGGTCAGTGTGTTGGTGAGCGACTTCAACTCGGTTGCGTGCCCTTTGAGCTTCGAGACATCGCCGGTTTTCAAGCCCGAATTTACATCCGTGATCGTTTTGGAGGTCTTCTGGCTGTTATCGATGATCTTTTGCGTAATGGCTTCCAGGTTGACGAGCAAGTCGGTAACCTTCTTGGGGATAATAGGCAGATTTTTCACAATGGGCAGCAGGGCATCCAGGATAGCGTTGGCAATACCGGCGTACTTCACGGTCAACACGTGCAGGGTGCCCATCGCGTCGGTCAACCCCAGCGCGACCTCCTGGATGGAGTCGATCATTTCTTTGTTCTCATTGATCATGCGGTTGATGTCATTCAGGGAGTCGGTTAATTTGTCCGAAAACTTTGTATATTTGACGGCAGGTGCAGGCATATTTCCTCCAAAAATAAAATATCAATTAGGCGTGTTTTATTAAATAGAACCTACGCAGTTCGCGAAAAGGTACCGAAACAAGGGGGGGGGCGGGCGTACACCCGCCCCCCTTGTTTTCGGGCCTCTCTTATTCAACAACGTAACTCCTATTAAAGTTGAAACCATCCCGAAGGTTGCCAAAAGCAACCAAAATTATCAACAAAACCTCCTCGATGATCAAGGAGGTTTGTCTTTGAATTGCTCTTACTTTCTGGCCATTGAGCCCAACACCTGCATGATAGTGTTGGCGACCAATGCGCCGGATTCCTTGCGATGGGAGGATTGCCCGAGCGGGCTGTCAGACAAGAGGGCATTGATGGCGGCTTCGGCTGTGCTGCTGCCTTGTTGTTTGGCGCTCATAAAGGCCATGCCGGCGTTCAACAGATCGCCGAGATCGATCCCATCTGACGTGCCCTGTCCCTGGCTGGGTTGACCGGTCAAGCCGCCCAGGAGCGCGCCGAGCATGTCACCGCCGCCCCCAGAACCTTGCGCGGGCGCTTGCCCTCCACCGAGCAGTGTTTGGAGTAACATCCCGGCATTGTCTGTCGTCACAGACTGACCCTGGAATTGTTGTGCAGCCTGCGCAAACCCATTGGCATAAACCTGGGCGGAACCGCTCTGACGGCGACGCAAGATTTCACTGGCATAAGCTAATTGATCAGCCGGGCTGACGTTCCTCTTCTCTTTCACGGCTTGCGTGACCACTTCAAAGATTTCTACCATGTGATCGCCATGGTCATTGTTATAGGTGTCGGCCTGGTTGAGGGTTTCGCGCTGCTCCCCCAGGTTGTTGGCGACTGCGCCAAACAATTTCGCCAGGTCAATTCTGGTTGATTGTGGATTTTGTGGCATTTCTCTCTCCTTGTTGTCTTTGTTTGGGTTGGTTAGCAGCCCACGGTATTCTTATTGCCTGTGCGGCAAGATTATGCATAGCTGTATGCAGGTAAACCCTGTCTGCTATTACCGGAACCACCTTAACTGTAGATTTGTTTTGGATTTTGTCCTTTGATACGCGGTAAATGACCATACAACTTTAGACCGCTGCAGTGCTAAGGATACTATACCAGAAAATCTGCTCTGCAATTATATAACTTTCTATGAATCGAGTATAATCGGGATATGATAACTTTGTCTGACAACTTGCTTGTCAGCGCCGCTCGAATTGCGGTTATCGCAGTATCTCTGGTCAGAGCAATCTGACCAGATTGTCTTTTATAAGCTTCTTTTTCATAAGTGGGCGTGGGATAAGACATCCCACAAACCCCTTCTTTATTAAAAAGATAAGATAATATCAAGGAGATTTAATGAAACTGAGTAAACTTGCCAGTGAGATTGTCGAGTCGCCGACGCTGGCCCTCAATGAAGAGGCGCGCCTGTTGCGCGAAAGGGGGGAACCTGTCATCCACCTGGGCATCGGCGAGCCGAAAAACAAAACGCCCATCAATGCCATCCTGTCTTCGGCGGCCAGGTTGACCAGCGGGGAGGTGAAATACACCCCTGCGGACGGCATGCTTTCCCTCAAGAAGGCGATCATCCGATATACCGAAGAAAATTACGACCGGATGGTTGCCCCGGAGAATGTGCTCGTGACCAATGGGGCCAAGCAGTCCCTGTTCAATATCCTCTTTTCGGTCCTGAACCCGCAGGATGAGGCCATCCTCCTGGCTCCATATTGGGTCTCCTACCCCGAGATCATCAAGATGTGCAATGCCCGCCCGGTCGTTGTCACGCCGGAGGACGGGACATTTACGCCACGCTTCGAGGATATAGAAAGGGCGGTCACGTCCTACACGCGGGCGATCATCGTCAACAGTCCTAACAACCCATCGGGTGTGATCTATCCGCCCGAGTTGATCGAAAAGCTGGTGGGGTTCTGCGAGAGCAAAGGCATCTTTATGATCTGTGATGACATCTATCACAAGCTGACCTTCGACCGCAAAGAAGCCGTGCCTGCCTATCGCTATACCAAAAAAGACATCGAAGATTCCTATGTGGTCGCGGTCAATGGGGTCGCCAAACTCTACGGTATGACCGGCTTCCGCGTGGGCTGGGTGGTGGCGCCGCGCGCCCTGGTACGCGTGATGACCAATGTGACCGTGCAGACCACCTCGGGCGTTTCCCCCGTTTCGCAGGCGGCGGCTGAAGGCGCATTGAACGGGATGCAGTCCGTGGTCGAGGCACTGCGCTTGCAGATCGAAAACAACCGGGACGTGCTTTTGCAGGAGATGAAATCCTTCAACGGCGCGCGTCTCATCCCGCCGGACGGCACGTTCTACGCGCTCCCCGACCTGCGCGCTTTCAACAACAGTTCGGTGGAGATTGCCAGGTTCCTGCTCAAGAAAGCCCTGGTAGTGACCGTGCCGGGCAAGGAGTTCGGCATGGAAGGGCATATCCGCCTGTCGTTCTCGGGAACAGTGAAGGATATTACCGAGGGCATGGCGCGTATGCGTTGGGCGCTCGACCCGACCAGCCCGAACGATATTTACATCGGCGACCGGAAGTTGATCCGCGATTGGTTATAGATTATGAATAACTTACTCAACATCAAAACCCCCTCTGAAAGCACGGCTCAAACCCGCAAAGCGGATTACAGCCTCTCGAACCATGGCCTGACTAACCTGCGCCTGGCTTACTGGAACCTGCCCGGTGAAGCCCTGCACGAAGAAGCTGTTTTTCGCGCCGAGGGCGCCACCGTCCATCGCGGGCCGTTCGTTGCTTTTACAGGGAAACATACCGCACGCTCTGCGAATGACAAGTTTGTCGTCCGTGAAGTGAGCACCGAAGGACATGTCTGGTGGGGACAGTACAACCGGCCCATGTCTGGCGAGAAGTTCGAGGAGTTGTACGCCCGCCTGGTGGGATATCTGCAGGGGCGCGACCTGTTCGTGCAGGATGTGTATGCTGGTGCGGACGAGAATTACCGCCTGCCCGTGCGCATTATCTCCGAACTGGCCTGGCACAGTATGTTTGCACGCAATATGTTTGTGTTGCCCACTTCGTTGGAGGAGTACAAGCGCTTCGTCCCGGAATTTACGCTTGTTGCCGTTCCCGGATTTAAATCCGATCCCCGGGTGGATAACACCAATTCCGAGACCTTCATCGCGCTCAGTTTCGAGAAGAAACTGGCCATCATCGGGAACAGCGCCTACGCGGGCGAGATCAAGAAATCGGTCTTCACCATCCTGAACTATCTGCTGCCGCTGGAGGGCGTGCTCTCGATGCACTGCTCGGCCAACGTCAGCCCGCAGGACGAAAATGACGTGGCGCTCTTCTTCGGCCTTTCCGGCACGGGCAAGACCACGCTTTCGGCGGACCCCAGCCGACGCCTGATCGGCGACGACGAACACGGCTGGAGCGACGAAGGTGTCTTCAATTTCGAAGGTGGCTGTTACGCCAAGGTCATAGGCCTATCGGAAGCAGCCGAGCCGGAGATCTACGCCACCACGCGCATGTATGGCACCATCCTCGAAAATGTGACCTACGACCCGGTTACACGCCTGATCGACCTGGACGACGAATCTGTGACCGAGAACACGCGCGCTTCGTACCCGCTGGAGTTCATCTCGAATGCCGTCCCGGAGAAGAAAGCCGGTCACCCCAAGAACATCATCATGCTGACCTGCGACGCCAGCGGGGTCATGCCGCCCATCGCGCGCCTGACCCCCGACCAGGCGTTGTACCAGTTCATTTCGGGGTATACCGCCAAGATCGCCGGCACCGAAGTCGGCCTGCGTGATGAACCGGAGATCACTTTCTCGGCCTGTTTTGGCGGACCGTTCATGGTGCACCATCCGGCCAAATATGCCGAGCTGTTACGGGCCAAGATCGAGCGCTACGGCGCGACCTGCTGGCTGGTCAATACGGGCTGGGTGGGCGGACCGTACGGGATCGGCAAGCGCATCAGTATCCGCCATACGCGCAACCTGCTCAACGCTGCCCTGACCGGCGCGCTGAAAGACATCGAATACTATAAAGACCCGGTCTTCGGCTTCGACGTGCCCAAGTCCTGTCCGGACGTGCCGCCTGAAGTGCTGCAACCCTGGTCGTCTTGGCCCAGCCGCGCAGAGTACGACAAGCGTTATAAGGATCTGGCCATGCGTTTCGTTCAAAACTTTGCCAAGTTTGAGGAAGGCACACCCAGGGATGTGGTGGAGGCTGGTCCAACGGTGTGATCCCTGCCCTTCTCGATTGCGAACCATCCCAGTCGTATTTACGGAAGGCGTCCGCTGAAGATTCCTGCAGGGGGATAGGGCGCAGGCAGAGGATGTATCCGAATTTATCAACAACCCGGGTTCTGTGATGAGCCGGGTTGTTGGTTTGTACCGCAATATCGAATTGTTTTCTACACAGGGTGACCCTGTCTTAGTCGGAGGGAGTGCCTGTTTTCTTGTACAGCGCCCAGAACAAATCAAGACTTGGATACGGGAAGATAAGATCATCGGGTATGAGATTTATCAACTTCGCCCCCAGCCTTCCCAAAGCTGAGCCACCCATTTTATATTGCAGGAGCGATTTTGCGTGCCCGCTGCTTATCTTCTTTGCCGGTCGACCCCGCGCCACTTCTTCAAATCCGAACTGCCTGACCAGTAGCCTCAGGGTTTCTGGTGAAAAGAAATGTAAGACGCTGGGAGGGCTGTACTCGTGCCAGCCTTTGCCCATCGCCCGGGCCATAAAGCTATCTTTGTTCCAGGTTTCGATCAACCAGTATCCGGATGGTTTTGTAAGGTCCGCCGCAACTTGCAAGGCCTGTTTCAGCTGATAAAAATGGGGCACAACTTGAATCATAGTAACCAGATCGAACTTCTGCTCACTTTTAAAATGCTCCAGAGAGCCAACTTCAACATTAACTCCGACATTCTTGCAACCGTACTCCGCCATGGTTTCGTTGGGTTCCAGTCCCAAACCCTCCCAGCGATACTCGCTTAGTCCTTTTAATATAAATCCGGCGGCAGCACCGACATCCAGCACCTTGCCTGGCTCCATGTACTGGCTTAATATTCTGCCATATTGCCTACCATGCCCGGTAATAATTTTCTCCTCGCTAAGGTAGTCCGAGTATCCAGCTCCACCTCCAGTGAAGTAATTATCCCCGTATACTTGCGTTACGTGCCCCTGAGATGTTGTTGTTTCAACATAGCGGAGATGACATACCGGACATTCGCGAATCCAGAAGCCATCTTTTTGAAACACCCGACGTGTCATGTTGTCTTCAATTGGACATTCCATTTTTTACCTTATTACCTTATTTATATATAATAATTATTAGGTTACTTATTAGACGTATAAGATAAAGAAAAGTTACAAATAGTATACCGCTCATAGAATAACAAGTAAGCAAGTGGGTGAGGACAAATTCAGACAGTCTCTCTCTTATATTGTATAATGGAAATTGGAAATGCGAGCTTTCTGACACAAATCTATTCTTATTTCCCAAATTCATAAAGGAGTTATTCGATGTCTGTCTCAAGAGTATCCGAGATCAAAGCAACCTCGACCAAGAGTTTCGATGATGCCATCAGGCAAGGCGTTGCGCGCGCTTCGAAAACCCTGAGAAACGTTAAATCTGCCTGGGTTGAAAACCAGGATGTGAGCGTTGGTGAAAATGGTGAAATCACCGAATACCGGGTTCAGTTGAAGGTAACCTTCATCCTTGAAGATTAACTAACTGCTCATATTCCGAATATAAATTAACGTCAATGATGGATAAGGATTACCGCCTCCCTGAGCGGAGCGATAGCGAAGTCGAAGGGCTATTTTCTGGCGAATTTGCGCTTCGACTACGGGCCTCATTCGGCCCTCCGCTCAGCGAGGAAAATCTTTGTTTTTTGCTTATCCGTTATTCACGTTAAATTAGCTTTCAAGTATGCAGCAAAGGTAGCCAGGTACATCTCTTCATGGCGCAGGATTATGAACTTTGTTGTGCGTATTTACATACCAAAAACTAGATGGATAAAGCCCGCCTGTGCTTTTTCGATTCCCGATGGACAAGGATGACCAATGATAAAACTTTCGGATTACCCAATCATCGCGTTGGAAGATATCGTCCGGCTTCATCAACGCATAGAAGATTCGAAAATACCGCAGAAAGTAGTCGATGAGAACTTGATCATCGGCAGTTGGAACATCAGGCATTTCGGGGCTGTTCATGAATCCTGGAGAGATAATCCCAATAACTCAAAGCGAAACCTGAGAGCGTTGGTTTATATCGCGGAAATAATAAAAAGATTCGATGTCATTGCGATACAAGAAGTCAAAGCAGATACATCCGGGATACGCTTGCTGCTCAAAGAATTTTTAGGGCCAGATTGGGGGCTGATCGTGAGTGATGTTTCTGCAGGAGCAAAGGGAAATAATGAGCGGCTTGCCTTTATCTACGACAAACGCCGGGTAACGCCCTCGGGTTTGGCAGGCGAGATCGTTTTGCCTTCAGAAGCGAATGGAAATCCTGCTCAGCAATTCGACCGTACC
Source organism: Anaerolineales bacterium (assembly GCA_016928525.1). Next base: position 9,131 of record JAFGKO010000261.1, on the reverse strand, counting down.
CCGTATATTGTTGGCTTTCAAGCAGTGGGTGAAAGATTTTCCTTATTAACAGCACATATCAGGTACGGTGATCGACCGGAAAGCCGCCTGGGGGAAATCGAATCTTTCTCTCGCTACATTGCAGATGGAATCCGTGACCGCGCCACAGCGGGCGGTGAAGAAACGAACCTGATCGTGCTGGGCGATTTCAATATCGATGACCGCGGCGATAATCCCTTGTTCCAGGCCTTTGTGTCTACTGGTTTGATCGTGCCTGAGCAATTGCTGAACCTGAAGACAACCTATTCGACGAAACCAAAATACTATGATCAGATCGCCTGGTTTATGGGTAGTCTTGACCTATTGACGGATGAGCGCGCCGGTGTGATCAACTATGCGGGAGCAATCTATCGTGACCTCGGCTTGAGGCAAATGTCATTTCTGGTATCGGATCATTTTCCAGTTTGGGTGGAATTCATTATCGACCGTAGCACGGAGCAGATCGCGCAACGATTGGGGATAGACCCGGGCATGCCCGATCCTTTCAAGTCTATTCTTGATGGACAAAGTTGAAGCACAATGGTGTCTACCATGACAATGTCACATTCGAAAAAATAACCGAAAAAAGGGTGTTGAGTGTGCATACGCACGCTCAACACCCTTTTTTCGGACTTCTCTTGTAACTCTTGGTAGAATCGCTACGAAGATTGGACGGAGGTGCAGAATGACCGATGGGAATGATCGTGACGTGATCGAAGCGCAGAGACGGCGGAAGGGTGGCGGCAAACCGCAGGGGCGGGCTGAAGCGCCCATTCGCAGGCAGCCGGATTCGGGCCAGGGCGGGGGAACGCCGCGTCCGTCGGGAGGCGGCGTTCGCATGCCTTCGCTGGGCGGGATAGGCGGTTGCGGTACCGTATTGATCCTGATCCTTTTAGTCGGGTATTTCTTGTTGAGCGGTGGCGGCGGTCTCGACTTTGGTGCGCCGGTCGATCAACCGTATGTCGAGCAGCCTTATCAAGAGCAGCCCCAGCAGGCTGCCCAGCCGCAGACGAACTTTACACCGCCTATCGCGGCGGGTAGCGGCCAGACATGGCTGGTGATGCTGTACCAGGACGCGGACGACCAGATCCTGGAGAAGGATATTTACATTGACCTGAACGAGGCTGAACGGGTTGGGTCGAGTGAGAACGTGCATATTGTGGCGCAGATCGACCGTTTCCAATCTGGTTTTTCGGGTGATGGCGACTGGACCTCTGCGCGCCGCTACTATGTGACCCAGGATGATGACCTGGCGCGGGTTGGTTCCCAGTTGGTGAGCGACCTGGGCGAGGCGGATATGGGCTCCGGTGAGGCGCTGGTGGATTTCATTACCTGGGCGGTTGCTAACTTCCCGGCCGATCGCTACCTCCTGATTATGTCAGATCACGGCCTGGGTTGGCCGGGCGGTTGGAGCGACCCCTCGCCTGGCAGGATGGATGGCAGCCGCTCGCCGCTGGCTTCACGCCTGGGCCAGAACATCTACCTGAATGAATTGGACCAGGCGCTGGGCATTGCCCGCCAGCAGGCCGGTATCGACAAATTCGACTTGATCGGCATGGACGCCTGCCTGATGTCGCAGTTAGAGGTATATGCCGCCCTGCAACCGCACGCGCGCGTTGCGGTCGCTTCGGAAGAAGTGGAGCCTTCCCTGGGTTGGGCTTATGTCGGCTTCCTGGATGCGCTGATTTCCAACCCGGGTATGTCCGCCGAGGACGTGGGCAGGTTGATCGTGCAGAGCTACATTCGCGAAGACCAGCGCATTACGGATGCCCAGGCGCGCGCCGATTTCCTGCGCGGCGGTTCGCCGCTGGGCGGATTCTTCGGGACTTCCAACGTGAGCGCCAGTCAGTTGGCTGCCCAGATGGAGCAGAACGTGACGCTCACAGCCGTTGACTTGGAGCAAATGCCGGATTTGATGGCTATCGTGAACGATTTTGTGTATGCTTTGCAGGGGGAGGACCAATCGTTAGTGGCGCAAGCGCGCAGCTATGCACAATCCTACACCAGTATTTTTGGCAAGCAGGTACCGCCGGCCTACATCGACCTGGGGCATTTCGCGGCGCTTTTGGGGCGCAATACCCGGGATGGTAATGTGTCCCAGGCAGCGGAGCAGGTGCTTTCCGGTCTGAGCCGCTTTGTGATTGCCGAGAAGCACGGCGCTGGCAAGCCGGGTTCCACCGGTGTGGCCATTTACTTCCCTAATTCCACGCTTTACAGCTCGCCGTTGACCGGCCCGCAATCCTATACCGAAATTGCCGAGCGTTTCGCTGCGACCTCCTTGTGGGACGACTTCCTGGCCTTTCATTACCATGACCGTAGCTTCAGCCCACAGGACGCCGTACCGGTTGTGCCCTCGGGCGGCCCTACGCGCGCGCCGGGGCAGGGCAGTATTACAGTTTCTGAGATCACGGCTTCGTCCAGTAGCGCTGCGCCCGATCAACCGGTACGACTGAGCGTTGATATCAGCGGCCAGAACATCGGCTATATCTACCTGTTCGTCGGTTACTACGACAGCAGCTCCAACTCGATCTACGTGGCAGATACGGATTACCTGGAAAGCCCGAACGTGCGCGAGTTGAACGGCGTTTATTATCCTGAGTGGAGTGAAGACTTTACGCTGGCGTTCAATTGGGACCCGATTGTGTTCTCTGTTTCAGATGGAACTGATTCTTTCCCGGCGCTCTTCTCTCCTGAGAACTATGGACTTACATTTGAAGAAGCGACCTATTCGGTGGAAGGTTTGTATACCTTTGCCGACACCGGCGATGCCCTGAACGCGCGCCTATACTTTCAGAATGGCGCTCTGATAGCGGTTTACGGTTTCACCGGAGCAGACGAAGCTGCCGCGCCTCGTGAGATCGCGCCCCAGCCTGGAGACCGTTTCACGCTCTTCGAGAAATGGCTGGACCTGGCTTCCGATGGCAGCGTCCGCGAGACCGCCTACCTGCCGGGACAAACGCTGACCTTTGGCTCTACTCCTTTCACCTGGGAGCAACTGTATGCCGCGCAGGGCGAGTACATCGTTGGCTTTATCATCGCAGACCTGGACGGGAACCAGTACCCGGTTTATACGCGGGTGACGGTGAGATAGAACACTTTGAAAAGGTGACAGTCAACTGGCAGTTGACTGTCACCTTAAAGTCTGCGGAGAGGGCCAACACGCTGCCAGAGTTTGCCATTGCGACGATGAGCATCAAACGTTGTTCCAGATACTATGCTTGACTGTAAATGTCTGTCAGGCGTGGAAATTGGCGGCGCCAACCCGGCCATCGACCGGAACGTCGAAGCGAACTTTCGCGGCAAGCGGCGCAACGCCGGGAACACCGACAGGAACGGGGCAGGGATCAAGCCAGCCAGGTTTTAGATGTAGCCGGTTAGGGACCTGACAGGTTTAAGACAAACCTGTCAGGTCTAATGATTTCCATATTGCCCAAACGGGGTTACCAGTATACGAGAGCGCGCTATGCTATGTGATCACTCCGAGGAAGCGCCTGGAAACCGCGACGAGCAGCCCGCCCGGCGCTTCGAAAGGTCAAGCGGGGAATTTAGAAAGTCAACCGGGAAATTTGAAAAGCCAACCGAGGAATTTTAAAAGTCAACCGGGGAATTCGAAAAGTCAACCGAGAAAATTTAAAAGTCAACCGGGAAATCAGATTTGCCAAGTGATTGTCACCTTGCTTTCACCCTGCTTTGACTGTCAGGCCTGGATAAAGGCGGCGTAGAGACCTGACAGGTTTATAACAAACCTGTCAGGTCTGGGGTGAAAATTTGACATAGCAAATCGCAACGAATTCCATATTGCCGAAACTGGGGTTTCTTGTATACTTGGTCTATTGCTAATCGAAACCGTTCTCATGGGGAACCACCTATGACCTTTACACCGCAGGATTTTGTCAGCAAGTGGAAGCGCGTGACTTCGCGCGAGAAGCAAACCTACCAGGAGCATTTCATCGACCTGTGCCACCTGGTCGGCCATCAAACGCCCAACGAATCTGACCCCACCGGCACGCGCTTTGCCTTCGAGATGGGCGCGGCCAAGACCAGCGGCGGACAGGGCTGGGCGGATGTCGCCAAACTGGGGTATTTCGGGTGGGAGTACAAAAGCAAGGACGCGGACCTGGACAGGGCCTATGTGCAGCTTCTCAGTTATCGCGACGCGCTTCGTAATCCGCCCCTCCTGGTTGTTTCCGATATCAATCAGATCATCATCCGCACGAATTATACGGATTTTCCCACGCGCACGTACGTCATCACGCTGGATGATATGCTCGAGCCTGAGAGCCTCGAAATCCTCAAGGCGGTTTTCACGAACCCCGAACAACTCAAACCCCAAGAGACGGTCGAGAGCGTTACGCAGGCAGCCGCGGCGCAGTTCTCCAGGCTGGCCGAGAACCTGCGCCGGTACGGGGATGACCCGCAGGAGATCGCGCATTTCCTGATCCGCCTGTTGTTCTGCCTGTTTGCAGAAGACATCGGGTTGTTGCCCGAAAAGCTGTTCCCGCGTTTGCTGGAACAGACGCGCCGTAATTCGAAGGATTTCTCCGAAGTGCTCAGGCAGCTCTTCCGCGCGATGAACACGGGCGGATATTTCGGCGCGGACAAAATCCTGCACTTCGACGGCGGGCTGTTCGACGATGACCGCGTCTTGCCCCTGGACGGCGCCGACATGGACATCATCGCCGACATCGACGCGCTAGATTGGGGAGCCATCAAACCTTCGATCTTCGGGACGCTGTTCGAGCGCGGACTCGACCCGAGCAAACGTTCCCAATTGGGCGCGCACTATACCGGCGAAGAAGACATCGTCCTGATCGTCGAGCCCGTCCTGATGGCTCCGCTGCGGCGTGAATGGAAAGAGTTGCAGGTTGAATGCCAGGGGTTGAAAGTTGAAGCGGATGGGCTGAGCGGTAAAAAACGCGCGGCCACAATCGAGAAGATCAGCGCGAAATTGCGCGCCTTCGCAGATAAGATCGCCGCAATAAAAGTGCTCGACCCTGCCTGCGGGAGCGGCAACTTTCTATATGTGGCGCTGCGGCTCTTGCTCGATCTGCAAAACGAGGTCATCAACTTCTCGGATGAAATGGGCGCGGGGCGCTTCTTCGTTTCGGTGACGCCTGCGCAGTTGTACGGCATCGAGACCAACGAGTACGCCTACGAACTGGCGCAGATGACTATCCAGATCGGCTACATTCAATGGCTGCGGGATAACGGCTACGGGCAGCCTCCCGAGCCGATCCTCAAGCAGGTCAAGAATATTTTGCATATGGATGCCGTGCTTGCGTACAAGACTTCCGAAGTCTCGGAGACTTCGGAAGTCTATGAGCCCGAATGGCCCCCGGCGGACGTGATCGTCGGCAACCCGCCGTTTTTGGGCGGCAACAAAATTCGCGCCGAACTCGGCGATCAATATGTGGATGCCCTTTTCAAACTCTATGAAAACCGCGTACCTGCATCAGCTGATTTGGTTTGTTATTGGTTTGAAAAAGCACGTTCCATGATTGCAAATGAAAAAACAAAACGCGCCGGCTTATTGGCAACACAAGGAATCCGTGGCGGAGCAAACCGGAAAGTTTTGGAGAGAATTAAAGAATCGGGTGACATTTTCTGGGCTCAATCTGACCGAGATTGGATATTGGACGGTGCAACTGTTCATGTGTCAATGGTCGGATTTGACAACGGAATAGATAAGAAAAAGGTTCTCAATAATCAAAGCGTTTCAGAAATACATTCTGATTTATCTTCTTCTGTGAACTTGACACAAGTTGTAGGATTGATAGAGAACGCTGGTATTTGCTTTAGAAGTGATGAAAAAGGCGGGCCATTTGATATTGACGAAGAAACTGCAATAAAAATGCTAAACGCACGAAATAATCCCAATGGCAAACCGAACTCCGATGTTGTCCGACCATATTTCAACGCAAAAGATATACTTCAAGGTTGGCAAAATCACTGGATTATTGATTTCGGTTCTGAAACGATAATTGAAGATGCTTCTTGTTTTGAAATGCCATTTGAATTTGTCAAATTGACTGTAAAACCTGTTCGAGACAAAGTAAGAAATCAAAGAGAGAAAACTTATTGGTGGTTACATCGTCGGCCAGCACCCGATATGAGAATTGCTATTCAGAATTTGCAGAGATTCATGGTCACGCCAGCGGTTTCCAAACATAGGGTATTTGCTTGGCTTTCTGGAAATTCGATACCAGATCATCAACTTCATGTAATCGCACGCGATGATGATTATTTCTTTGGTATATTGCATTCAATAGTTCATGAATTATGGGCAAGAGCCACAGGCACCCAGCTACGAGAAGCAGAGAGTGGGTTTAGATATACACCTTCAACTTGCTTTGAAACTTTCCCCTTCCCGTGGCCGCCGGGCGCGGAGCCGCTGGATGATCCGCGTGTGGGGGCCATCGCTCAGGCCGCGCAGGAACTGGTCGAGCAGAGGGAGAGGTGGCTTAATCTACAGACTTCGGAAGTCTTTGAGACTTCCGAAGTCTTGCGCGATCCAAAGCGCACATTGACGAACTTATACAACGCCCGCCCCACCTGGCTGGAGCTGGCGCACAAGAAACTGGATGAAGCCGTCTTTGCGGCGTATGGCTGGCCGTCTGATTTATCAGATGAGGAGATTTTGGAGCGGTTGCTGGCGTTGAATCTGGCGAGGGCAAGTACTTGAAAAGACCTGACACTGGAAAAAATGAAAGGTTGATACGATGAAAACAAAATCGCTGAAAGTGCCCGAGTCCATGCAGGCGGTGTATGACGAAATCACCGCTGTTAGCGACGCTTTTTGCAAGGAACACCTCAACGAAGAATATGCTGAACTCGCCCGCATCATGGCGGCGGCATTAGCGCGCAAGCGTCCATCCCCCCTGGTGAACGGGCAGGCTAAATCATGGGCGGCAGGGATCATTTACACACTGGGACAGGTCAATTTCCTGTTCGATAAGTCCCAATCCCCGCACATGCGCGCCGACGAACTATGCAAACGCATCGGCGTCTCACAGCAAACTGCCAGTGGACGCGCGCAGAAAATCCGTGGAATGTTGAATATCTTCCAAATGCACCCTGACTGGACATTGCCCAGCCTGGTGGACGAAAATCCAATGATCTGGTACCTGATGGTCAATGGCTATATTGTGGATATTCGTGGCATGCCGCGTGAAGCGCAAGTCATTGCGTTTGAAAAAGGACTGATTCCTTACATTCCCGCGGATCGAGACGAAAACGCATGAGTACCTCAGTGCATGATTTTCGAATCGCAATGTGTAATAAAAGTAATCAACACCAGATTTAGAGGAGTATGTGATGAAGCAATATCTAGTCAGGCCCGGAGAGAAAGCGGATCTCTCGAAATGGGACCCGAACGATAAGGGGGATTTCAAGGGCGGCAAAGAAGAGGGGCTTGCCGAGGTTGCGAAGTTGAACGATGAACTGGAAGTGTTACAGGAGATGTTATTTGCCGAACACAAGCACAAAGTGCTGATCGTGTTGCAGGCGATGGATACGGGCGGCAAGGATGGGGTCATCCGTCGCGTGTTCGACGGGGTCAACCCGCAGGGCGTGCGCGTGGCGAGTTTCAAGGTCCCAACGCAAGAGGAACTGGATCACGATTACCTGTGGCGCGTCCATAAAGTAGTGCCAGGCAAAGGCGAAATGGTCATTTTCAACCGCAGTCATTACGAGGATGTGCTGGTGGTGCGCGTGCATAATTTGGTCCCGCCCGAGGTTTGGAAAAAGCGCTTCGATCAGATCAATCAGTTTGAACGTTTGCTTGCGGAAAATGGGACGACAATCTTGAAGTTTTTCCTCCATATCGATCTGGATGAACAAAAGGAACGCCTGCAAGCTCGCCTGGATGAGCCCAACAAGCGCTGGAAATTCCGCCTGGGGGACCTGGAAGAGCGAAAATTGTGGCCTGATTACATCAAAGCGTACGAGGATGTACTGAGCAAGACCAGCACCAAATATGCCCCCTGGTTCATCGTCCCGGCCAACCGGAAGTGGTATCGCGACCTGGTCATCTCTGCGCTGCTGGTGGACACTCTTAAGGGTTTGAAGATGAAATTCCCTGAACCTGAAGAGAACCTGGATGGTGTTGTGGTTGAATAGCTGCAAAAAATACGTTTTAAGGAAGGGTCATTTTATGAACAAGATTCGTTTCGATAAATGAATAATCCAAAAAGAATCCGAATACCGAAAAGGAGTTCCCATGAAATCTATGCATAAGACCTCGAGGGTCCTTGTGGCAGTTGCAGCCTTTCTGCTACTGACGCTGGCCTGTTCTCTTTCCAGTACACCAGGCAACACTGAGGAGCCAGTCAGTGTGCCCAGTGCTACAGTGGTGGTAGAGCCCGCCGCCAGCAATACGCCGCGTCCCACCAACACGGCGCGGCCGACCAGCACCAGCGGTCCTACGGATACGCCTGAACCGCCCTCCTGCTACAAATGGGACCAGATCACGCTCGATATGGCTGGCGAAGTGGTCTGCGTCTACGGGGTGGCATTCTCGCATCAGGGCCAGAGCCGCATCGACTTCTCCCCCGAGAAGAATTCCTTCTTCCTGATCGACACGGTCTACTACTATCCGAATCTTTCAGAAGGTGCATGCGTTGTGGCCGAGGAGGAAGTCGAAGTTTTCGACGGTAAGATCCCCTTCATGGCAATCAATGGCAAGCTTTATAAATGCGAACCTTGGATGCTGGAGTAGGATTATATGAGGGTATCCGCTGTTGACTAACGTATAGGATCGGACTTTTTGAATATTGGGCTCTCTGGTAACTAGCGCGAGAGCCGTACACGGATTTACGGATTTTCACGGAAAAATTAAAAAAATGTCCCTGCTTATCCGTGTTATCTGTCAAATCCGTGTACAAAGGCTTTTGTACCACGGAGATTCCCGAAGAACGAAATATTATTGACCTTACAGGTCGCCGCGACCTGTAAGGTTTGTATTAGGTACTTTGGTTCTACATCCCCATTTTTAGATAAAACCAGGCGGGTTAAGATAAAATCAATTTATCTTTAGTTTCCGCTAAAAGCGGATGACGAAGTAACCGGGATTTCAATCCGGCGCTATCGAACCTTACAAATTGAGCCCGTTTATT
>JAFGKO010000260.1 GCA_016928525.1 Anaerolineales bacterium | reverse complement strand
TTCTGCTGTCCGAGCGTAACAAGTCAATTGACTTGTTACGCTTTTTTGTATCCTGCTCGTAACCTGTCAGGACTTGTCCAACCCTCTGAATTGCAAATACATAATCTGGATCGCCTCCGCCACCCCATGCCGGGCCTGAATATGTAATGACTTTCCCGTTTTCGCTGACCGCGAAATTCCGAATGCCGCTTTCGAGATAGCCATGAATATCGATTTCTTGGCCAGTGCGAAGGTCCCATTCATGGACATATTGGTCGATAATAAATAGTTTGTTTGGATCGGGGCCAAAAGCGATGCTCTCAATCCGTTGGTCAGGGTCGATGGTTTGGAGGGCTACTAAAGAATCGGTTGCGTAAATGGTGACTTCTGAGTAATTTGCTGTGGCAATATATGCACCATTGGGTGACCAGGCAACATAATGTGGACGATTCTTGCCAAGTTCTTTAAGTTGAACAACTTCCTGGACATTTTGAACGGTGATCGCGAATTCATGCGGCTCAACAGTGGGATAGGGTGTAGATGTTACCTTGGCGGTTTGGGTTATAGTGAGCGTGATGGTTGGGGTAAGCGCCTGTGTCGGGGTTTTCGAAGGTGGAATGGGCGTAGCGGTTGCCGGGTTGGGCGTAAGTGTTGTGTCTGCTGTTCCGGCCGGTGTGCAGGAGCACAGCATCAATCCCAAAAGACAGAAACCAAATAGCGTTATGCGTTTCATCATTATCCCTCCGATGGCCTGATTTTCAACTTGCGATCTGCAATTTGCACCCTGTACTTGCCGTCTTCCGTTACTTCTCGTTGTGCTCACCCTTGAACTGCGTGTAGCATGGCAGGTTGAAGTTGATCAGTTGGGCGCTAGTTTCGCCGATGTGCAGCATACTGATCGAGGCGGTACTGACCATCAGGCGCTGGAATTGGTCGAGCGGCACGCTGGTGTAATAGGCCACGGCCAGCTTGATCATGTCGCTGTGCCCGACGCACACGAACACATCCTTAGGCTTGTGCATCGCGCACAGTGTATTCAGTTCATTAGCAATGCGCAACTGCGCTTCGGCGAAGGACTCGCCATCCGGGAAGCGCATGCGCGAGGGCGCGCCCTGCACTATTTTCCACAATTTACGGCGGCGCAGTTGCTTGAGGGTCTTGTCCTCCCATTCACCAAAATCCACTTCCAGCAACCCTTCACGGGGGAGCACTTCCAGGTTGTGCGCCGCGGCGATGGGGGCGGCGGTCTCCAGCGTGCGATCCAACGGGCTGGCATACACGGCTTTGATCGGCATCTTGGCAAGAGTTTTGGCAAGTGTTTGGGCTTGCTCTTTGCCTTTGTCGTTGAGGTGTACGCCGGGCAGGCGTCCCGCCAGGCGGCCTTTGGATACGTATTGGTTTTGTCCGTGGCGGACGAGCAGCACAGTTGGCATGGTGACTCCCTATCAAAACTGGTTAACGATAATAAGCTAAACCTGTAATAGTCTATGTATTTTAGTTCCCTTGCCCGCCAGGATGTAATTATTGCGACTGCCCGCTGGTTGGTTTGTGGCGGCGCTTGATGTCGGTGACCTCGTCCTCGGTCAGGTCGGGGACGCTTTCGGTCTCGGTGATGCCCAAGGCCTTGCGCTGTGCTTCCCGCCAGCGATCCAGCCGGTCGGCTACGATTGCTTCGTAACCCTGGCTGGAGGGCGAATAGAAGTACGTACCCAGCAATGGATTGGGGAGGTACTGCTGCGGCAGGTAATGGTCGGGGTGCATGTGGGGATACTGGTAGCCTTTGCCGTGCCCCAGCGCCTTGGCGTCGCGGTTGGCATCCTTGAGGTGGTCGGGGACGTTACCGACGCCCTCATCCTCGATCATCTGGAAGACCTTGAAATACGAGGTGGCCGTGTTCGACTTGGGAGCGGTGGACAGGTACAGCGTGGCGTGCACGATCGGGAAAATACCTTCCGGCATGCCGACGTAATCGAAAGCCTGGGCGGCGGCATTGACGACCACCATGCCCATCGGGTCGGCCAGGCCAATGTCCTCCCCAGAGAGGATCAGCAGGCGGCGGATGATGAAGCGCGGGTCTTCCCCGGCATACAGCATCTTCGCCAGCCAGTACAGCGCCGCGTCCGGATCGGAGCCGCGCACCGATTTGATGAAGGCCGAAATCGTGTCGTAGTGGGCGTCGCCATCTTTGTCGTACAGCACCGCCCGGCGCTGGATCGATTCCTGAGCGACTTCCAGGGTGATTTGGATCGTGCCAGCCTCATCTGGGTGCGTAGACTCGACTGCCAGTTCCAGGGCGTTGAGGGCATTGCGGGCATCACCGCCAGCTACGTTAATCAGATGTGCCAGGGCGTCCTCGTCAATCTCGACGGTGCGCGTGCCGAAGCCGCGTTCTTCGTCTTTGAGGGCGCTTTCCAGGATCAGGCGCACCCCTGAGGCTTCCAGCGGGCGCAGTTGGAAGACGCGCGAGCGTGAGACCAACGCGCCGATCACTTCAAAGTACGGGTTCTCGGTAGTCGCTCCGATCAGCGTGACCGTGCCGTTCTCGACGTGGGGCAGCAGGGCGTCTTGCTGGGCTTTGTTCCAGCGGTGGACTTCATCCACGAACAGGATCGTGCGCTTGTTGTACAACCTGCGGCGTTCGAGCGCCTCATCAACCACCTCGCGCAGGCGCGGCTTGCCGTCCAGCACCGCCGAAAGCGTCTCGAAATGGCTTTGGGTCTGGTTTGCGATCACCATTGCCAGCGTGGTCTTGCCGGTGCCCGGCGGTCCCCACAAGAGGATCGAGGAGAACAGCCGGTCGGCTTCGATGGCACGCCGCAGCAGTTTGCCTTCCCCCAAGATTTCCTCCTGCCCGATGTATTCGTCCAACGTGCGCGGCCGCATGCGCGCTGCCAGCGGCGCTTCGGAGCGCAGGGACTTTTTCATTTGATAATCAAACAGATCGGACATGTCCCGATTCTACCATTGAACGCATGTTCTGTGTTTGGCTTTGATTAATCAGTGATTTGAACGAGCGCCTCGGTCACTTCGCCGTAGTCCCAGCCATCGATGCTGGGCGGCGTCACGCCCAGAGCGGTGAGCATGTTTTTGATCTGTTCGCGGTGCTCGGTGGCGTGGTTGATGACCTGCAGCATCACCACCCAAGGGGCGACGAGATAACCATCCGTGGTCTTGACCTGCGCATTTTGCAGGTGCTCGTTCTTTGGGTCTTGCGTCAAGGCCAAAAGACTTTCCCCGCTGGACCGGGACAGCGTTTGCAGTTCACCAAAGCTGGGGGCGGCTTTTTGACGCGCCTCAACCGGTAGGGTTAGCAAGTTCAGGTAACCTTGCTGGGCGCTGACCAGATGGAACAAGGTCTCTCGGATGCTGCCCAAAGCGGCGCCCGCCGGTTCGGCATCGAGTTGTTCATCACTGAGTGTGGCACAAATCTGGATGATCTGTTGATTTGCCCAGTTGTTGTGCTCGAATAATCTTGCCAAAATATTTTCGGTCATTTGGGACTCCTTCCCTGCTGCGGGGATATGAGATGTCTCTTTGGCCTAACCTGTGCAGGTGCAAACTATACCACTTAATCTGCGCCGAATATGGCTGGTTTCTGAAAATAACGCACTTTTGATGTTTGAAACGTCGGTTTCATTTTGGGCGGCGCTGATATAATCTTGCGCGTGGTATTCGTTCTATAACTCGAGTTTAGACAAAAAGTAGGGCAGAACCCTTGTC
>JAFGKO010000259.1 GCA_016928525.1 Anaerolineales bacterium | reverse complement strand
TAGCTTCAACAAATCCTGGCCACGGAAAATCACTTCCCCGCCGGCAATCTCACCGGGAGGAATCTGTATCAAGCGCATAATGGACAGGGCATGAACACTCTTTCCGCAGCCGCTTTCCCCCACCACACCCAACGTATCCCCTTCATCCAATGTGTAGGAGATGTCGTTGACGGCATGGACAACGCCATCTTCAGTATGAAAACGGGTGGTCAAATTCTTTACTTCAAGTAGGTGTTGTGTACTGGCCATGAAATTCCTCGTTTGTGATACGCCCAAGATCAGCCCCAAATAGACTAAACACCAGGGCCGTCAAATTCACATCAAAAGAAGATAAATGAAGAACATTGAAATTGGGCCCCATATAAAAGATAGCCTACCAGAATACGTATTTACCCCATAGCACGATTATAAGAACATTCTCTTTTTTTGCAATGTCAATCCTTTGACAAGCTGAAAGTATCGTCGGCCCCGGCAATATTCTTAAGTATAGCACAAATTGTGGTAGACACACGTTCCAGGGCGGGTATATTTCAATTTCGGGGCACAACCCCCGCTGTGGCCGATCTCTGACCGCGCCACTGCAGGGTTAGGCGCTGGGCGGGCGCGATCTGGAGACCGGCCCGAGCGTTTCCCAGGCGCTGTCTCTAATCAATCGCCCCCATTTTGCAACGCACCTGCTCAAAACGGGCGCTTGTCATGAAGCTAACGTTGGAGTATCATTAAGGTAGCTAAGTATACACCACACCAGGGTGAAGAAAGGGTATTTATGAAAACACTAAGTCGGGGACAAAAGGCAATCTTAATCATCTTGGCGGTTCTGGACCTGAGTGTGATTGCAGGGCTGGGCAGCATCGTCATCAGTTCGCTACGCGCGCCACTACCCACCCCAATCACCTCTATGCCCACCCCAACCATAAGTGTTGAGATTCCCAAGTGGACACCCACGGTAGAAACAACCGCGCGCCCGACATTGCCGCCGCGTGCCACCAACACTGCTACGCCCACGGCCACGCCCTTCCCTACCCACACGCCCACGCCCACGCCCACGGCCACGCCTAAGCCGTTGCTCACGGCGGGGCCGATCCCGCTCGACAACGCAGACTTCGACTACATCTTGCCTAACCGCATTTCTGGCTGGAGCTGGTATGCTTACGTGAATTACAAAAGTGGAGAAGCCGATCCCCAAAACTCTTTCGCCGAACCGCTCTTTACCGCCGCCGATGATTCGCTGCGTCGGATCAACGGCTCCACCCTCAAAGTGGAAACCATTCGATGGCTCAGATTCCGCACATGGATCTACCAAACCGTGACGGTGACCATCGGCAGCACCGTGCAATTTAGCATCAAGGCTAATGCCTTCTCATCACTGGACCGGCTGATCGTCAAAGCCGGCATTGATCCCACCGGGCAGCCGCACTGCGATAACATCCTCTGGGGCGAGGCATTACATATCAACCAGGATGATGGCATCGTCACATTGACGTCGCCCAGGGTAGTCGTCGCGGCTCCGGAGCATCAGAACACGCCTACCCAGACCGCCACCCTGGACCCACGGGAACGGGAAGCGCCAACGCCAGTGGAACCGGAAGAAGAAGCTGAAATGCCAGGCCAAGTGACGATCTGCTTTTATGCCGAACCTGCATACCCCCACATCAACAACGCCGCTTTCTTTGATCAGGCCCAACTGATAGCTACACCGCCGCGTTAGTCAGCCTATTACAGTGAAAAGGAGGAGCATGTCAACACCATCAGATACTTACGATACTGTCGTCGTCGGCGCAGGCCTTACCGGCGCCCTCGTCGCTCACCACCTCGCCGAAGCCTCACAGAACGTCGTTGTCCTGGAAGCCAAGAGCGCCCCGGGCGACGCAGCGGCAAAAAGTGTGGAAGTAGCGCTTCTTGGTACACCAGAGCCTTATGCCGCCCTACAGACGCGCCTGGGTGTCGACGTAGGACGCCGGATTTGGGAACTTACCCGGCGGAACCTCGATCTGCTGACCGCGGTGCTCCAAAAAGTTCACCAGCAACCCATACCGGTTGGCAGCCTGCGCCTCGCTGCCGATGCCGCCGAGGTTGCTCTGTTGCAAGAATCCGCGACTCTGCTGCGACAAGACCTGTACGCCGCTGAAATTGACGATCAAATTGGGTCCACCGACGAGATCGGCAAAGCCAAAGGGATTAGCTCCGCCAACCTGACCGACCACGGCTATCAGATCGGTCTGCGCACTGCCGAAGACTTGGCCTTCGATCCGGCAGCGTTGACCACCGCACTGCTCGACCATGCCAACATCACCATTGAGTATGAGACCGAGGTGCAGGCAATTCGCCCAGCGAACGAGAGTGCGACAAGGACCGCAGAGACAACTGGCAAGCCAACTTATACCATTTGGGCGCGCAAGCACTATCTCCATACCCAAAACGTCATCCTCGCCAACGGTGCGCACGCAGTACGTTTGCACCCGGGCCTTGTCAACATCATCAGCCCCTTGGCGATGCACACCATCGACTTGCGCAGCGAAACGGCGCTACCCACGCCATTAGTCATTAACCGTGGGCAAGTCATCATCCAGGCCCGCGAAATGAGCTGGCGCATGGTCGGTTGGAGCGATACCGACGAAGACACCCTCCCTATGTTAGCCGCCATCGCGCAGCAACTCTGCCCTAATGCCTTCGTTCTCGCCCGCCACTCCTGGTGGGCGGCGCGGAGCGCCGATGGGCTGCCAGTGGTGGGACAAGCGCCAGACATGCCGAATGTGTACATCGTCAATGGACTGGGCCCCTGCGGATGGAGCTGGGTCGGCGTCGCCGTAGATCGCCTGGTCGGCGCGCTGCTGCACAACGAAAAGATCGGTCCTTTGGCGCTGGATCGTTTCGCGCCGGCCTAACCTGCGCAGTTCCAAAATCTATTGGCTATGGTATACTGAAAATGTAGAAAAGGATTATGCTTATGTCAAAACAACCGGCAAGCCAGGCCAACCCGATAAAAGTTGTTGTCGTCGACGATCATCCCTTCTTTCGCCAGGGTGTGCGCGATGTTCTGAACACAGAAGACGACATCGAGGTAATCGCGGAAAGCGGTGATGGACAGGAGGCGCTCGAACTGCTGCAGCACGTGCGACCAGACGTTGTGCTGATGGACGTGAACCTGCCTACCATGAACGGATTACAGGTCACGCAGAAACTCAAAAGCCAATGCCCCGACATCAACGTCATCATCCTCACGGCTTACGACGACGAAGAACAAATTTACCGCGCGATCCGCATCGGGGCCTCGGCCTACTTTGCCAAAGATATAGAGCCAAACCATTTGCTCAATACCGTGCGGATAGTATCTCAAGGGTACTACATGATCGCCGACAAACGCATGACACCGAGCCAGGCCGAGCAGTGGCTGTTGGAGCGCTACCGCCGTTACGGACTCAAGCCCGAGGATGTCACCTTTTCACCGCTCACAGACCGCGAGATGGAGATCCTGGAGCTTATTATCGAGGGATTGAGCAACAAAGAAATTGCCTTCCGGTTGAACATCAGCCAACAAACCGTCAAAAACCACGTTACCTCTATTCTAGCCAAACTTAACCTGGCCGACCGCACTCAGGCTGCGATCTACGCGTTGCGGCATGGCTGGGTGCGCCTGCCACGCGAGGAAGAACCATCAACAGCATCGCCATATAGTCACGGAGAGAGAGAATGACCAAAAACACCTGGGAACAGTTTACCGAGACTTGCCATCGCGGCAACGAACAGACCAAGAAAGAGTTAAAAGAAGTGGATATGCTGATCCAGCAAACGTCCGTGGAAGTAGATCGATTTATGCAGACGAACTCCCGCGCGGTTGGCCGTGCGCGGCAGATCGAAGCCTCGTTCGACACTGCTCCCAGAGAGGACATCAAATCAGCTTACGACTCGTTAATCGAAAACCAGCGCCGGCTCTTCACGATGCGCGGGCAGTTAGAAAAACTGCAAAGCGATCAGAAAAACCTTACCCGCCTGGCAGAACTTTATCAAATCATCCTGGAACATACCGCCCCTGAAGAACTCAACGTCGCTGAAAGCGCCGGCCCTGACCAGCCCTCCGCGCCGCAAGCTATGGTCATCAGCATCATCGAAGCTCAGGAGCAAGAACGCCTGCGCCTCTCCCGTCAGATGCACGATGGCCCGGCGCAAGCACTCACCAATCTCGTGCTCCAGGCTGAAATCTGCGAGCGGCTCTTCGATAGGGATCCCGCGCGGGCAAAAGATGAGTTGTCCGAGTTAAAGAAGAACGTCGTCAATGCTTTCAAGTCCGTAAAAGGCTTCATCTTTGACTTGCGCCCAATGATGCTGGATGACCTGGGTTTAGCGCCCACCATGCGCCGTTACGTCGAGGGCACCAAAGAGAGCGGCTACACTGGCCTGAGTTTGCACATCACCGGCAAAGACCGGCGACTTGCAGCACATAAGGAAGTCACGATTTTCCGCGTCATGCAAGCCCTGATCCATCTGGGACGCGAGCAAGGACGAGCCAGCAACATTAATGTGACGATGGATATTAGCGACACGCAGGTCGCGGTGACCATCGAAGACAACGGCAGCGGCTTCGAACTCGACGAGGCTCTGACCACCCCAGATGCCGCGCGCCTCAACCTTCCTACCCACCGCGAGCGCATCGAGATGCTCGGCGGAAAAATCTTCTTCAACAGCACTCCCGGACAAGGACTGCGCGTAAATTTCTCGTTACCGGCAGAGCCAATCGAATAGTCAAATAGGTACTTTTTCCGTAACTATTCAGCCTGGAGGTGGGACGCACTTATTTCAAGCCAAAAACGGCGATTTTGCGTTTCCTACTGTCATTTCAGACGTAAAAGTGCGTCCCACCTGAATAGTTACCTTTTTCCTACTTGACAAATACCCGTCAGTTGTGCTATAGTAGGATGCAAAGAGCACACGGTGGCCCTGCTACCGGTGCTCTTTTTTAAGGCAATTTTAGGTTGGTAAAACGGCGTTTGCGCCAAGGGCATTTTCCTGTGGCCCATGAGATTTGACAAGCTGTCAGATTTGAATATGCTGATAGCATAAAGAATATCCATTGGCAAAATTCAACAACGACTGGTGAGGAATTTAGAGATTGGTTATCGAAGATGATCTGGACGACGCGCTCTTAGACGAAGAAGAGCTGACGGAAGAAGAGGAAGAAGCAAACGAAGAGGAAATCACCGTTCTGGTTGAGGAAACCTCTGGCGAAGAATATTTGCTGGCTCTGGGCTACGAACGCGGCCATATTACATATGAGGACATTCTGCGGGTTTTCCCCGAAGCAGAAGAAGATGTCGATCGCCTGGATGAGATTATCGGCGCGTTGATGGAATCGGGCATTACCGTCGGCGGCACTGACGGGAAATCCTCGGACAGATTCATAGAAATGGAAGAAGACGACGACGAGGAAGAAAAGGCGACGGAAGACATCTACCGTGCTATCGAAGTGGATGACACTATCGGCCTGTATCTGAAGGAAATCGGCAAAGTCGCCCTGCTCACCGCCGAAGAGGAAGTCTCCTTGGCGATGCGTATGGAGAGCGGCAAAAAGGCCCAGCTCAGGCTGAACAATGGAAAGTACCACAGCGAAGAAAAACGTTGGGAGTTGGAACGCCACATTGACGACGGCATTGCTGCGCGCGAACACCTGATCCGCGCCAATTCTCGCCTGGTCATCAGCGTCGCCAAAAAATACATCGGGCGCGGCGTGCCCTTCCTCGACTTGATTCAGGAAGGCAACATCGGCCTGATTCGCGCCTCCAACAAGTTTGACTACAAGCGGGGTCACAAATTCTCGACGTATGCTACTTGGTGGATTCGCCAGGCCGTCACACGCGCCATCGCCGACCAAAGCCGTACCATCCGCGTGCCCGTCCATATGGGGGATCAAATCAACAAGATGTTGCGCATTTCGCACCAATTGACGCAGCAGTTGGGGCGTGGCCCTACACCGGAAGAACTGGCGGCGGAGATGGAAATCCCGGTGCGTAAGGTTGAACAAATGCTTGACGTCGCGCGCCGCCCCCTTTCGCTAGAAATGCCCACCGACGACGAAGAAGAGAGCACCCTGGGCGATTTTGTCGAGGACACCGAAAGCCCCGCGCCCCCCGACGAGGTGAGTTCAGCCATGCTGCGCGATTTGCTGCTGGAAATCCTGGTTGACCTACCCCCGCGCGAGGTAAAGATCCTGCAGATGCGCTATGGCTTACTGGATGGCCAAACCTAC
>JAFGKO010000258.1 GCA_016928525.1 Anaerolineales bacterium | reverse complement strand
TTCAGTAACATCTTGCCAATCCGCCCCGTTTCTTCTGGCATTGACCAAGGCGATTGTACCTTTAGACACATGCTGACCTCCACCTATTATCTTACTCATTCTGACCGGTTTGCCAACAGTTGACAAAAAGGTAAAACGACTCTCTTCGGTAAAATGGTGTTGCCAAACAACCAGAAACCGAGGAGAGTCGCAATGGATTTTAGCACGCTGAAGCCCTGGCAGGAGGTTAGCGAAACAGGAGTAATATACGAAATTGGAAGCATCTATGCCCGCTTGTTGAAACTGAGCGATTTGCGCAAAGCGAGGGGAAAGCAGTACCGTCTCGAGACCATATTGATGATCGTGGTGTTGGCAAAACTAAGCGGGCAGGATAAGCCGGTTGAGATTGCAGATTGGGCAAAGAACAACCAGGAGAGACTGGTAGAGTTGTTGAAATTGAAAAGGGATAAGATGCCCCATCACAATACATATCGGCGCATATTAGCGTACAAAGTGTATCGAGAAGAAATCGAACAATTGGTACGTGAGCATCACGCACAGGGAAGACAAGGTCATCATTATGGGGTCGATGGAAAGGCTGTGCGCGGCACCCGGCGAGCGAACGAATTACGTGGAAACCATCTATTTAGCGTCTACGACATCCAAGAGGGGAAAGTCCTGGTACAAATGGAAGTGGATTGCAAGGAAAATGAAATTATCGTTGCGCCACAAGTTTTGGAGAAGATCAATTTGACAGGAAAGATCATTTCTGCTGATGCCATGCATACCCAACGAGGCTTTTCGGCCCAAATTGTGAATGCAGGGGGCGACTATATTTTTCCCGTGAAAGAAAATCAACCCCGTCTATACCAGGACATTCAGCAACTTTTCGCGCCTGAACACCCCAAACCTGGGTTTGGCAAGATCAACACCGACTTTACCAAGGCAACCCAGGTGAGCAAAGGGGATGGCAGGCTCGAAATCCGCACGATCGCCAGCAGTGAAATGCTCAACTCCCATGTCAATTGGCCGGGTTTGAGGCAGGTCTATCGCTTAGAACGTCAATTCAACTGGCTACGGGCTGGAACTTGCTACAAGCAAACCTGTGAAATCGAATATGGAATTACCAGCCTCGCTCGTTCAACAGCCACACCCTTACAAATTCTCCAAAAGCGCAGAGACCATTGGTGTATCGAAACCGGCTTGCACTATCGCCGTGACGTTACCTTTCGAGAAGATACAACCCGCATGACCATTGGCGATATGGGCAGCGTCATGGCAGCCATTAACAATTTGACTCTTGCGCTCATCAAGCGGGCGGGGTTTCACAACGCCGCTCAGGGCAGAAGATGGTTCGCCGGTCATCTTGACCGTGCCTTTGAGCTTCTTACCACCACAAATTCCCGACTTTGAGAAAGCCATAGGAATAGTCCAGATGTGTCTTGATTCTGCTCTTGAATCGTGATATATTATGGCCGCTTTCCGGGATAATTAGGTCGTTTTTTAACTTGCATCTCTTTTCCAGAGATGCAAATTCTATTCGTAGGACAAAACTATGCCAACCAATTTCCTGACCAAGGAAGGTTTCGAAAAACTGCAAGATGAACTCGATTACCTGCGCACCGTCAAACGGCAGGAAGTTGCTGACCGCCTGCACGAGGCTATGGAAGGCGGAGAATTGATCGAGAACGCGGAATACGAAGCTGCCAAGAACGAGCAAGCCTTTGTTGAGGGTCGCATTCAAGAATTGGAAATGCTGCTCGCAACAGCGCGCGTGATCGAAGATGACAAGAAAAGGAAGGTTGACTCGATTCAGGTCGGTTCCACTGTGACGATCCAGGAAGACGGCTATGAAGAAGAGACGTATACGATCGTCGGTGCAGCCGAGGCCAACCCACGCGATGGCAAAATTTCGAACGAATCGCCGATAGGCAAGTCTATTTTGGGCCATCGCGCAGGAGACGAAGTACAGGTAGAAGCGCCCGACGGCTCCTACAAAGTCCGCATCCTCAAGATCGGATAGTCAGGGGCCCGCATCTTTGGCCCCGCGCGCCTGCTCAGGGAAGCGCGGGGCTTTTTGTACCCCCACCCGGCCTCCGGCCACCCTCCCCCATTTTCCGCAAACCTCAGCGGAAAATGGGGGAGGGACGGGGAGGGGGCGGGAAAGAGTGAACTATGCCAGAATACACATCGCTTGAAAAAATCCGCTTGGAAAAAATCGAGGAGCTGCGTGCCGAGGGGATCGAACCCTACCCCACCCGGGCTGAGCGCACGCACACCAGCGCGCAGGTCATTGCTGAATTCGAAGCCGCCGAAAAGAATGCTGCCGAAGGTGAATCTCCCGAGGTCAAGGCCACATTGGCCGGGCGCATCCGCGCATCCCGCCCAATGGGTAAGCTGACCTTCACCCACATCGAGGACGGCGACGGCAAGATCCAGTTATTTTTCCGTGTCAACGAGATCGGGCAGGATAGGATAGCTTTCTTCAATGACATGTTCGATTTGGGCGATTTTATTCAAGCGACCGGCGTGATGATGCGTACCCGCACCGGGGAGCCTACGCTTCTGGTCCACGACTTCAAGCTGCTTGCCAAATCCGTGACGCCGCTCCCGGCTGCGAAAGATGAGACGCTCGAGGACGGCACTGTCGTCCGTCACGCGGCGCTGGAAGACCCGGAACTACGCGCCCGCCAACGCTACGCGGACCTGGCGGTGAATCCCGATGTCCGCGAAGTATTCCGCAAGCGCGCCAAGCTGGTCAAAGCCCTGCGGACGTTTCTTGACGATCACGGCTTTCTCGAAGTCGAGACGCCCATCCTGCAACCACTCTACGGCGGCGCGGCAGCCAAGCCCTTTGTCACCTACCACAACGAGCTGGAGCAGGACATGTACCTGCGTATTTCGTTCGAGTTGTATCTCAAGCGCTTGCTGGTTGGTAACCTCGAAAAGGTCTACGAGATTGGACGCGATTTCCGCAACGAGGGCGTATCCTACAAACACAACCCGGAGTTCACCCAGTTGGAGTTCTACTGGGCTTACGCTGATTACCTGCAAGTGATGGAACTGACCGAACAGATGGTCTCGTATGCCGCCAAAGAAGTGACTGGGGGCTACAAAGTCACCTACCAGGGCCAGGAACTGGACTTCACGCCTCCCTGGCTGCGGCTGGAAATGCGACAGGGCATCCTTGAAACCAGCGGTATTGACATTGACGAGCACAAGGACGCCGAGTCGCTTTTCAAAGCGACCATCGCTAAACATAAAGATCGAACGCCCGACCCAAATGCCACGCGCGGCAAACTGATCGACTACCTGCTCTCAGAGTTCCTCGAGCCAACCCTGATCCAGCCGACCTTCCTGTATGACTATCCGCGCGACATTTCGCCGCTGGCCAAGTCCAAGCCCGGCGACCCGCTGACCGTGGAACGATTCGAAGCTTACGTTTCCGGTTTCGAGCTATGCAATGCCTTCACCGAGCTGAACGATCCGCTCGACCAGGAGCAACGCTTCCTCGAAATGGGCCGCGATTATGACGTTGATGATGAAGAACGCCATCCGCTCGACGAGGATTACCTGCGCGCTATGCGCTACGGAATGCCCCCCAACGGCGGCTTCGGCATGGGCGTGGACCGCCTGGCGATGGTCTTCACCGACAAACATTCCATCCGCGATGTACTGCTCTTCCCGGCACTGCGCAAGGAAGAAAAGGAAGATTAAAGCCATACAAGGCAGGGTAAATCCTGCCCTTTTCGTTTACAGGTGAAAGGATTTATTATGTCTGGTCTCTCCACAGAACAGGAAGGTCAAATTAGAGAACTGATTGCTCAGGGTCAAAAGATCACTGCCGTCAAGCTCTACCGTGAACTTACAGGCGTTGGCTTGAAAGAAGCCAAAGATGCTGTAGAGGCCATCGAACGTGGCGAGCCAGTAAGGAATGTTGCTCCACTCCAATTCGATACACAAAACAGTGCGCTGTTAGAAGATCAGATCAAACAATTGTTACTCAAACGCCAGAAGATTCAAGCGGTCAAGATCTATCGCGAAGCCCACAATTGCGGATTGAAAGATGCCAAAGACGCCGTCGATTCCATTGAAGTCCAAATGCGCAGGGAGGCAAGTACGAGTCTGCCATCTTCACTCGCTATCAACAATGATCCCTTTGCGGAAGATGCACAGCGCAATCGCAGATTCCTGGTTTTTGTTCTCGCAATCGTCCTTCTAGTTACCGCCGGAGCGTTTTTATTCTTTTTGACAGGGAGCGGATTTTAAAACCATGCACCATCTGTCATAACTTAAGCGCTCGACAGGGCAAGAGCGGGTATCTGCTTCTTGCGAAGCCGTTTGACCACACCCAAGTCCTGGTT
>JAFGKO010000257.1 GCA_016928525.1 Anaerolineales bacterium | reverse complement strand
GGGAGCGGCGATGAAGGCTTGAACCAGCCTCCCAGAAGCGAGCCGACCAGCAGAGTCCCACAGGCGACGAATGAGACGAACAGCAGTCCGACAATGGCAATTGCGATGCCCAGCTTGCGTTTCGGCCGGTCCTTTTCGAGCGTAACGCCACTGAGCAGGTCGGGCACTTTGATGGTGTGGATGGTCCTGGCGCTCGGATTAGGGCTGATGACCCGTTTGAGCGCAAAGTAGAATTTCGAGTCCGGGAATACGTGGCCGCGCACGTCGAAATATTGGGTCGACTCGACCGACAGCCAGGTTTCGTCCCCCTCCAGCAGCAATGGGAAGATGGGTTTATTCTTGCGCTTGGCGCGTTGCAATTCGCTTTGCACCCACTCCGAGGCGAAGGCGCGCGGCGTCATGATCACGATGAAAGCGCTGCAGGAATCCAGTTGTTTTTGGATTTCGAGCGGCCATTGGGAACCATAATCCAGACGTTCATCGATCCAGACTTCGAAACCGTCGTCATACAAGGTCTTCGCCAGCCCATGCGCATAGACTGTGTCCTTATGGCTGTAACTGATAAAAATGTGGCTCATGCTGCCCTCCGCAGGAAAGCGACGTGCTAATTCAAGCCAAATATAACAATAATTGTCCTAATTATATTGTAATTGTCACTTTTATGCGAAGGGAATGTACATTATCGGCAATAACATGCAAGCACCGTCCCGAAGGTTTCACTCGAGCAATTTGAGTGTCTGGTGCAACCTTCGGGACGTTTTCAACTAAATCGATAAATTCTATTTTTACCAGTGTTTACGTAAATTATAATGAACGCATGGACAGCCCGGTCCAACTTCACCCGCATTTCCCCGCCAAACCTGGGACGGAGCGGAAATGTTGAGCAAACTCCCCAAAGCGGACGCGATCCTTTCCGTCTTCGCTGTCATTTCTGCCATAACGTATAGCTGGACGCTTGTGGCATTTTCGGGCAAAGTCCAAGCATGGTCACGATTTCTCAATCTTGGGGAGATACTGGCCATTTATTCTTATTCCCTTTTGACGGATTTTATCGAGAGTATTATTTTCCTTTCTTTGCTCTTATTCCTTTGTATCATTCTACCGCCACGATGCATGTTGGATGTATTTACCCTGCGCGGCACAATTATTGCGATCTGTTTATTAAGCGCTATGATCTTCAATTTGGTTTTTTACACAAATGCCGAAATAACCTTAATTGGAACATTACCCGGCTGGTTGGTAATTCTTGTTTGTGCGCTAATCATCATGGCCTTGTTTGATTTGCTTTCCAGAAAAGTGCCATCTATTGCATCAGCGCTGGTTCGGTTTGCGGGCCAACTAATATTTTTCTTATATGTCTTTCTGTTTTTATCCTTGTTAGCCCTGGTAGTTGTAGCAGCAAGAAACCTTGGATAAGAAAACCTTATGACACATTTCAGCAGGCGCGATTTTCTTAAGTTAATGGCCCTTTCCTCGGCAGGCATAGCCGCCTCAGTTGTGCGTCCTTATGTGGGCTCTCTTCAAAATCAAAATTCGGGAAAACCCAACATCCTGGTCTTTGTCCTGGATGCAATGGCAACTCGTAATATGTCCTTGTACGGATACCAGCGTGAGACGACGCCCAATTTGACCAGACTTGCCTCCCGTGCGAACGTATACCACGCGCACTATTCCGCAGCAAACGCTTCATCTCCTGGTACTGCCACACTTCTATCCGGGTTGCACCCGTGGAATCATCGCGCCATCAATCTGGGCGGACTGGTCCGCAGAGAACTCGTCGACCATAATATCTTTCGATTGATGGGTAATGAGTACTACAAGGTTGCCTTCACCCAGAACGCATGGGCCGACCTGTTGTTGAGGCAGTATCAGAAGGATTTGGATGTTCATATTCCAGTTGCCTCGTTTAGTTACAAAACGAGAAGACCCACGTTTTCCCCTTCTATTCCATCAGATCAAATCACAACATATTATGCTTTCGATGAATTCTTATCCTTCAACTATAAAATATTTAATCCTCTTCCAGGTTCATTGTTACTTGGTTCGCTTGGTGTAATTAACGAACAAGTCGCAAGTGAATTAAATAAACCCTCAGAAGAATACCCATTTGGCACTCCATCGAATGAATTTTTCTTTTATTTTCATAATGATGAGGTATTTGCCGGTGTCTCGGAGGTTGTTCACCAGTTGATGAATCCGGTACTCCCGATTTTTGGTTATTTTCATTTATTCGCTCCACACGGAACCTACTGTCCGCGAAAGGAATTTGTGGGTATTTTCCCCGAGATCGATGTACCATACAAGCCCGCTCATCCTCTCAGCATTATGCAATTACCTATGGAAACTTTATACGAATACCGAAAACATTACGATGAGTATATCGCCGATGTGGATGCCGAATTTGGAAAAATGATGGACGCTTTTGATAGGGCCGGAATATTGGATAACAGTTACATCGTCGTCACCTCTGACCATGGCCAAATCTTCGAACGAGGTGAATTTGCGCATGGCACATACCTGCTTTACGATCCCGTCATCCATATTCCTCTCATCATCTCCTCGCCCGGGCAGAAGGAACGAGCCGATATATTCAGCCCCACCAGCAGCACGGATATCTTGCCGACCCTGCTGTCTCTGGCGGGAAAAGACATCCCCGGTGACCTGGGCAGGCACATCCTCCCGGGGTTGGGCGGCAGGGAAGATTTTCAGCGCAGTATCTTCGCCATCGAGGCCAAGGCAACCTCTGTTTCTCAACCTATCACGCAAGCTACGATTACTCTAATGAAAGAGGGGAAAAAGCTGATCTACTACACAGGCTACGCCGGGTACCCGGAAGCCTTCGAATTGTATGATCTTGTGGAGGATAGCGAGGAAATCAGGGACCTGTTTACGGAAGATACCGCGACGGTGGCGCGGATGGAAGAGGAAATTCTCTTTGCCCTGGCGATGGCCAATCGCCCTTTCGCCGGAAAATAGCGGAAGCTCACGCTTATGCAGAACGTCCCGCAGGTTGCCGTAATTCAAGCTGGATTTCGGAACAAACCTGTGGGACGATGCATAACAGAGCAGATTTACGGCATGGCCAGTTTGAAAACAGGGCCCTCCGGCAAATATTCGAATCTCTGGGCCAGCGCCGGATCATATTCCACCGCATACACGGTCCGCTGTTCGATCTGCTCGTCGATCAGGTCTGCTTCTTCTGTTTTGATTTTCGCCAGGATGTCTTTACGTGAAACCCCTTGCAGCCAAAGCTCATAATACCTGGCCACATTTTCCCTGGAGCGGTTGGTGATCAACAGGTCCGGACGCTGGCCCTCGACCACCTGGTAATATTCCAGCACCACCGCAGACGACCAGGGGGCGACGATGACCGCATCCGGTACAGCGACAGACATCATCTCTTCGGCAAACACGCTGTAGTTATCTGCCTTGCTCAAATCGACCCAGCGCCAATTCAGGACCAAACCCAATAGGAGGAAGGTGACCGGCAAAATCCGCCCTGCGTTCTTCTGCCAGAGCGCAGGCAAACCCGGCGCAAGCGCGCGTTCGATCAATCTGCCAAGCGCCGAAAATCCACCCGCAACGAAGACGGCCCAGGCCAGATAAGCCGGCAGGAACATCGTATCTTTATCACTTACGCGATAATTCACAAAGAAGAGGGCGTTTGCCCCGAACATGAGCAGCAGGCCAACCGTCCAGGCCGGGCTCTTGCGCCATAGCCAAGCGATACCGACGACGCCCAGGAGCACGCCAACCCCCAGGTAGTTGCGCCAGAGATAGGTCGCAAAGCGCAGCAGTTCCCCGGGCAACTCCTGCCAGGTGTAGGCAAATACGAAAAACGAATATGCTTTACCGGAGACCAGCCACCATAGCCCGGATAGCGTGGCCAGGTCGACCCCGGTATAGAAGCGCGAATAGTCGATCGCCGGGTCCGTGCTGGCGCGCAATGACAAATAAGCAAAAGGGGTCAACCCGGCCAGGAACAGCAGAAACATCGGGCCGACCATCGGCCAATGCGAGCGTTTCCAGTGCGGTGTGCTCAAAACCAGCCAGGCGAAAGCCGGCGCAAACAGGATCCCCGATGTATGCATGGTCAGGCCCAGGCCATAGAGGCACGAAAACGCCAGCAAATACTTTTTGAATCCTGTTTTGCGCCACAGGCTCAGGAGCAACAGGTCGCCGGCCAGGAAGGCCGTCAGGGGCGTGTATACCTCCGCAACCAGCGCCATCTGCCAGAAGTAATTCGAAACCCCAAACAGGCAGGCCGAGACCCAGGCTGCAAAGCGGTTTTCGAAGATGTTTTTGATCGCCTGGTAAAGCAGCACGACCGTCAGTGAAGCAAAGAAGGCCGACATCAGGTTCAAGCGATAGGCCACATCCCGGATGGGCAGAGAGATGAACAATTTCCCGATCAGCAGATAAAGAGGATAGCCGGGGGGATGGATAATCCCCTGGGTAAAGACACCCGTGGCCAATTCAGCGCTGTCAAAACCAAACACCCCCGGTGCCAGCGTCTTCAGATACACCAGGAAGGTCAGCAGGAAAAGGGAAATGCCTGCCAATGGTTTTATGTTTGCGCCAAGGGCTCCTGGAGATCTAAGGTTGGTATACGCCATCAGGTTGTCCATTGGGGCCATAGATGTCAGACAAGAGTTCAAAAAGAGTTCCTGGTCGGGGGGTTGGGGTCACATCCACAAGGGGGATCGTCCCTCCTGGCTTTTTTATTGCCAGGGCAAAAAGTGAAAAATGATCGGTCTGGCCGCACAGCTCATTCCGCTCTGGATAGGTCAGCATGGATAAAGGTTCCCAACGAGGCGGATCCTGTCCCTCGGCATAGGTTTGCACCTGGTATTCATCCGGGCGATTTATATAATCTTGCCAGCGTTCATCAGAGACCTTGAAACATATCTGGAAGGGTTGGGCTAAGGTAACCAGGAGGTAAGCCGTTCCTTTTTCATTTCGGTATTCCACATTGACGATCAGGGTACGGGACCACTCAGTTTGGTCTGCTATCGAAAACAGGTCGGGTGGAAGCGGGGTAATAGAAATCGTGCCCGCCGTGTTGATGGCATCTTTCGGCACATACACGGTTGCATTGCTAACACTGATGACCAGATCCTCGTCGCTTGTAAGTTCCTCTGTTGCGATCACAAATTCAATAGAACCATCCCGTGTGCTGCTGTCTGGTGGTTGTGACCCAATAAGAATGATCAGTGCGGAAAAACCCACAAGAAGGAAGGCAATCATGATCATCGCGAACCTGGGAAGGGGCAGTTTTTTTCCGAACAGGTTTAGTCTGGACATGGTTTTGGACTCGAGTCGAATGCCCTCAGAAGACTAAGGTGCATATACGCCGCCAGATTGGTTACCGGTTGAGTCGCCAGATGAACCTGGGGGTGGAGGGCTGGGCGTCTCAGTCGGATCGGTCAGAGGAATTTTTGTTTCCGGCTTGGTCGCCAGGGCAAAGAGCGAAAAATGATCGATCTGGCCACATAGCTGGGACCTGTCGGGATACGTCACCATGGTTAACGGCTCCCAGACAGGCAGATTCTCCTCTTCGGTATAGGTTTGCACTTCATACTCATTTGGGTGCCGGGTGTAATCTTCCCAGCGTTCCCTGGTGATCTTGAAGCAGATTTCTGCTGGTTTGGTAAAGGTAATTTGTTGGACCGGTTTTCCCTGCCCGTCTCGGAACTCGACGTTGACCACCAAAGGTCGCACCCACTTTGTATCACCAGGGGCTGTAAACAGATTGGGCTCACGCGGGAAAATGGCAATGCTCCCCGGCACATTGATTGCACCTACTGGCAGGTAGAAGGTTGCATTGTTGACACCGATGACGATATCCTCGCCAGCAGTGACTTCCTGCGTAACGATGGCAAACTCCAGCGAACCGGCCTGTGTGCTGCTGTCCGGTCGCTGTAACCCGATAAGCAGGACCAACGCGATCACGCTCACCACAAGAATGACTATGGTGAGGATCGCAAACTTTGGAACCCGTGGCTCTGGCATATCGAGCTTATACATAAAAACCTCCTGCAAAGTACCGCATAAACATCTGAATAAAAAATCTCATTAATTTCGAGCCGCACGAAACAAGAATTTCAGAAATTTATGCAAGAAGCAGTAAATTAAAGCCTGATTCGTGGGTATATGCTTTGCTTGGCGATAAATGAATGGCCTGTCGTTAACTGGCAAAAGACCATGCTCTCGCTCATAAGCATCCTGATTGCATCCTTTTGATGCTACTATCATGACGGTTTTGTGGCCGATTTGTAACTCCAAATTCAAAAGGAATTTCGATGTGGCGTTAACCTTCCCGGCGCAGAACCGCCAACGGGTTGTTGCCTTTCCAGGCGCTCAGTCCGTGCAACAGCAGGCCAAACTGCGAAAAACCGAACCAGAACAGGAAAACGGTCAGGATGATCGAAGCGCGGTCGATCCAGCCTGGCAGGGAATCGATCAGCGTTTCCACCTGGGCGTGCCAGTCGTCGACTTTTTGCTCGTATTCGTCCACCACGCGCAGGAATTCCTTGAGCCTCTCCCGGGTCTCGCTCAAGTCCCCACCCATCAGGTAAGACACGTCCTCGGCAAAGGTGGAAGCTCGTTCAGCAAGCGCTCCCATCCCGGCAATCTGCTCGTCGATAGAGTCGACGGTTGTGATCAGCGCCCCTAGCAATTCATCGCCGGGCAGGTTCAGGTCCACGAACGGCAGCGCATTGATCCGTTCCAGACTGGTGCGCAGCTCTTCCAGCGTGCCTTTCAGGCTGGCCAGCCTGTCTCTGGAGCTTTCCAGGCCGGGAATCAGACTGTCGCCCAGCGTTTTGTCGAACTCATCGAACAATTTTTGGGCCTGGGCAAGCTCATCGCTCAGCGTCTCCAGCGTTTGTTCCGCCGAATCGACGATGCGCAGCGTGCGTTCCAACTCTGCGCGGGCATCCTGGAGGGCGCTTTGGGTCCGGGACAATTCCGTCTCGACCTCACCCAGCCGGGTGACTGCCTCATCGGTCAACGGCTCGTTGTAATACCATGCAGCCCCGATCCCGACCAGGCTGAACAGTAGAAGCGCCGAACTGATGACGATCAATAAACCTGAAAAGAATTTACGCACGTTTCCTCAACAGACTCAATGTCGAAATCCAAAACCAGCTTAGGGCGCTTTGAACGCATCGATGCCCGACTGGACCGACTCATACATGGGAATGGTCTGCAAGAAACCGGTGATCTTGAGCGCGTGGTAGACCTGGGGCGGCGCGCTGGCCAGCTTAAGGTATGCAACTTCCTTGGGCGTCCCTGCCGGCGTGTATTGTTTGTACACTTTCTGGATGGCGCGCATGCCCGCGCTGGTCAACGTGTCCAGTTCGCTGAGATCGAGCAGCAAGTAGCGTGTACCGTTCTCGTAGGCTTCGCTGGCCCATTTCACGAACTGTTCCTCGCTTTGCGCGTCCAACCAACCGCGTAAATGGAAAATTGTGACCGGCACTGCGCCCTGCACCTGTTCGACAGTGTTCTTCAGGTCTGAAATCATAGTCTCCTCACTTTGGGCAACACTTATAATCAATTCTTGCTTTGTGGGTAATTTGAGGCCTATTTTATACCATTTTATGACGTTATGACCATTTACATCGTAATTGGGAGCTTTACAATTGCCCCGGCGGGCAATACAATACCCGCATGCAACCCGACACACCGAAGTACGATATCCTGATCATTGGCGGCGGACCTGCCGGTCTCTCCACCGCCCTACACCTGAACCAGGTTGCCCCGCATCTCTTTTCATCCCCGCCAGGGGGCGGCCGCATCCTGCTCCTGGAAAAAGCGCAGTATCCGCGCCTCAAGCTGTGCGCTGGAGGGCTGGTGATCGACGCGGAAGTCATCCTCGCAGGCCTGGGCCTGGACGTGAGCGAGGTGCCGCACGTGGACGCATCCGCCGCGCATTTGGATTTTGCGGGCAAGGGGCTGAAAGTCTCCTCGTCCAAACGCCATACCCTGCGCATCATCCGCCGGGACGAGTTCGATGCCTGGCTGGCGAGAAAAGCAGAGACTAGGGGATTAGAGATTAGAGAAGGTGTCACCGTAAGAGACGTGCAGCCTGATGAGGAGGGCGTGACTGTCATCACTGATCAGGGCGAGTTGCGTGCGCAGGTGGTGGTCGGCGCCGACGGTTCGAACGGCGTCACGCGCCGCTGCGTGCTGCCGGATGCGCCCGTCCACACGGCGAGGGTGTTAGAGGTGTTGACCCCCGACCCCCTCCCCAGCCCTCCCCCATTTTCCGCTGGGGTTCGCGGAAAATGGGGAAGGGTGCCCGAAGGGCGGGAGGGGGTTGCATTTTTCGACTTCTTCCCCGTCCCCGCTGGCATCGCGGGTTACGTGTGGGACTTCCCCACACAGGTGGGCGGCCAGCCCATGCGCTGCTGGGGCGTGTACGATACCAACCTGCTGGCGCACAAGCAGCGCCCCGCGCTGAAGCAACCGTTGGCTGAGGAAATGGCCCGCCACGGCTTCGACCTGGGCCAGCATGAACTCAAAGGGCATCCCATCCGCTGGTACAGCCCACGCAACCCGGTCTCGGTCCCACGTGTGCTGCTGGTGGGTGACGCGGTCGGCGCGGATGGCATCTTCGGCGAGGGCATCAGCATGGCCTTAGGGTACGGCAAAGTAGCCGCAGGGGAGCTGATCCAGGCTTTCAGCACGGGAGATTTCTCGTTTAGCGGCTACAAGCGCAGGCTGACTCGAAGCGCGCTCGGTCAAACCCTGTTCGTGCGCTGGGCCATCACCAAAATCCTGTACCGCCTGCACTGGGCCTGGTTCCAGAAATGGTTCTGGCGTTTTTGGAAACCCATCATCCTGGTCTTTTCCTGGCTTTTCGTTTTGAATTGGGGGAAGCGTTTCAAGTCCTGACGCGTTTGAGGAAACCGGGGGAATTCAACTCACGTTCGAGCAGATAGGTAAAGTAGCCCTGCATGAGATTTTCCGCCTCGGTCCGGGCCTCGAGGCTGGGCCGCGCGCGAGCGGCCTCACCGAAGCTGGAGCGCTGGAAGTGCCGTAAATACTTGAGCGTCTCCACTGAAATAGGTCTCAGGTTGGGCAACCCCTGTCCGCAGCGCGGGCAGATGGCGCCGCCGCCCGCGAACGAGAAGAACTGGTCTTCAGCCTGAATCTCGCGCCCGCAATTGGCACACTCGAACAGTTGCGGGCGAAAACCGAGGAAGTCCAGCAGGCGCATCTCGTAATAGCGCACGGCCAGCCAGGTATCCTCGTTTTTGGCGATGCGCTCGAGCGTGTCGGCCAGCAAGCGGAAGAGGGTTGGGTTGGCTCCTTCTTCCTCGTACACAAAGCGGTCGAGCAACTCGACCACATAAGAGGCATAACCGGTCAGCACCAGGGACTCGCGCAGCGCGACATAGGCTTCGACCGTATCCGCCTGGGTGACAATGAACAGGTCACGGCCCCGTGAGAGCTGTAATTTGACGTATGTGAATGGTTCCAGGTGCCCGGCCTTGCGCGAGGTGATCTTGCGCGCACCCTTGGCAACCGCGCGCAGCTTGCCCTGCTCGCGCGTGTAGAGCGTGACCAAACGGTCGGCCTCGCCCCAGTCCGCATGGCGGAGGACGATGGCTTGGACACGGATGGAACGGAATTCAGACATGAGAGTGTAGAGAGTAGAGAATAGAGATCAGGTAAGAGCTATACCTTCTGTCCTCTAATTATCTATTCACTAACTGATCCGGCGTAAACGCGCTCGGGAGCAGATCCCGCACGGTCGTTTCCTGAACCAATTCCCCCTCTCCATTTGCAATCAACACGATGGTGTCCAGCCCAAACTCGGCCAGCACCTGGCGGCAAGAACCGCAGGGCGTGCCGCCGTTTTCGGTCACCACGGCGATCACCTCGAACTCGCGCTCGCCCTCCGACACGGCTTTGAAGACCGCCGTCCGCTCGGCGCATATGCCAGTGGGATAAGCCGCGTTCTCCACGTTGACGCCCGTAAAGACTTTGCCGGATTTCGCCCGCAAGGCTGCGCCGACGGGATAGTTCGAGTAGGGCGCGTACGCGCGCCGGCGGGCTTCGATGGCCAGATCGATCAAGAAGTGGCGTTCTTCATTGGTTAGAGGGAGCATTGTCTTGGTCACTTTCTTCTCCAGGAATAATGCGCTGGGCGCGCACGCGGCGGATGCGTCGGCCAATGACCTGCTCGATGGTGAGCAGCAGGCCATCGGTCTGGAACGATTCGCCGTCGTGTGGGACGCGTCCAAAATGGTCATACAGGTATCCGGCCAGGGTGTCCGACTCGACTTTGGGAATGTTGCTGTCCATGACTTCGTTGAAATCATCCAGGTCGATGCGCCCGAGAAAGACGTATTCCCCGGGGCTGACTTCTTGTACTGGTTCCTCTTCGCTCAGATCATATTCAT
>JAFGKO010000256.1 GCA_016928525.1 Anaerolineales bacterium | reverse complement strand
TTTCTCTCAGCACTTTGCTCTTGAGGCGGCCTAGACTTTCTCAGCCCTTGTTTGGCAAAACAATACTACTCCAAGTCTAATGGAGGGTGTCAACCTGAAGCAATCTCCCGTAAAACGGGGAACACTTATCGAGAGGTTTTCACCGTTTAATCGGAGATTGCCACGCCGCTATCGCGGCTCGCAATGACAGACTCCCTTCATACAACGCCCTGCCGATAATCACTCCCGCCAATCCCGCACTTTTCACTTTGCGCACATCCTCCAGTGTTGACACTCCGCCCGATGCGACCACTTGCAGACCGATTTTCTCTTGCAACTCCACTGCGCTGCCGACATCTACGCCCGTACCTATTCCATCGTGTTTGACATCGGTCAGCACGCACCACTCCACGCCTTGATTCCGCAGGCGCAGCCCGGCTTCGAGCACAGTCAGCGGCGTGGACTCTTGCCAGCCCATGATCATCACCTGTCCATCGCGCGCGCCGATGTCACCGGCAATGCGGGATGGGCCGTAACATTCGATAGCCCAGTCAACCAGTTTGGGGTTCTGGATGGCCGCCGTGCCGAGAAAGACGCGTTCCACGCCTATTTCGAGCGGGACGCGGACGGTTTCCTCATCGCGGATGCCGCCGCCGAATTCGACCTTCAGCCCGACGGCCAGGATGCTTTCAAGCGCTTTCAGATTGGCTTGCGCATCCTCGTTGAACGCGCCGCTCAGGTTGATGACGTGCAGCCAGTCCGCGCCCTCGGCTTTGAACTGCTCGGCCTGCTGGCGTGGGTCATCGCTGTAGGTCGTCTGCCGGGACGGGTCACCTTGCGCCAACCGGACGATTTTTCCAGCGCGCAGGTCGATGGCAGGAAATATAGTGAAAGAGTGATCGGTCATCAGTAATCAGTTCCAGTGATCAGTTGGTCAATGTCCCTTTCGTGGACGGGACGTTCCCTCGGCGGGGATCAAGTTGTGTGGCTGCATCCAGTGAACGTGCCAACGCCTTGAACAGGGCTTCAGCTTTATGGTGGTCATCGCGGCCGTACAGCACACGAGCATGCAGATTGCAGCGTGCGGTAACGGCGAAACTCTCGAAGAAATGCGGGAACAGGCTGGTGGGGATACCCCCGACCGGGGCATAACCCCATTCGGCGTCGATCACGGCGTAGGGGCGACCAGACAGGTCAAGCGCAATAAACGCCAGGGTTTCGTCCATCGGTGCATAGAAGCTCGCCATGCGGACGATGCCTTTGCGGTCACCCAGCGCCTGGTCGAAGGCCGAGCCGAGCACAAGGGCCACATCCTCGACGGTGTGATGCACGTCGATGTGCAAGTCACCTGCTGCCTTGACATTCAAATCGAAGAGTCCATGCACGGCGATATGAGTCAGCATGTGGTCGAGAAAGCCAACGCCGGTGGCGATATCATGCTGGCCGGAACCATCGAGGTCCAGTTCGATGGTGATGTCGGTTTCGTTGGTTTTGCGGGCGACTTTGGATGTTCGCATAAGATCCTTTCGTTGAAAGTTACAAGTTGAAGATTGAAGGTAAGTTGACTTTTGACCTTCAACTTTCAACCGCTAATAATGCTTTGAGAAGCACATCAGTTTGCTCCGGTTTGCCGACGCTGATGCGGATATGGTCTTCGAGGCCGGGTTTGTTGAAATAGCGGATGAAGATGCCGTGCTTTTCTGCCAGATCTGCTTTGAGTTGGGCAGCGCCCTTCGACCCCGGCCCGCTCTGCTCTACCGGGGCGGGCAGGCTCAGGGAATCTGCCACCCGGCACAGGATGAAGTTGGCGCTTGACGGGTAAGGAGAGAGCCAGGGGATGCGGGATAGACCGTCGATAAGGCGCTGGCGTTCGGCTACCAATTTTGAGACAGTTTCGGTCAGATGGGCAGTGTCTTCGAGCGCGCCAATTGCGGCGGTACTGGCGGCCACATTGACATTGTATGGCTGTTTGGCTTTCCACAGGGTGGGCATCAACCAGGAGGGGAAGGCTCCGTAGCCGACGCGCAGACCTGCCAGCCCGGCCAGTTTGCTAAAGGTGCGTAGGACGATCAGGTTTTCGCGCTTGGGAACGTCCGTGATCCGGCTGAGGTGTTTCCCCAGGCTTTTAGGCGCAGCGAATTCGATGTAAGCTTCATCGAGAATGATCAGGGCAGGCAATGTCAGTAGTTTTTGCAACGCAGGCTGAGAGAGGAGAGAACCATCGGGATTGTTGGGAGAGGTGAGAAAGATCAGTTTAGGGGACTGTTTCCCGGCAACCTCCAAAACCCCATCCACATCCAGGGAAAAATCCGCCTTGCGTGGAATGTCGATAACGCGGGCGTTGTTCAGGGCGGCGTCGAAGGCGTACATGCCAAAGGTAGGCGGGCAATTGAGGATGGCGTCGCCGGGGGAGAGCGTGACGCGCATGATCAGATCGATCAGTTCGTCGGCTCCGGCTCCGGCCAGCAGGTTTTTGACAGGTGCTCCAGTGAACGCGGATAAGGCAGCGCGCAGGGCGCGGGATTCGGGGTCGGGGTAGATGTGCCCGTAAGGCAGATTCGCCAGGGCAGCACGGGCGCGCGGCGACATACCATAGGGATTCTCGTTGGCGTCAAGCTTGATGATCTGCTCAGGTGAGCGACCAACGCGCTCGGAGAGTACCTCGAATGGTTCGATGGGCGTGTAGGGAGGCAGGTTTTGAATGTGGGAGGGTAGCTGCATAGTTTCTCCAGAGAATAGTGGGCAGGTGTTCGACTGCTCTCTACTCTCTATTCTCGATTCTCTACTCTCTGCAGCGCAGAACGCGCGTGCGCTTCCAGGCTTTCGGCGCGGGCGATGCGGGCAGCCAGGGGTGCGATCTTGGCGGTGGTGGCGGGGTCGAGCGCGATCAGGCTGATGATGTGGACGAAGTCCCACACGTTGAGCGGCGAGGCGAAGCGGGCGCTGCCGCCGGTCGGCATGACGTGGCTTGGTCCGGCAACGTAATCACCAAGAACTTCAAAGGAGTGTTCGCCCATGAAAATGCCGCCCGCGTTGGTGATCTTTTCACTCAGCGCCCATGGATCGGATACGGCCAGGCAGAGATGTTCGGGTGCATAAGCGTTGCTGAGAACGGCGGCTTCGCCCAGATCTTTGGTGAGGACGATGCCGCTCTGACCGGGCAACGATTGGGCCAGGATGTCGGCGCGGGGTAACGTCTCCATTTGGCGGCCGACTTCGACCTGCACGGCTTCAGCTAGTTTCTGAGATGGCGTCAGCAGGATAGCGGAGGCCAGCACGTCGTGTTCGGCCTGGGCGAGCAGGTCGGAAGCAACCCAGGCGGATTTGGCGGTCTCATCGGCGATGACGACCGTCTCTGTGGGACCGGCCAGCCCATCGATGCCGACTGCGCCGAAGACCTGGCGCTTGGCGAGTGTGACGAACAAGTTACCGGGGCCAAAGATCTTGTCCACGGCGGGGACAGATTCGGTGCCATAGGCCAGGGCAGCGATGGCCTGCGCGCCGCCAAGCGCATACACTTCCGTTACACCGACCAAGGCACAGGCGGCCAAAGTAATGGGGGCGATCTGTCCCGTTCCGTGCATAGGTGGGGCGACAACAACGATATCTTTTACGCCCGCTACCTGCGCCGGGACCGCCGACATCAACACTGACGATGGCAGGGGAGCCGTGCCGCCGGGCACGTACAATCCCACGCGCGTGTGAGGGCGGATGATCTGTCCGAGCGTGCCGCCCAGGTCGTTTGTGAACCAACTGGTCAGCGGCTGGCGGCTGTAGAATCCGCGGATGCGCTCGGCAGCCAGTTCGAGAGCTTCCCGTTCGAGGGTGGGTAATGTTTCTAAGGCGGAAGAAAGCTGCTCATTCGGTACACGCAGCGGGGCATTTGCGGGGAAGCCGTCCAGTCTGGTAGACCAATCCCGCAAGGCAGCATCGCCACGCGTGCGGACGT
Source organism: Anaerolineales bacterium (assembly GCA_016928525.1). Next base: position 6,688 of record JAFGKO010000256.1, on the reverse strand, counting down.
CTCGCAAAATTCTGCGCACGGCTTCTTCAGCGCTGATGCGCTCCCCGAAGGTCTCGGCGATGCGCTCGAGCACTATGGGCGGCACGTTAGTTTCGTCGGGTGGGATGCGTTTGAGGATAGTGTGTTTTGCGGTTTCGACGTCATAGATTTTGAGCATGGGGTTCTCCTTGATAAGCGCGTAAAACATGAGAAGTAAGAAGTTATTTGTTTTTGCGTATTGCGTTTTACTTTTCACTTCTCACTTAAGCGCCTGCAACATGGCGCGGTATTCTTCGGGCTCTTCTTCGAAAATATAATTCACCGGGGCGACGACCACCCCGGAGCCACCAATGGAACGCAATTCGACGATGGCCTGGGCAAGCTGGTCCTTGCGCACAATGAGGTGTGCGGCATACCATTGCTCGCCCTGACGGGTGATGATGGGCGAAAAGGTGGGACCTTGCAACCCACCGATGACCTTTTTAGTGAACATATTGCGCGCGATGCTTTCGGGCGAGTCGCCGCGCATGTTGACGAAGACCGAGACGGCCTCCCTGGCGCGCAAATGGGCAGCGATATATTCGAGCAGGGTTTTGGCAATGGCCAGCGCCTCCGGGTTTTCCTTGAGCGCGGCGCGGTTAGCAATCAGGCAGGCTTGCGATGACAAGATTTCGCCGTCTTCGAGCCGCTTCAAGTGGTTGTCGCGCAGGGTGGTGCCGGTGGAGACCAGGTCGGTAATCAGGTCAGCGTAGCCGATGGTGGGCGCGATTTCGAGCGTGCCTTCAGCGGCGATAAAGTTTACATCTGTGAGGCCGTTTTGGGCGAAGAAAGGCGCGGCGGCATTGGGGAATTTGGTCGCCACGCGCAGCGGACGCCCGAGTTCGGCCTGCACCTGTCCCAGGTCGGCCATACGGTGGACGTCAGTCCAGGTATCGGGGACGATCACGTCCAGGGTGCAGGCACCAAACCCGAGCGCAGAATGAAGCGGCAGGATGTTGCCATTCGGGCCGCGGTATTCGGCCAGCACATCCAGGCCGGTGATGCCAAAGTCCACGCTGCCGTTGCGGACCGAGATGACGATGTCGGTCGGGCGCTGGAACAGGACAGTCAACCCCCGCACCGAGGGGATGCTGGCCTCGTACTGGCGCGGGTTGGGTTTGTACACTTCCAATCCGCAAGTGGCCAGGAAGCTCAGGCTGTCTTCCGAAAGACGACCTTTGGAAGGGATGGAAAGGCGGAGCGGGCGTTGGTTCATAGAAATCCTTTTCTACCCTCACCCCTGCCCCTCTCCCAGCAAGGGAGAGGGGTAAAGGAAAAGCCCCCGGCTGACCGGGGGCTTGGGGGTACAGGTATGATTAGTTGACGTAAACGAAACTAACCTGCTCTCCGGTCAGGCAGGGACTGGCAAAGATGATGATGCATAGCGACGGTCAGTTTCATATTGGAGTGCATTGTAATGATGGACATCGGATTCGTCAACCTCAATTCAGGCTTCCGTTACATTTGTCCTAACAGTTCCGGGACTTTCTGCGCAATCGCATCGCGCACGGACCGGAAAACTGCCAGCTTTTCCTCGTCTGTTCCCTGCGCCTTGGCCGGGTCCGGGAAGCCCAGGTGGACGCGTTTCCCCTTGCCCAGCCAGACCGGACAGTTCTCGGCGGCATCATCACAGACGGTAACGACCAGGTCGAAGTCCATTTCGCGGAACTGGTCTGTGGATTTGGACTCACCCTCATGCACGATTCCGATCTCCGCCAGGGCCTGGATCGCTTTGGGGTGTACATACCCAGACGGCTCGGTTCCGGCAGAGAACGCCCGCCAGGTATTTGACAGGCGGGCGTTGACAATCGCTTCGGCCATTTGCGAACGGCAGGAGTTGCCGGTGCAGAGGAACAATACGCTACGACTTATGTTGCTTCCAGAACTCATCATCGCTGTTCTTGATTTCGCTCAGTTCACCGGTGGCGATAAAAACGGTGCGTTCGCAAATGTTGGTGACCCGGTCAGCGACGCGCTCCAGGTTGTGGGCTACCCACAACAGCCAGTTGGCGCGTTCGATGGCTTTTGCATCGGAGATGACGTAGGTCATCAACTCGCGATAAACCTGATTATAGAGGGCGTCCACTTCATCGTCCTCGATCGGGATAGCCTTGGCAGCTTCCACATCTTCGTTGACGAAAGCTGACAGCGCGCGGTGCAGCATGTCCACATCTTTCTGTGCCATGCGGGGCACATCGATCAAGGGCTTGAGCAGAGGCTGATCGCCCATACGGATGTTGATATTGGCAATGCCCTTGGCGTAGTCTCCCATGCGTTCCAGTTCGGAGATGATTTCCATCGAGGAAGCCAATAGTCGCAAATCGTGCGCCATTGGTTGCTGTGTGGCGATCAAGATCATGAGTTTATTTTCAATTTCAAAGCGTTTCTTGTTGATATCACGGTCGGCTTTCAGGATGTTTTTAGCAGCTTCGATATCTCTTTTCTTCAGCGCATCGACAGAAGCCAGGATGGCTTCTTCGACCATACTGCCAAGAACAAGGATTTCATCCTTTACTTCTTGGAGTTCGTTTTCAAACGTTTTTCGTATCATAGATACCTCATTTCGCAACCCATTACCTAATTATATCAAGATTATCCAAACCGTCCGGTGACATAGTCTTCAGTGCGTTTATCGTGAGGGCGGGTGAAGATGACGTTGGTTTCATTGAATTCGATCACAGTCCCAGAGCGAGAGTCGCCATTGATTAACATCATCATAGCTGTATAGTCTGAAGCACGGGCAGCCTGTTGCATGTTATGTGTTACGATGACGATCGTATAGTTCTGCTTTAGTTCCTGCATCAACTCTTCGATCTTGAGCGTGGCGATCGGGTCGAGGGCTGAAGCGGGTTCGTCCATCAGAATGACATCCGGTTGAACTGCCAGAGCGCGAGCGATGCACAAACGCTGTTGTTGCCCGCCCGAAAGCGCCAACCCGGAGCGATCCAGAATATCCTTGACCTCGTCCCACAGCGCCGCCTGTCTGAGTGAATACTCTACCAGCTCATCCATGTCACCTTTGAAGCCGTGAATGCGCGCGCCCCATGCAATGTTGTCGTAAATCGACTTGGGGAAAGGGTTTGGTTTCTGGAACACCATCCCGATGCGGTGACGGACTTCCACCGGGTCCACTTCCGGAGCATACAGGTTTTGCCCCTGGAAGGTAACCTCTCCTTCGATCGCGGAGCCAGGCACCAATTCGTTCATGCGGTTGAAGGCGCGTAACAATGTGGACTTACCACAACCGGATGGCCCAATGATGGCGGTGATCTTGTTGCGCTGGATTTTCATATTGACGCCAGTGACGGCCTTGAAATCACCGTAAAAAATATCCAGGTTTTTAGTTTCGAGAACGTATTTTGTATCGTTGTGAGTGGGTTGAACCATGTTCTAATACCTCCGGCTGAAGCGGTTACGCAGCAAGATGGCCGTTGCGTTCAGGCTGAGCAGGAGAGCCAGCAAGACGATGATCGCCGCAGCAGCTAGAAAGCGGAATTCTTCCTGTGGACGAGACGTCCACTGGTAGATTTGAATGGGCAGAGTGGTGAATTTGGAGAAAGCGTTCTGCGGGTCGAAAAAGATAACGGTGGATGCACCGATCACCACGAGTGGTGCAGTCTCGCCAATGGCGCGGGAGACTGCCAGGATCGTGCCGGTCAGGATGCCGGGAATGGCATTCGGCAGCACGTGCGCCCAGACGGTCTGCCATTTGGTGGCGCCGACGCCGTAGCTGGCATTACGCAGCGAGGCAGGAACAGCGCGTATAGCCTCCTGCGAGTTAATGATGATCAGCGGGAGCACCAGCAGGGCCAGGGTGAGACCGGCAGACATGATGGTGCGTCCGTTAGCTGTTGTCGGATCTGTAACGCCAAACAGCGTACCACTGGTAAACGGTTCCAGGGCGCGGACGAAGATTGCCAATCCCAGGATGCCGTAAATGATGGAGGGCACGCCAGCAAGATTATTGATGTTGGTCTGGATGACGCGGTTGAGCCAATTATCCGCGGCGTACTCTTCCAGGTATATTGCCGCCATCACGCCCAGGGGGAAAGCTACCAAAATAGTGATGCCAATCGTCCATAAAGAACCTAAAATGGCTGTACGAACACCAGCAATAACAGGATTGCTGGATTGTTGCCGCCGCAGGAAATCCCAATTGGCCCAGACAACAAAGCGCAATTCTGTCCCTGTTTGTTCGACCGGTACACCAGCTTTGATCTCAGCGCTTTTTGTCAGCGAATCCCACAAAAACCAGGTTTCTTCCACATCGAATTTAACCACGCGTTCGATGACAAGGTCATATACTTCTCCCTGACTGCGTTCAGCAAAAGGCTTCTCGCGGTCAAGTTTGTTGTACGCGCCCTGTGACAGGTTGGCTTGAATCACTCCCAGTAATTGCTCTTTGGATTGTTCTTCCAAGGGGATACCACCTACCCTCAGAGTATCCGGGTCGATCTTTGCTTCGTAGTGAACGTATCCGGCGGACTGGTTGATGATGTTTATCAACATAGTCGCCAGCGCGATAATCCCAATAACAGTTGAAAACTGGAGAATAACCCTCCAGATTTTTCCAGAACGGTGACGTTGCTGAACGTTATCGCTATATTCGATTTGTATTGATTGGGAACTGTTATTGTTTGGCTGGCTCATTCATACACCTCGCGGAAGCGGCGCACAATGCGCTGGCTGATGACATTAAGCGTCAGTGTGATAAAAAATAACATTAAACCAATCGCAAAGATACTGTTGTAGTCGATCGAGTCATAGGACAGGTCGCCGCCCGAAATACGCACGATATGACCGGTCATCGTTTCAGCGCCTTCGAACGGATTAAACGTGAAATTGGGTCCTGCGCCGGCTGCTACGGCCACGATCATGGTCTCGCCGATGGCGCGCGAGATGCCGACGATAATAGCTGCGGAGATACCCGAAAGAGCAGCCGGGACGACGATCTTCAGGGCGACCTCCAGCCTCGTTCCCCCCAGGCCGTAGGCTGCTTCCCTAAGCGAGCGGGGTACGGCGCTGAGGGCGTCTTCCGTCATCGAAGCGATCAGGGGCAGGATCAGGATGCCCATCACCAGCCCCGCCGAGGCCATGTTATAGATATCGACGGTATCACGTCCAAAAATTGTGCGCAGCAGGGGCGTCATAAATGTCAGCGCAAAATATCCATAAACGATCGTTGGGATGCCGGCCAGCACTTCCAGGATTGGCTTGAGAAAATTGCGGACTTTTGTAGAAGCATATTCACTCAAGTAAATGGCCACCCCCATCCCCAACGGGATTGCAATCAGCATGGCGACCAGGGAAGTAAGTACCGTAGAATTGAGCAATGGCAGGATCCCGAATTTGTTTATGTGGGGTTGCCATTCCCTGCCGGTGAAGAATTCCCACAAATTTACATCATTAGCAGTGTATAACTGGATGCCGCTGTTGGCAGATTCCGGCTGAGTCCCGTCCACGCCTCGTTCCACCACGATGGTGTTGCCACTGACGGAGACCACTTGCATGATTTCCTTGCCTGTCAGGCCAAAACGGATAAGTTCATTTTCTTGAATGGAACGGCCCTGGCTTCCCAAAACGAACTCGGTTGTTTCCGGTGTAATATCAATGACAATAGACTTGTTTGTGTTTTCCCACTGGCGTTGTGTGAAGAACGACATTGATTCCTTGCCGAGTTCGTAGACAATTCCTATCGTTGTAAAAATTGAGAAGAAACCGCTAAAGAAGAGCAGTGCTTGGATGATTGCCTCTCCCCACCGTATGCGGCGCTTCAACCCCCTTTTTGATACTGGGTAGTTGATGGTTATTTTCTGTATTGCATCACTCTGTTGCATAACGACACTCCTCTGAAAACTGCTCCCGATTCACACAAATGTTCCTCCCCCCTCGTGGTGGAGGGGGAAGGAATTGAGTTCCTAGTATAGAGGAAAGGTACTTTCCTCTTTTGAATTCTTATTCTACAGCGGTCTTCCAGGCATCCATGGCGGCGGAGAGGACAGCGTCATTGGCGGGGAAGTAGCCTACGTCGTCGATCTCGTTATTGACTTCGGTCAGGAAGAAGTAGATGAAGGCAGCAGCCTGGGGTTTCTCTTGCAGGATGGTGGCGTCCGAGTAGATGAACAGCGGGCGGGAAATGGGATATTCATTGCTGTCCACAGTCTCCTGGGTGGGGACCACACCGTCGATGGAGAGCACGTTCAGGGTATCGGTGTTTTCGGAGTAGTAAGCGTAGCCGAAGAAACCAACTGCGTAGGGACTACCTTGCACGCCCTGGACGAGGACGTTATCGTCTTCGGAAAGTTGGGTGTTGGCGGCGGCCAGGATGGGAGCGTCATCTTCATCGAAGACGATTTCGACGAAGTAATCAAAGGTGCCGGAGTCAGTGCCGGGAATGAAGCGCTGGATGGGTTCATCGGGCCATTCGGGGCGGACGTCTGACCAGTTGGTGGCGGTTGAGAAGATCAGGGCCAATTCTTCGAGGGTGACGTCGGTGACGAAATCATTATCCGTACTGACCACGACGGACAGGGCGTCGGTGCCGACGCGGAATTCGAGCGGCTCACGGCCGATGGATCTGCAGGACTCGACTTCGCTATCCTTGATGGCGCGGGAAGCGCCGGCGATGTCAGATTCGCCAGCTACGCAGAAGCGTTCGATACCAGCGCCG
>JAFGKO010000255.1 GCA_016928525.1 Anaerolineales bacterium | reverse complement strand
TTCCTGGATGTGAGGCATTGACCAGGGTTAGCAACTCCAGCCAACGTTTCAGATCTTTTATTCTTCTAGGAACAGTAAGCACCCTATCAAGACTTATATCCGAGTCGATAACGCGATTATAGACAAGGGCCTCAGTTTCGTCATCTAAATGGAAGAGACTATAGATCATTTCGCAGTGACGGCACTTGACGATGGGGTACAGTTGCTCAGGATCAGCCCATTGTTCAAATCCATCTTGGTTATATGTTGGATTGGATATCGTGAAGAGTTCTTGTCGTAATGCCACGACTTCTTCACAATCATCAGAATCGCATACAGGACAGACTCGGCAAATAAGTTTCACTTAACCTCCAAGCGTAAACGATCGTATTTTTTATCGACTTCCATAGTATTCATGTAGTAAGAGATATGGTACTCAACTTCGTACTCCAACAGGCGATTCCTCCAAGATAATTATCTCTGGTTGCGACGGCATTAAGGACCAGATCCTGCTCTAAGAACCGTCTGACATCCAGGTATTTTTCTTTGGGGTTGGCATCATGCCAGCAAATCACCCCAAAAGGGGCGATGAGTTTCTTGGCCAGTTCAGTATCTTTAGAAACGCCGCGGTAAGAGTGGTCGCCATCGATAAAAACCAGATCGAAAAAACCATATTCCTTCGTCATTTTTCGCGCTTTGAGTTTGTGGGAATCACCGAGTAGTTGCACGAATCGAGTCCGCCTCTCGGAGGCCACCGCAGAGCCTGCCTGCTCGCGCGGCAAACCGGAATTATTGTAAACCTTTCTCAGAAAAGCACGCTCAGGGTTCTGGTAGGTGATCGATACCACGCTGCAATCAGGCAGCAGTTCAAGAAAGAAGTCTGAGGTAATGCCAAGGTATGTTCCTATTTCGAAGATTTTTTGAGGCCTGAAATAAAGAGCAATTGCAGCTAAGGCTTCGTAATCCTCTACGGTGGTCATACCTTTGGCCCTCTCCCCGGCAAGAGCGGCAGCATGCTGGCCTTGAATACGGAGTTCATCGCTGAGATTAAAGTGATCAAAAAACGAATCAATGCGTGTCAGCACTTGTTTCTCCACGTAAATGAGCATGTATTCTTCTTGTCGACGATCGTTGGATTCGCAAGCCAAATTGAGTGATTCCCCATCCGATCTGCCAGGCGACCGAATAGAACCTGTTGGCAATAACTTTAGGCTGGTTTTCAATTCGCATAGCATGATCACGAGTTTGTAAAGACGAATCTAAAAACGTTTTTTCTACAGTTGCTAAACCTTTCTCGATTTCTAGCTCCTCTTTTTCCTGCATTCCATTGGCCAGCAGCAAAACTTTTGTTTCCGATTCCCACTGTTTTGCATCCAAATTAATGTGCACAGGGAGGTTCATTCCAACACGAATTCCCCAGGCAGCAACCAGGAAATCCTGATCAATTCTTGAGAGGGCAATGGCTCTTTGCAACACCGATTTATTGTGGTGAGGGCTTTTTCGTGCCCGAACCAGTGACTTTCTAAAGATGTCGGCATAAAACTGCTCAAAATCATGTAATCCCAGCGTTTTGTCGATAACCACCAGGTTATGCCCAAGGTTTTCCATTTGTTTTTTTACGTAAGTCTCTGGTCGTAGATTACTGGATGCATCTGGAATTAAGGACAGCGCCTCAGATAATAAGGAAGTTCGGTAAAGATGTAACCCTCCCTGTTCAGGACGTTCCCGGAACTTGTAGAAGACATGCACAACCCCGCCGAATGTATTATCTGGCTGAATACTCATTTCACTTATCAGATCAATGATCGCATTTTTCCTTATTAGTACATCTGCATCAATACAAAGGGTCCAGGCCAGTCCATTCTCGATGCCAATCTCGTAGGAGCGGCGCAGGGCGGCAGTGAAAGGGCGTTCATGGATCACCGTCACCCTTTCGGCAGGAATTTGTCTCCGAACCAGGTGCAAACATAATTCCTCCGTGCGCTCGTGGGCGCTGCGGACGATGACCATGACTTGATCCAGTATGGTCATTACCGTCCTCCCGTACGGCGCAGAGGCCAGAATCTTTGAAACCAGAAACGACGCCGTGCGGCAAATTCTTGATGGAGCCGGTCCGTATATCGACGGCGCAGGCAGTACAAGGCGTCGAACATCAGCAAGGGTTTCTGAAGAGGGGGAACTGGCAGGTGGAGGATGGCCTGGAGCACAGCGGTTGTGAGTGAGGCTTTCGGAGTAGGAGGAGGCTGGCGTGAACCTGTTGTTTTTCCGATCTGGATCGCGTATTGTTCCCAGCTTTTGGACACCAACCTGTAATGGTGGAGCACCTCCGGCACCTTAATGATATGCCCCAGGATCGCCAATTGGTAGATCAGGCTTTTGTCTGAGCCAAAGCAGTCCTGGGTGAGCGTTGTCTGTCTCAGCGCATCCGCACGAATCAGACCGAAAATGGCTTCGGCGGATCTCAAGCGCAGAATGACAGTATGCAGCCTTTCCAGACGGTTCAGCTTGTATGTGGAAATATCCGAATCCATTATGTCCAGGTGCTGGCCGTCTTGATCCTCATATTCAGCCAGCATATAGCAAAGAACTGCATCGGACATTTTCTCCAGGGCGGCAGCGCATTTGCTGATGAAAGCGCTTTCCCACCAGTCATCATGACCTGCCCAGGCGAAATATTTTCCCGAGGAAAGCTCAAAGGCGCGGTTGAAATTCCAAACGGAACCCTTGTTGACTTCATTACGATGATATTGGATGCGCCGATCTCGGGCCGCGTATTCCTGGCAAATCGCCGGGGTGCCATCGGTTGAGGCGTTGTCCGAGATGATTAATTCGAAGTTTTCATAATCCTGGGCCAGCAGCGAATCCAGCGCCCGGCGAACATGTTGCTCGCCATTGTAAACGGGGAGGCCTATGGATACCAGGGGATGATGATCAGCCACTCTTCAAGATATCCTTGATCACGTTACATACGTAACGAGCCTTTTCTTCTGTCATATTCAACGCGCAAGGCAGGTTGATCCCATACGGGCTGATCCTGTAACTGATACCGTTGTGCTGCTGGGCCCACCGGGCCTGCTCTAAGCCGGTATAAGCCGGCAGCGAGCTGAGCGGGTAGAAGAAGGGGCGCGGGTCAATCCACCTGGCGTCTAGCAGCTCCATCAAGCGCTCTTTCGGGATATCGTAGGATGGATCGAGGATGATCGTCACCATCCAATAAGTATTTTTGACGCCAGGCGCCTCGTAGTTCAAAGTCACTCCCTTAAGGCTGGCAAGCTCGCTTTGATACCAATGGAAGATTTGTATTTTGCGGGCAATCAATTCATCGATCCGTTCTAATTGCGCCAGCCCCAGCGCGGCCTGCATGCTGCTCATTTTATATTTGTAGGCCACTTCGGTGTTCCAAAACTGTTTGCTGCCCGGCTGCCTCCCATGATCGCGCAAGAACGAAGCCCGCTGGTAAATCTCCTCATGATCGGTTACCAGCATGCCGCCTTCGCCGGTGGTCAGGGTTTTGGTGCCGTGAAAGCTGAAGACGCCGGTCGCCCCGAAACTGCCTGCTTTCTTCCCTTTGTACTCTGAGCCGATGGCTTGGGCGGCATCTTCCACAATGGCGATATGATGTTGTTCAGCGACTGCTCGAATCGCGTCCATCTCGGGCATATTTCCATAAAGATCTACCGGGATCACTGCTTTGGTGCGCGATGTAATGCATTTTTCTAGCGGCTCGACCGCCAGGCACCAGGTTTGCGGGTCAATATCAGCGAATACCGGGACTGCACCCACGTAGGTGATGGGCGCCGCGCTGGCAATCCAGGTGATTTCGGGAACGATCACTTCATCGCCAGGGCCGATACCTAATGCTGCCAGGGAAAGGTGGATGGCCGAGGTGCAGGAAGGCAGCGCCATGGCGTAACGGACGCCGAGGTATTCGGCAAACGCTTCTTCGAAGCGCTGGTGGTATATGCTGTGGTTGGAATACCAGGCGTTGGTCACCGCATTGGTGACGTAATCAATTTCTTTTTGTGTGATCCAGGGACCTGTTATCGGAATTCTTTCCATGTGATTCAGTCCTTTCGAAGCTGCCTGATTAGTCTGGCGGGATTGCCCACCACAGTACTGTATGACGGTACATCTTCAATCACTACCGCTCCTGCGCCAATTACTGCCCTTTCCCCAACTTTTATCCGCGGCAGGATGACAGCCCCGGTATAAACTGTTGAAAAATCGCCAATTTCTACGCAGCCTGCCAGGTGGGCGCCTGGGCATATGTGAACGCCATCACCAATCCGGCACTCGTGGTCTACGATGGCGCCTGTGTTCACAATGCAGGACCGGCCGAGAACAGCACGCACGCAGACGGCGGACTGGGCGAGGATTTGGGAGCCCTCCCCAATTTGGGCATTTGCTGCTACGAAAGCGGTAGGATGCTGGGCTAGTAAGGGAATGAGACCCTGGGATACAAGATATTCGTGAATACTTATTCTGTCTTTGCCTCGATCACCGCCAACAGCCACCAGGAAACCAGTTTCTAGATGGTAGCTTCTACTTTGCTTCCAGCGTTCAAAGTCATCCTTTCCGTAAAAAATGGGGATATCGTCAAAGGGGGAAGGCACATCTGGGTTGTTATCAAAAACGGCGACCAGTTTGATGCCGCTTTTTTGCATGCATTCTCGTAAGACTTTGGCTTGTCCGGTAGCCCCCCAAAATACCATTTCCTTATGGCTTGTGTCCTTGTTCATAACACAGTGTTTGGGAACCAGGGGTAAGATACATCTCTGGGCGATATTGTGATCGGTTTCATTGGCCAGGTGATGCCAAACGCCGGGTCGTCCCACCGAACCCCTTTGGCAATTTCGGAATGGTTAAACTCTGACATCTGGTAGAAAACTTCCACCTTGCTAGTTAAGGTAAGGAATCCGTGGGCGAAACCTTTGGGGACATAGATCATTTTACGACTGCTTGCTGTAAGTTCTGTCGCTTGCCACTGTCTAAAAGTAGGCGACTCAGAACGCAGGTCAATGATCACATCGTAGATCGCGCCCCTGGTACAGCGAACCAGTTTATCCTCCTCGTAGGGCGCGGCTTGAAAGTGCATCCCGCGCAGCGTGCCTTTTCTTGTGTTAAACGAGATATTGCACTGCACTATTCGGTAGTTGAGATCGTGGGCGATGAATTCGTCCTGGCAGAAGGTGCGAGCGAAGAATCCCCGCTCGTCTTCATGCCGCTGCGGCTCGATAATAAAAGCTCCTTTAAGTTTGGTCTCGGTGAAGATCATATCAGATGACCTTTAAGGTGGGGATAGGAATGATGAACCGCCCCCCTCGCGCCCGGAATTCGCGCTGTTGCTCCAGAATTTCATCGGCAAAATTCCAGGTCAATAACAGCACGGCATCGGGCATTTTTTCGAGCAGGGCTTCAGGCGGTAAAATTGGTAGGTGCGTGCCGGGCGTGTATAAACCCTGCTTGAAAGTGGAGCGGTCAGCCACGAAATCCAGCATTCCAGCGTCGATGCCGAAACAATTAAGTAATGTACTGCCCTTGGCAGAAGCGCCATAAGCTGCCAACCGTTTGCCCTGCGATTTCATATCCACCAGCAAACCAGTCAGTTTATGCCGCAATTCTTCCACACGCTGGCCAAAATCGCGGTAAAAGGTGATTTCGCCCACGCCCCAGACCTGTTCTTCTTCCAGCAATATGCGCGTGCGGTCGGATTGCTGGCCTTCGAACAGCGCCGCGTGCCTAGCGAAAACGCGCAGACTGCCGCCATGGATGGGGATGCGCTCCACATCCACCGCCATCAACCCGTGGGCGCGAAATAAATGCTCCAGGGATGTCAGCGAATAGTAGCAAAGATGCTCGTGGTAGATTGTATCGAACTCCACATGGTCAATCATATCCCTGACGTAAGGCACTTCGATCACTGCAATCCCCTCATCCTTTAGCAGCAGGTCAATGCCAGCGGCAAAACCATTTAGATCCGCTACATGAGCCAGCACATTATTGGCATGGATCACATCTGCTTGCAACCCCTGGTCTTTGATTCGCGTTGCCAGATCCTTATCAAAGAATTCACATAGCGTGCGTATGCCACGTTCCTCTTGAGCAACACGGGCAATGTTTGCTGCTGGCTCGATCCCTAATACCGGGATTCCCGCCTGGTGGTAGAACTGAAGCAAGTAACCATCGTTGCTGGCAATCTCAACAACCAGGTTGTCAGCGTCCAGTTTGCAGGATTGGATCAGGCGCTGGACGATTCTCCGGGCATTGTTGATAACGGTCTCGGCGAATGAAGAGAAATACAGGTATTCAGAGAATAATATTTCGGGCGGCACTGTCTCTGTGATCTGTATTAACGAGCAACCAGGACAGAAAACCAGATCGAGGGGATATTCAGGCTCAGGTGACATTAGTTGATCATAGCTCAGGAGGCGGTTGGCAAGGGGGGTTTTTCCCAAAGAAAGTACAGATAACAATCCATCCTGGCCACATGAACGACAAATCATTGCTCGGATACTCCTGGGCAATTGTTGAAGAATTGCTTATACCACTCAATAGTGCGTTGTAAGCCTTCTTGCAGTGTGAATAGCGGCTGCCAATTCAGCAATTTCCTTGCTTTCGCGGCGCTGAGATATTGGTGCTGGATCTCATTCGCGGCCTGGTTGCACACAACAGGTTCCAGATTGGATTTCATCAGGCTAAGAATTCGCCTCACCAATTCTGAGACGGTTATTTGCGTCTCATCAGAGAAGTTGAAGGCTTCGCCGCGTAATTCTGGACGGTATGCCAGTTGCTCGGCCAGCAACATATAAGCGGCTGCGCCATCTTCAATGTAAAAATAATCCCGCACATAGGATCCATCGGAGCGAATGGTTGGCTGTTGGTTTCTTAACACAGATCGTATCGTCCCTGGCACAATGCGATTCCAGTTCAAATCGCCTCCGCCAAAAAAATTCCCACAGCGGGTGATTGCAACCGGTAAATAATATGTTTTGGCATAGGTATGTGCAATGAGATCGGCGCACGATTTGCTGACATCGTAAGGATGTTGTCCTCGCAGCGGCGTATTTTCATCATAGGGCAGGTGTTCCTGGTCACCGTAAGCTTTATCGGAGGAGGCCGTAATGATTTGTTTGACCGTTGGGCTGCGCCGGCAGGCTTCCAGCAAGCGCCAGGTGCCCTGGATATTTGCCTCAAACGTGGACGAAGGATTTCGGTTCGCGATTCCAACAATCGTTTGGGCTGCAAGGTGAAAAACGGTTTCGATTTCATATTCTCCCAGCGTTCGCTCGAGGAGTGCCTGGTCGCGGATATCACCACGGACTACCTTTACCTCTGCGAACAAACCGGAGCACACCAGCTCAGACTTCGGCACCCAATCTCGCACCAGGCAGATGACATCGGTGCCTGCTTCGACCAAGCGTCGCACCAGCCAGCCGCCTAAAAAGCCGCTTGCGCCGGTTACGAGCGTGGGGCGGTCCAGCCAAAAACCACTCAACTCCACACCTTCCAGGGCGGTTTCCCAGCCTGCCACAGGCTTTCCAGCAGGCGTTTATCCCGCAGGTGATCCATACACTGCCAGAAGCCATCGTGCTTGTAGGCGGATAATTGCCGGTCGTTGGCTAACTTTTCGAGCGTATCACCTTCCAGGCTTGTGTTGTCGTCACCAAGATAGCGAAAGACCCCTGGTTCCAAAACCATGAAGCCGCCGTTGATCCAACCTTCGCCGACCTGCGGTTTTTCGGTAAATTCAGCCACCAGATCGCCATCGAAGATCAGCCCGCCAAATCGAGCAGGGGGGCGTACCGCGGTCACCGTTGCAATACGGTCTTGCGTCTGATGGTGCTGCAGCAAGCCATGGAGATCCACATCGCTTACGCCGTCGCCATAGGTCATCATGAAAGTCTCCCCTGCTAGCCACATTTCCAATCGCTTGAGGCGACCGCCAGTGTTGGTCACCAGCCCTGTGTCGATCAGGTGAACCAGCCAATCCTCGCACGTCCTATCATGGGCCCGAACACTGCCAGTCGCAAGGTTGACCGTCATGCTACCGTCCAAGGAGTAGTAATCCAGGAAGTAACGCTTGATGATTTCGCCCTTATAACCAAGTGCAATAAAGAACTCCTTGAAGCCGTAGTGGGCATAGTGTTTCATGATATGCCATAAGATTGGTCTACCACCGATCTCGACCATCGGCTTTGGCCTGACTTCAGTTTCTTCTGCCATGCGGGTGCCGAAACCGCCTGCGAGGATGACAACCTTCACAGTTTATTTCTCCTGGATGACCCCAGCCGGCCAGCCGGCTGGGGTATACTGGGTTTTCCACGGCAGCAATGGGCGAATTACGCCGGGAAAGTGCTTGGCCCAGTCTCCACGGACCGAATCGCCCTCCAGGCTGTCGATTACTTGAAAGGCAATTACGTCCAGTTCGTGAAAATGAACAATCACTGGATTCAACGTGCTGACCGCGGCTGTGACGATCAGTGTTCCCTCGGCCAAGAAGTTACCTGGAATCCAGACGGTACTGGTATAGCGGCCCACCGGGCGAGCCTGCCCGCGCCAGGCTGGATCAACTTCGGCCGTGATGAACACATTTATCCCCTCATCGTTAAAAAAATGAAGATTTGGCGTCAGCTCATGGCCGGGTTGGAGCACCTCAAATTCTATTTCGACGCCAAAAGGTTTCCGAATATCGATGGTATCTGTTATGTGCCCGTCTTCTGAGCGGACGCGAACGGCGCATAAGCGTACGATATCATTTCCTGGAGCTTTCTCCAAGTCTGGCCATTCCCTGGCTGCCATTGTACCCATACCAGAATGCAAGTAAGCGCCGACCACCTGAGGCGATGGGCCATCGCTTATAACACTGCCTTCATCAAGGAGAATAGTACGTTTACACAGGCGCGTGATGGCAGGCATGCTGTGAGACACAAACAGAACAGTCCGACCTTGCCGCCCTACATTTTGCATTTTGTTCAGGCATTTTTTCTGAAAACGGGCATCTCCCACCGCCAGCACTTCGTCCACAAGCAGCACCTCAGGCTCCAGATGAGCTGCTACCGAGAAAGCCAGCCGGACGCGCATGCCGCTGGAATAGAACTTGACGGGGGTATCGATGAACTTTTCTACCCCAGAGAAATCGACGATCTCGTCGAACCTGTGGTCGATTTCGGTTTTGCGCATGCCCAGGATAGTGCCGTTGAGGTAGACATTCTCGCGCCCGGTCAGCTCGGGGTGAAAGCCGGTGCCTACCTCTAACAGGCTGGAAACGCGTCCGTGGATCTCGACCCGCCCATCTGTGGGATGGGTGATGCGCGATAGGATCTTGAGCAGCGTGCTTTTGCCAGCCCCGTTGCGCCCGATCACGCCAACCACTTCGCCGCGCTGGACTTCGAAGGAGATATCTTTCAGAGCCCAGATGATATCGGGGGAATCGTTGGATGGAGAATGATCGTCGAAGGCTGTCAGGCGGCGCAGGCGGCGCAGGTTGCGGATAGGGCGGCGGGCCAGGTCGAGCAGGGCTGCAGCTAGGGTGTCGCGCTGCTCTTCTTGCAGGCCGATGCGGTAGCGCTTGGAGAGATGTTCGACGCGGATGGCTAGGTTAGACATGGAGGGTTGTGGATTTTGGAATACAAATTTCGAATTATGAATTGCGGATTTAGGATTTGTACCTGGCTTTGGAGGTTTTACCTATCCGGGTGACGATCGCCAGAAGCTCGCCTGCCTCCTGGATAAGATCGCTTATTTCATCGGACTCGCCAAGCGAAGACTCTGCAAGCAGTTCGAGCCAATACTGGGTTTCGGTCGCCTCTTTTTCAACGATAGAAATCTTGTGGATGAAGTCAGCTTTGGATTCGGCACGGTTGGCTTCACGGTAGTTGGCGCCGATCGAGGTCCCTGATCTTAGCAATTGGTACCCCATCACTTCGCAGGCTCTGTTCTTGGGCTGGTTGGAAACGGATGATGCGTAGTGCAAAATCTTTGATGCGTTTTCCCAGTTCCTGTTTATCCATTGCACAATAGCCAATTTCGAACCTCGAATTGTTAATTTAGCAATTTTTCTACACCACATCGGCGAAGATGCGCTCCATGCGGCGGAAATACCATAGGCCGCTGAGGGCGATCAGCAGAGCCGAGGCAGACCCGACCGCGATCAGGTCCCAGGGCATGGGGTTGGCGCCGAGCAGCGCCGAACGAAAGCCTTCGATCACGCCCGCCATCGGGAACAGGCCGTAAAGCAGGCGGAAGCGCTCGGGTACGCTGCTGGCGGGGTAGACGACCGGGGCGGCGTACATCAGCAGCTGCACCACGAAGCTCATGGCATAGCTGACATCGCGGTACTGCACCGAGAGCGCCGTCAGCCACATGCCCATCCCAGCCGCCGTGAGCATCATCAGCAGGATCAGAACCGGCAGGAAAAGAACCCATATGGTAGGAGTGACCTGGAACCAGAGCATCAACCCCAACAGGACGACGGAGGCGATGGCAAAATCGACCAGCTTGCCCAGGACTGGCGAAAGAGGGATAATCAGGCGCGGAAAATAGATCTTAGTGAGCATGTTGGCAGCCCCCACCAGGCTGCTGCTGGCGCCAGTCAGGGCGTTGGCGAAGTAGGTCCAGGGCACCAGGGCGGTGTAAGAGAAGATGGCATACGGAATGCCTTCCGAATCTACTTTGGCCAGGTTGCCGAAGACGATGGTGAAGACGATCATATTGAAAACGGGCTGGATGACC
>JAFGKO010000254.1 GCA_016928525.1 Anaerolineales bacterium | reverse complement strand
TTCTGGTGGCTCATTTTGCCAAGCCCCGTTTCCCCTTTTCGCCTGCTGACATCCCTACTTCTCCCATATTGAGAATTGCTGATGTCATTGCGAGCGCTTTTCCCTAGCACCGCCCGCTAGGGCAGGTGTGCGAAGCAATCTCCCCGCTGGAACATGAGATTGCTTCGACCTTCGGTCTCGCAATGACATATATGCAAACTATTTTCGAGCGGCGCGGCGGGTATTTTCCTCGATGTCCATGAACATCAACAAAATCTTGGCAACCGCCTGCAAGCCAATGAAGTAGACAATGCCGCGAAAAGGCTGCTCCAATACAAATAAAATTTGCTGTAATAGATCAGTAAAGCCGGCCCACTGCATAAATCCGCGCAGGTAAGACAATACAAATACACTTGCCGAAAGCAATAACTGCAAGCCATACACCACCAAAACCACCCAGGCTGATATTTCCGCCACCCGCACAATACGCATCACAACGGAACGATCGAAAAATGTTCCCATAAAACTGGTTTTACTTTCCTGACTTTCACTCATTACGGCCTCCTTTTTATTGTATTCCTCGTTGAGCGGAGGGCCGAATGCAATGAGGCCCATAGTCGAAGCGCAAATATGCATAAAATCTGCCCTTCGACTGCGCTATCGCTCTGCTCAGGGCAATACTAAAATTATACTGCCCTCGCGGCGCTTTGATATATAATAGACGAAATTATTTTGAAAGAAGTTCCAATGAGGCGCAATCCATGACTACTGACGAACCCAAGCCTACTGACTTTATCCGTGAAGCCGTTGCCGAAGACCTGGAAAGCGGACGCTTCGACTACGTGCGCACCCGCCTGCCACCGGAGCCCAACGGTTACCTGCACATCGGGCACGCCAAAGCCTTCCTGATCGATTACCTGGTTGCCAAAGAGCAGGGCGGCGAGTTATACCTGCGCTTCGATGATACCAACCCGGTCAAAGAAGACGTAGAATACGTGGAAGCCATCAAGGAGGATGCACGCTGGCTGGGCATCGAGTGGGTCAAAGAAACCTATGCCTCGGACTATTTCGACGAACTCTACGAGTGGGCGGTCAAACTGGTTATGATGGGCAAAGCCTATGTGGACGACCAGAGCCCCGAAGAGGTAAGCGCCAATCGCGGCACGCTGACCGAACCCGGCCAGGAAAGCCCTTATCGAAACCGGGATGTAGAAGAAAATATGGACCTGCTCGAGCGCATGAAGAACGGCGAATTCCCCGACGGCACACGCGTCCTGCGCGCCAAAATTGACATGGCGCATCCCAACATGAACCTGCGCGATCCGGTCATGTACCGCATCATCCACGAACCGGCCCATCATCGCACCGGCTACAAATGGAAGATCTATCCCATGTACGACTGGTCGCACGGCCAGAACGATTCGATGGAAGGCATCACCCATTCACTATGTTCCATCGAATACGAAAACCATCGTCCGTTGTATGAATGGTTTTTAGAAGAGTTGGAAGTGTTCAAACCACGCCAGATCGAGTTCTCTCGCCTAGTGCTCAACTATACGATCCTGAGCAAACGCTATCTCAGGCAACTGGTGGATGAAGGCCTGGTCAGCGGCTGGGACGATCCGCGTATGCCGACCCTGCGTGCGCTGCGCCGGCGCGGCTATACTCCTGAAGCCATCCTCGATTTCATCCGTCGCGTGGGCGTTGCCAAAGCGAACACAATCGTCGACATCGCACTGCTCGAAGCCTGCATCCGCGACGACCTGAACAAACGCGCGCCCCGTCGTATGGGCGTGCTGCGTCCGCTCAAGCTGGTCATTGATAATTATCCCGACGACCAGGTCGAAGAACTGGAAGCCGTCAACAACCCCGAAGACCCGGACGCCGGAACACGGCTGGTGCCTTTCTCGAAGGCGCTTTACATCGAACAGGATGATTTTCAGGAAGAGCCGCACAAAAAATTCTACCGGCTCTACCCGGGGAACGAGGTCCGCTTACGCTACGCTTACTTTGTGACCTGTACCCGCGTCGTCAAAGACCCGGAAACTGGCGAGGTAACCGAGGTGCATTGTACCTACGACCCGGCCTCGCGCGGCGGCGACGCCCCCGATGGACGCCGTGTCAAGGCCACCATTCATTGGGTTTCGGCGCGGCACGCCATCCCGGCAGAAGTCCGCCTGTATGACCGCCTGTTTACCGTCGAGAATCCGGATAGCGACAGCTTCAAGGAATATCTCAACCCCAACTCGCTGGAAGCGGTAAAAGCTTTCGTCGAACCAGGCCTGGAAAAAGCGGGACCCGGCTACCTGCTACAGTTCGAACGTCAGGGCTACTTCTGCGTAGACCAGGACAGTTCGGATGACAAACTGGTCATCAACCGCACCGTTCCCTTGCGAGATAGCTGGGCAAAGATACAACAGAAGCCTGGTTAATCCAAGGAGTTTGAAAAGTCTTACAGGTCGATAAAACCTGTAAGACTTTTTCATAAGCTGCTAGTGCGCCGCTCCACGCACAGAAACCACATGCTCTGTTTACAACCCAGACAACCTGTCAGACTTGTAAAACTTATAGACTTATCCGACTAATCCCTCCAAAATCACAATCGCGTTTCTTACACGCTCCAAAACCTTCTCGCGCCCGATCACTTCCATGCTCTCGAACAGCGGTGGGCTGACCGCTTGCCCGGTCACAGCCACGCGCAGGATGCCAAAGACCTGATTGGGTTTCAATTCAAGCTTTTCTACGAGTTCGCGCAAAGGCGGCTCGGCTGAGGCATGGGTAATCTCCGGCAGCGCAGCCAGGATTTCGTATGCCTTGCTAGCAATTTCCGCGGAGCCTTTTGCGTCCAGACCTTTGGCGACCAGTTCTTCAGGGTTGGGCCTAACGTTCTCCTGGAAAAAGAAGCCTCCAAAAGCGAGGCAGTCATCGAGTGTGACCAAGCGTTCCTGAATGAGCGGGGTGATGGCCAAAAGCGTGGGGTCGTCCACGCGGTATCCGGCCCGGAGATAGAACGGTTTAATGCGCGCTGCCAGTTCCTCGGTCGGCAAGAGGCGGATGTGCGCCCCGTTGAAGTGGTCAAGTTTCGCAAAGTTTATTCCGGCGGGTGAGGGCGTTAAACGATCCACATCAAAGCGCTCGATCATCTGGTCGAGAGTCAAAACGTCATCTTCGGCCACGCCCCAGCCCATCAGCGCGATCCAATTCAAAACGCCTTCGGGAGTGTAGCCCAGGTCCTGCATATCTTTGACGAAAACCGAGTGGCCATCTTTGAGCACTTCAGCGTCTTCGCGTTTGCTCATCTTGCCCTTGCCACTAGGCTTGAGGAAAACGGAGAGATGCACCCAGACCGGCTCGTCCCAGCCAAACGCGCGCACAACTTGCACGTGCAGCGGGAATGTGGGTAACCATTCGGAGCCGCGGAAGACGTGCGTAATGCCCATCAGGTGATCATCGACCATAGCTGCAAGATGGTAAGTGGGCAGGCCGTCAGACTTGAGCAGAACGTAATCATCCAGATAACGGTTTTCTGTGACGATATCGCCGCGCAAGTGGTCGTGGGCGGTGGTTGAGCCTTCGTACGGCATTTTGAAACGAATGACATATTTCTCGCCGCTGGCAACCCGGCGAGCGGCCTCAGCCGCGTCGATCCGACGACAAAGGCCGTCATATCGCGGCTTTTCCTTGCGCTGTTGTTGTTCTCCCCTTACCTGGGCAAGGCGCTCGGGCGTGCAAAAACAGGGAAAGGCAGCGCCTTTTTCGACCAGCAGATTGGCGTGCTCAAAATAGATTTCCCGTCGCTCGGTCTGTCTATATGGGCCATAATTTCCACCGACCTGGGGGCTTTCATCGGGTATGATCCCAAGCCAGATCAGGCCGTCGAAAATTTCCTGTTCGGCGCCTTCCACAAAACGCTTCTGGTCGGTATCTTCGATGCGCAGGATGAATTGCCCGCCCGTCTTGCGGGCAAGGAGATAGTTATACAGCGCCGTACGCGCCGAGCCAAGATGAAAACGCCCGGTTGGTGAAGGCGCCATGCGAGCGCGAGCTGGTTTCGATGAATTCGTCATGATTCTCCAATTTTGGACACGGATTTCGCGGAGAAAACGGAGATTTGCCCGTATTTACGGAAGGAAGTCATAGGATTCCGTTTGTCCGTGTCTCAACCACTTTATCCCAACTCAAGCTGAGATTGAGTGATCAGCACTGCAACCATGTTCAAGGTCTGGAGGTTGCGGTATCAAAAATCCAAAGATTTGTGGCGCAAGGCTACACTTTCTACAAGTCCAATGCCCAACATCAATGACGTGAGGCCGCTGCCGCCATAACTGATGAAGGGCAATGGCAATCCAGACACAGGCACAATGTTCATGTTAACGCCGATGTTGATCGCACCCTGAAAGAAGATCAAGGTAGCAACGCCATAGGCGATGGTAGCGCCAGATACATCACGGGCCCGTTGTGCGGCTCGCAGGCAGCGCCAGATGATAAAAGCCAACACAAGGATGACCAGGATGCCGCCCACCATGCCAAATTCTTCCGAAATCGCCGAAAAGATAAAGTCCGTGTGACGCACCTTCAAAAAACGCAACTGGGTCTGTGTGCCGTGGCCATACCCCTTGCCAAACAAGCCACCCGAACCAATGGCAACCAGGGCCTGTTGCACATTGTAAGTCGCGCCAAATGTCGCATTTGGATCAGGCAGGATGAAGTTCGCAATCCTTTGTTGTTGATAATCTTGAAGAAAAGGAATTCTAATCCCCAAAAATGTCAGGACGACAACAATGCCAAAGGTGACAATCCCGGTAGCCCCAAAGGCAAAAAGATGTTTAAGTTGCAGGCCATTCAACCAGAGAAGCACAAACCAGATGACAGTGATAACAACCACATTGCTCAGGTTCGGTTGTAACAAAATCCAAATTGTCAATCCCCAGACCCAGGTAAGACTGAAGGCGATCCAACGCAAGTCACGAGGGCGCTCCTGATTCTTTTCAAAATAACGAGCCAAAATCAAAATGATAACGATCTTAGCGAATTCCGTGGGTTGAACGAAGAGCACGCCAACAGTGAACCACCTGGCAGCGCCGAATACCGCCTGTGCGCTCAGGAACAACGAAAATAGAAGGATGCTCATAACAATGAATATCGGGATGTACAGGGAGATCCAATAACGGTAATCAATCGCAGCGACCACAAAAATAACAACCAGACCGGCTAATGCAAAATAAATCTGGCGATTGATCAACGGGATAAGTTCTTCGTTCCCGGCAACCGCAGAGCGGATCATGGTCGTCCCAAACGCAGTCGCTAGAACGATTGCGCCGAGAAGCCAAAAATCAAAATGTCGCCACGAAATGTCGCGCAGCATCAGCCTCACCTGCTACGGCGGCGCGTCACACTCCTGAGGGGAATATCAGCCACCAGTCGATGTTCACGCCCATCCCGTTCCACATCAATGCGCACAGCGCCAGGTTCAATCTCGATATGACGGGAGATGACCGCCAGGATATCGTCCTTGAGCGCCTCAAGTTCGACCTGGGTTATATCGGTACGATCATGAATGAGAACCAGCTGCAAGCGTTCCTTGGCGCTTTGCGCGCTTCGCTTTCTGCCTGTAACGCGATCAAAAAAGCTGCCCATCCTATTTCCTCCCTGCTATCCGTTGGATGCGAGCCCACAGAGTTCCCTGGCTGTCCAGGTCCAGGAAAGGCACTTCCTGTCCCTGCAAACGCAGGGCAATATTACGGAAAGCTTGTCCGGCTTTGCTCTTTGCTTCGAAAGAGATCGGGGAACCGCGATTCGTGCCTACAATGACAGTTTCGTCTTCAGGGACAATCCCGATCAAACGCACCGCCAGCAAATCGAGCACATCCTCCGCCGAGAGCATGTCATGGTTTTTGACCATGCTAGGATTCAGGCGATTGATAATCAACGAAGCAGGACCCTTCTCTTCCGCCTCAAGCAGGCCAATGACCCTGTCCGCGTCACGAACAGCCGACACCTCCGGGTTGGTGATCACCAGTACCTGATCGGCAGCGGCGATTGCGTAACGAAATCCGCGTTCGATGCCAGCGGGAGAGTCGATCAGGACCCAATCGACCTCACTACGCAGTTCGTCGGCCAAGCGAACCATATCAGAAGGAGAAACAGCACTTTTGTCCCGCGTTTGAGCCGCCGGGATGAGATAAAGCTCAGGCAAGCGCTTGTCACGGATCATGGCCTGACGCAGGCGGCAGCGACCTTCGATCACATCGACGAGATCGTAGACGATTCGGTTCTCCAGCCCCATGACCACATCGAGATTTCGCAGGCCAATATCGCCATCGATGCAGCAAACTTTCGCGCCGTTGGAGGCCAAGGCAACAGCAATGTTGGCAACAGCGGTCGTTTTCCCCACACCGCCTTTGCCGCTTGTTACAGTCACGATTTTTGCACTCATTGTTTCATCCCAAAGTACTTAGCTTGGCTGCCACGGAACTGATTGCAGCTTACCATCTTCATTGAGACTGGCGACCTCCGGGCGCGGATCATTCTGCGGCTCGAGCGCGGCGGAAACCTCATTCGCAATACGCAACTGCGTAGGAGATAAATCCAACGCACAGATATAAGCCGACGTATCTCCTTTTGCCCCGGCGTGGATCATGCCGCGTACCCGCCCCCAAACGAGCACATTGCCTTCAGCTACAATCTCCGCACCGGGATTCACATCCCCGAATACTACTACATGTCCGGGAAATTCAATCCTGGTTCCAGACCGTAGCGTCTTGCTTAAAAAAAGAGCCGTCTCATCACCCAGGTCGTCGACAGAAAATTGTCGCGTTTCTTCCGGACGAGGTTTCGAAATACGGGTCGCCAGCCCTAACAATTGCGCAGTTTTTTCGGTTGTAGGAGATTCGCTCAAAACGGCCCAGAGAGAAATCCCCTGTTCAGAGAGTTTATCTCGTAATGAAACCAGTTCATTCACCCGTAATATTTGAGTGCCGACGTCCAATGCAACCCGCGCGCCTCGGAAAAAAGCTTGCTGGGATTGGATCTGCTCGAATAAAGCAGGTTCCAGTGCTGCCCAGTCGCCATCTCCTACTGTGATGAGTAGCCCATCGCGCAAACCCTTGATTTGAATGGGAAATGTTTGCTCATCCATAGCTACACGAAAAAGACAACCTGGCCTCTCTTTTAGAAAAGGTTGGTGAATTATAGCATGAACTCCAATGAGGAGATCAGATACGTTTACCCGCCCCCACTCTGTGCAATGTCAATGGCCTTGAGTTCGAAATAAGCTTCCATGACGCGTGCAACCATCGGACCGGCTACACTGGCGCCCTCTCCGCCGTTATAGGCAAAAGCCAGAATGATGATCTCCGGATCATCGAATGGCGCATAAGCCATAGTCCAGGAATGAGTCGGCCACTCACCAAACTGGCAACGATTGGCTTCAAGCGCTACATCATCGCAATATTCAGCGGTCCCTGTTTTTCCGGCCACGGCAATCGGGAAACCAGCAAAGATCCTGGTAAGTGTTCCACGTGGATCCGTGATAGCCATGCGCATACCCGTTTGTACAGCCCGTATACTGGAAGGTTCAATTATTTTAATCTCACCGGTTTCAGAGCAATAACCTGCTTCGCAACTATACCCTTTGATCAAAGGGTCGACTGTAGTATCCCATTTTATATTTGGAGTGAATGGGGATATCCGATAACTACCTTTTGTCGGTCGTTCCGAAACAGTAAAATCTTCCGGGTTGAACCACTGCTCAATGACTTTCCCTTCGCTGTCGGTCACCTCGCGGACAATTGTGGGCTGCATCAGCTTTCCGTCATTCGCGATCGTTGCCCCCGACATCAAGACTTGGAGAGGCGTCGAAAGCACATAGCCCTGCCCAACAGAAGCGATATAAGTATCGCCGGTAGACCAGTTTTCACCCTGATTGATACGTTTCCACTGTGGCGAGGGGATCAAGCCGTCCTGTTCACCGATCAACTGGATTCCGGATGGGCGTCCATAGCCGATAGCGCGAGCGTATTCGCCGAGGCGAAAAATGCCCAGCCCTTCTTCAATCTCATCCTCATAACCACCGCCCAGTTTATAGAAGCAGACATTACTGGAAAAAGCAATACACCGATAGAAATCAATGATGCCAAATCCCTCCGGGTTTGTATCAAGGATCCAATCTACGAATGGACGGGTATTATTAGGCGTACACGGGTCATTCGGGGAAAATTTCTCACATAGCAACAATTGCCCCGGCGCAAATATCTCTTGTCCTAACCTTACAACTCCTTCGTTGATCGCGCCGGTCGCTGTGGAGATTTTAAATGCCGATCCTGGAGGGTATTCAGCTTGTATAGCATTGTTGAGTAAGGGTCGCCGCGGGTCCTGACTCAATTGCTCATAATAATAGGCAGGAATAAAGCGCGCCATGCGATTGTTTTCATAGGTCGGATACGTAACCATTGCCAGGATTTCTCCCGTCCTCGGATTCATGGCAATGATCACGCCACTGGAAATACGAATCCGCCCAAAGTAATCATTCCAGGCTTGAATTTCAGTCAATAAAACAGCTTCAGCAGCAGTCTGTAAACGCGTGTCAATAGTTAATTTGAGATTATTTCCCGGCACGGGAGCGATGGGGGGTTCAAGATTGCGCAACTCCGCTCCTGCCACATCTACCTGAACGGTGCGTCGTCCAGGTATGCCTGTCAGGATTTCATCCAACGCAGCCTCTACACCAGCATATCCGATTTTATCCCGGTTGGGAACAAACCCATCGGCCCGGTACTCTTCCTCCAAAGCCGCCGGAATCGGACCCAGAAAACCGACCACGTTTGCTGTCAACGAACCAGTTGGATATTCCCGAATCGGTTCGATTTCGACAGAGACACCCGGCCAATCGACTGCTCTTTCACGAACCGTGCGGGCGACTTCTTCATCAACATTACATTGGATCTTAACAGGGCGATAAGGAGCTAAAGATTCACCCAGAGCAACTAGTTGCGAAATCCCAGGTCCAGGTACACATTCGGCGACCAGCTTTGCATCCTCGATTGTCCCTTGTGATGCCGGAACATCGATTAAAGCTGACAAATACCGGTAGATATTTTGAATATCAGCCTCGGAATCCGGTAAGTCCGCCGGTGTAATAACAACATTATAGGATGCAACATTGCTAGCCAGAATGTAGCCGTTGCGATCGTAGATAATTCCTCGCGCTGGAGGAACTGATATTGTCGTTGTATAGTTCTCCACGGCTTGATCTAACCAATCTGTCCTTTGTAATATCTGCAGACTGATCAAGCGGTAGAGGAGGGAACCCATAACGAGCGAGACAACGCCATACACAACCCATAAACGCCATGGGGTAAGTGAAGTTCTGGGAGGCGCGGTGGTAGAACTCATTCAACCTCCTGGGCTGGGCCAACCCATTGAGCCAAATCGCGTATCATCACATAGACGGGAATGGCAAACAACAGATTGAGCAACATGCTTGGAAGGACAATCAATCCCAGCGAGTCACCCATCGGAAGCGGTGTTCCCAACAAGTTCAATACTATTAAGGTAAACAGATCCATGATCAAAGTTCCTATAAAGGTTACACTGAACATTGCAAGAAGAGGCGCCTGCCAGACCCGTCTTCTTAGTAGTTGAGCAATTAATACCACAAATAAATATCCGAACATTGTAACAGGCCAGGGCAACCCAGAAACAAAAGATACCATAACTCCACCTAAAATGGCCCACAACCATGCAAATGAAGCCTCAGCTTTCAACGCCCAGGCAGCCAAAATCACCAGCATCAAATCGGCATAGCCTGCTAGAAGTGTCATATGACTGATTACCGCTGACTGCACAATAACGACCAATGCAAGCAACGGAAAGGCGATCAAGTTGCGAAACATAATCAGGGATTTGTAATAGGAATTAAAGGCTCGACATCGACTGGCCTGAAGTTCGTTATGACCAACACAATCTCAAGACGAGCAAAATCTACCGCTGGTTGAAGCGCAGCCTGCTGAAACAACTCAAAGTCAAGTTTGCGAACGTTCAACACCTGTCCAACGATCAGATCAGGAGGATAGCCTCCTCCCAACCCGGACGTCAATACGACATCGCCAGCTTCCACGGTCACATCCTGTGAAATCATGTCCAGCGACAAATCGCCAGTTACTGAGCCAACGAGAACCGCATCCGTATCCGCATTTTGTAAGCGAACATTAATAGCTGACCCGGGGTCTGTCACCAGCTGCACGCGAGCAGCATCAGCGACAACTGCATCCACGCGGCCGATCAGGCCTTGATTGGTTACAACCGGCATGCCACGCAGGATGTCATCGTTCGAACCGCGATTGATAATAATGTAGTGGAGAAAAGGGCTTGGGTCTCGACCTACAACCGCAGCTCCCTTATAGGTGCTTTCAGGATTCGCGCGTGAAAAATCTACCAGGGCTGCCAGAATCTCTGTCTCGTCCACTCTTTGCTGCAATTCAATGACCTGACCTTGCAAGCGAGAGACTTCGGCTTCGAGTTCAGCATTCCGTTGACGTAACGTAGCGATATCGCGTGGTGCGGCAAGAAAGTCCTGAATTGCCGTGTATCGTGTTGCAAGCCAGGTTTGAATCCCAACCAAGGAACTACCCAATCCACGAGAGGCGCCACCTAAATACCCACCGAACGCTAAGAAAAGTATCCCGCCTACGATCAAAAAGATAATCGTCGTTTGAAGATAACGACCGAACAAATTTCTCATTTTAAAATACGGTAGCTAGATCGGGCTGATCCCAAAACAATTACACGCTATGGCGCGTACTACCACGCTCGAGTCCAACCAACAATCGACTTAACCTTTCGAAGTCATCAAAAATCATTCCTGCGCCACGTGCCACGCAGGACAGCGGATCTTCAGCAACCCAAACGCGCAGTTTCAATTCATCAGATAAGCGATCAGCGAGCCCTTGTAACATTGCGCCGCCACCCGCAAGGCAGATGCCAAGATCCATCAGGTCAGAGACAATTTCCGGGGGGATTTCATCCAAGGCGTCGCGAATCGTATCGACAATCACTTGCACTGATCCCGAAAGCGCTTCACGGATTTCAACCGAGGAAACTTCAATCGTCTCTGGCAAACCCGTGACGAGGTTGCGTCCGCGCACTTCCATCGTCTTCTCGGTAGGCAGCGGGAAGGCAGAGCCGATGTTCCATTTGACTTGTTCTGCCACGCCCTGCCCGATCAACAGATTGTATTTATTCCGCAGGTAATGGACAATATCTTCGTCCATTTCGTCGCCTGCAACGCGCAGAGAACGGGAAGCCACGACGCCACTCATCGACAAAACCGCTACCTCCGTCGTGCCACCACCGATATCAACTACCATGCTACCCCGGATCTCTCCAATCGGCAGGCCTGCTCCCAGCGCTGCGGCTATCGGCTCTTCCAGGAGAAAAGTCTGACGGGCTCCGGCTGCCATGGTTGCGTCATAGACTGCCCGTTTTTCCACTTCGGTAACGCCGGTAGGAATACCGATTATGATACGCGGTCGCGGTAATGGGACGACACTCTGCTCGTGAACTTTACCAATAAAATATTCCAGCATAATTTGCGTAACATCAAACTCAGAAATCACACCATCACGAAGAGGACGGACCACCATAACATTGGTTGGGGTGCGACCGACCATTTCTTTCGCTTCCAACCCAATGGCAAGCGGCTGGCGCAATCTTTTATCAATCGTGACCCATGAGGGTTCGTTAATCACAATACCCTTGCCGCGAACATTGACAAGGGTGTTTGCTGTACCAAGATCAATGGCAATGTCCAGAGAAAACAGGCCCAAAAGCCAGTTGATGGGATTAAAAGCCAATGTGGGCTCCTCAATGCAATTTCCTAACCAAAATTATTATACCATGTGAAGATTTTGATAACACCTGAAACTCAATCGGCAGATTGGGGTTACAACAAACGTCAAAAGTCTATTCCACAAACTCCGCGGGAGGAGAAATGTCCAAAATTGCAATCGTAACTGATAGTACCGCTTATATACCATCCGATCTGATCCAAAAACACAACCTGACGGTCACGCCACAGGTTTTGATTTGGGGGGAAGAAACCTTTCAAGACGGCGTCGACATCCAACCTGATGAATTCTATGCCCGGCTCAAAACGGCCAAAGTGATGCCGACCACATCGCAGGTGACACCCATTACGATGAAAACAACCTTCGAGGGCCTTATCGAAAAGGGCTACGATGTGTTGGGGATTTTCCTTTCAGCCAAGCTCTCCGGCACCATCCAATCTGTGGTCCAGGCCAAGGAAATGATGGGCAGCGCAGGCGATAAAGTGACCTTCATCGATTCAAAATCGACATCGATGGCTATGGGCTTCCAGGTTATAACGGTCGCGCGCGCGGTCGAAGACGGGGCTAATCTGGCCGAGGCAGTTGCCCTGGCCGAAAAAGCCCGCGAGCACACCGGTGTCTACTTCGCGGTGGACACGCTCGAGTTCCTGCATCGTGGCGGGCGCATCGGCGGCGCACAACGTTTCCTGGGCACCGCCTTGAACATGAAACCCGTGCTGGCAGTTATCGACGGTCGCGTCGAAGCCGTAGAACGCATCCGCACAAAGGGTAAGGCGTTGGAGCGCGTGCTCGAATTGGTGATGGAGCAGACCAAGGGCAAAACACCCATCCGCCTGGCGACGCTCCACGCCGCCGCCGAAGGAGAAGCACAGGCGCTGTTGGACAAAGCCTCCAAAGAAATGAACGCCACAGAAAGCATTATGTCTACGGTCAGTCCGGTGGTCGGCACCCACGCCGGGCCTGGGACGGTTGGCCTGGCCTACATGGCTGGGATGTAACATCCAGATCACCTACCCCTTCCAAACCGGAAGGGGTTTTTTTGCACCATTTCAGCCGGACATGCATCTAAGTGTCATGGATCAAAAACAATTCTTAGAAAAAGCAAAAGCTTCCGGGAAACCAACCGTTGTCGATTTCTGGGCGCCCTGGTGTGCGCCCTGTCGCATGACCAAGCCTGTGCTCGAAAAGCTGGCCGGGGAATACAAAGATGAGGTTGACTTCTGGCCGGTCAACTCCGATGAGCACCAGGGACTGTTGCAAGAACTCAAAATCTACGGCATCCCCACCGTCCTGCTCATCCAGGATGGAAAAATCGCGGGCAGATTTACAGGCGCACAACGCGAAGATACCTACCGGCGAATGTTCGAAGCGCTGGCAGGCGGAGGGGATATCCAAATCCCCATCTCGCCCATAGACCGCTATCTGCGCCTGGGGGTTGGCACTGTCACCGTCATTTTTGCGTTTCAAGCCTCGACCTGGTGGCTGCTCGCGCTTGGATTGTTGATCCTGTTTAGCGGAGTCTATGATCGCTGCCCCATCTGGAAGGCCATTACCGCGTATTTCAAGAAACTCAAAAAGACATCCTGACGGGTGTCTTTTTTGATTGTACGAGTATAATTCGGCCATCATGGCGCATATTACGCCCCTCGTGATTGGCATCGCAGGCGGCTCTGGTTCCGGCAAGACCACCGTAGCCCAGGAGATCTTGCAACGCGTCGGCCCGGACCGCATCGCCTACATTCAGCATGATTCGTACTACAAAGACCTGACCGGCCTGCCACCGACGCAACGCACCGAAGTCAACTTCGACCACCCCAATTCCCTGGAAACCGAATTGCTGATCTCTCACATCGAACAATTGAAAGCCGGGCACTCGATCGACGTGCCGGTCTACGATTTCTCCTCCGACAGCCGCACAGACAGGACCTTCAAAGTCAATCCGCGCGGCGTGGTCATCGTGGAGGGCATTTTGATTTTCGTTGATCCGGCTTTGCGATCTCTTTTCGATGTGAAGCTGTTCGTCGATACGGATGCAGATGTCCGCCTGATCCGGCGTCTGCAACGCGATATAACGGAACGCGGCCGAACGGTGGAAAGCGTCATTAAACGCTATCAGGCTACGGTCCGTCCGATGCACCTGGAGTTTGTCGAACCGTCCAAGCGCTATGCCGATGTCATCATCCCGGAGGGAGGCTTCAACACCGCCGCCCTGGATATGGTCGTCGCGCGCATTGAATCCCTGCTCAGTTGAAAACCGAATTAATTTAGGAGTTGAAATGGCAAACAAATGGAATACCCCACCCGCAATGGAAATCGACCCAAAGAAAGCGTACACAGCCCGTATGGAAACCGACAAGGGCGAAATGGTGATCGAGCTCTTTGCCGCCAAAGCGCCCAAAACGGTCAACAATTTTGTCTTCCTTGCCCGTCAGGGTTTCT
The DNA here is from genome assembly GCA_016928525.1 of Anaerolineales bacterium. The sequence continues at coordinate 15,292 of JAFGKO010000254.1, read as the reverse complement.
ATGAGAACGTGATATTTCACCGCGTGATCGCCAATTTCATGGTACAAGGCGGCGACCCAACCGGCACAGGCACGGGCGGCCCCGGGTACAAATTCCAGGATGAGTTCGACCCCAACCTGAAACACGACAAGCCCGGCGTGCTCTCCATGGCCAATGCCGGACCGAACACAAACGGCTCGCAGTTTTTCATCACGCACGTCCCCACGCCCTGGTTGGACGGCAAACACAGCGTGTTTGGCCAGGTCAGTGAAGGCATGGATGTGCTTATGTCTATTCCCCCTCGCGATCCGATGCAGCCGGAATCGCCCGGCGTCAAAATCCTGAAAGTAAGCATTGAAGAAAGCGCCTGAAAAAAAAGAGTATGAAAAGCGGTCGAAGCGCTCCAGTGTTTTGACCAACATCCTGCGCATCCTTGCCCTGTTAGTGGTGGTTGCGATTACAGTTTACATATACAGCATCCGCAATCGCGTCGAAGAGTTTGCTACCTATGGATATCCAGGCATCTTCCTGGTCGCTTTGATGGCAAACGCCACCATCTTTCTGCCTGCGCCGGGCGTAGCAGTCGTTTTTGCCATGGGCAGCATTTTCAATCCACTGGGAGTGGCGCTGGCTGCCGGGACCGGCGGCGCGCTCGGTGAGCTTTCCGGTTATCTGGCCGGGTTTAGCGGCCAGGCTGTCATCGAAAATACGGGTGCATATGATCGCATTCATCCCTGGGTAGTGAAATACGGGAGTTGGGCTATCCTTGTGCTCTCTGCCATTCCAAATCCTTTCTTCGATATTGCCGGTGTGGCCGCGGGCATTGCCAAAATGTCTCTGCGCCGATTCCTGGTCGCTTGTTGGATTGGCCAGCTCGTCAAAATGGCCCTGTTTGCTTACGCAGGTTTTTATTCGCTCGATTGGTTACTGAACAAATTCTAATGGACATATCCAAATGACAGATTACCAACGCTACGATACCTATCTCGAGAACAACCTAGATGCCAGCGTCCGAGAACTCTCCCAGCTTGTAGCCCAGCCATCGGTCGGCGCGCAGGATTGGGGGCTGAAAGAGTGCGCAACCCTGGTCGGCCAGATGCTGGAAAAGCGCGGCTTCACGGTACAAATCCTGGCCACTGATGGCGCACCGGTCGTCTACGCCGAACGAAAAGGGGCGAGCAACAAAACGCTGCTGTTCTACAACCACTATGACGTTCAGCCGCCCGAACCGCTCGAGCTTTGGGAGAGCCCACCCTTCGATCCGGAAGTACGCGAGGGCAAATTATATGGCCGCGGCGTGAGCGATGACAAAGGCCACATTGTCGCCCGTTTGTTTGCACTGGACGCCCTGCTCGAAACCGAGGGAGAGTTCCCCTGCAATATCAAGTTTGTAATCGAAGGCGAAGAAGAAACCGCCAGTGTGCACCTGCACCAATTTGTCCTGGAGCATAAAGAACGCCTGGCTGCCGATGCCTGCATCTGGGAGTTTGGCGGCGTCGACCAAAACGAAACGCCGATCCAATACCTTGGACTGCGCGGCATTTGCTATGTCGAGCTTTCTGTGGAATCGCTTTCCACTGACGTGCATTCCGGTCTGGGCGGCTCCATTTTTCCCAACGCCGCCTGGCGCTTGACCTGGGCGCTCAACACGCTCAAGGGACCTGACGAGAAAATCCGCATCCCTGGCTTCTACGACAACGTCAAGCCGCCCACCGCCCGCGACCGAGAATTGCTAGCCACCCTCCCGGACGTGGCTCCCGAATACAAAGCTCGCTACGGCGTCAAAGAATTTATCAAGGGCCTCACCGGCGGCACAAACCTGAAGGTTGAGGAAATTTTCTCGTCCACCTGCACCATCTGCGGACTGAGTTCGGGCTACCAGGGCCCCGGCACCAAAACGGTACAGCCCGCGCGTGCCTCCGCCAAAGTGGACTTCCGCCTCGTCCCGGACCAGACGCCTGCTGAGGTGCTCGAAAAGCTGCGCGCCCACCTCGACACCGAAGGTTTCAGCGATGTGCAAATCGACTTCCTGGGCGGCGAACCACCTGCCCGCACTGACCCAGACGACCCCTTTATCAATATCGTGGTCGACGCCGCCAAAGACGTTTATGGCATTCCCATGCAAAAGGTCCCTATGACTGGCGGCTCCGGGCCGAACTATCCTTTCGTGCACGATCTCGGTCTGCCCGTCGCAACCGCAGGCCTGGGATATCCCGATACGCGCGCCCATGCGCCCAACGAAAACATTCGCCTTGATCTATATCTAAAGCACGCGAAACATATGGTGCGCGTGCTTCGCGAGTTTGCGAAATAAGTTCATGCAACGCTGGTTCCGATTCCACCGCGACCTTGGTCTGCAGCTCTTAGCGCTCTATCTGCTCCTCATCATTCCGTTTCTGGCAACCTTATGGTTTTTTGATACAGTGGTTGGTGAACGCATTCAAAATGATGTTGTTACAAATGACCTGTCCCTGGCGCGCGCCATCGCCCAGGAAACTGAACTGTCGATCAACAATGCGCTCAAAGCTGTAGAGGAGTTGGCAAAATATCCGGGCGTGATTGCTGCAAGCCCAACTGCCATGGAAAATTCATTCAGCATCCTCCTGAGGACGCGCCCGGATGTCAATCTGGTCTACCGGCTCGATTCGGATGGCATCATGCTCTACCATTATCCTGTTGGGCCGGGCTCTACGGTTGGTACCGACTTTTCTTTTAGAGATTACTATCTAAGGGCGCTCAAATCGACACAACCGCTTGTATCTCAAGGGCGCATCTCGCCAACGACTGAACAAGCCGTTGCGACCGCCGTTATGCCGATCTGGTCAGCAGACGGAAGTTTTCTCGGCTTGGTAGGAACGAATATCAGGCTGGAAAGCCTGAGCGACACCCTTTCTGCAATTGTTTCGGAACATCAGGCTGAAGAAGGCTTGCAACTTGTCATCTTGGATTCGAGCGCACAGATTATTGCCTACCCTGATCCCACCCTGCTCTTACAACCAGCAAGCGTTTTGATGCCAAATAGTTATGGGCACGTTCTGGCTGGAGAAAGCGGTACGGTCACAGAGACGGATCCAAGTCATGAAGAACGGCTCTATACGTACGCTCCTATCCCAGAGATTGGCTGGGGTGTAATAGTCAGCCGTCCAACGGCAACTGCCTTTTCTACGCAAATCTTTCTGCGACGTGTCGTTATCGTCGCAGCCGCAACATTCGTTTTGATCGGCCTGTTTTTCTGGAGAATGCTCATCCTACGGGTGATATCACCGATTGAACGGCTCGCACCCACCAGCGAAGCCATCGGCCTGAATAATCCTATCAGGTCAGAAGAACGTGTGATACTCGAAGCTCAAGCCAGGCGAAGCGACCAGGTCGGCCACCTGACTCGTTCCATTCTCAAGCTGGAGGAATTGATCGCAGACCGCATGAAAGAGCAGGCTACATTGCTGGAGACCAGCACCGCCGTTGTTTCATCCCTCGACCTGCGAACCGTGCTCGACCGAATTCTCGAGCAGGCCAGCCGCCTGCTGGATGTGCGCATGAGCGCTATTATCGCCCTGGATGAACAGGTCGGCGTATTCCGTATCCGAGCCAGCCGCGGCTTGTCCAGTCAATTTGCTGAGCAATTGACCATCCAGCCAACCGAGCCAAGCTCGGTCACAATGCGCGCGCTTCACTCAAGGGAACCAATCCAGGTCAGTGATACAGAAACCGATCCATCCTATACGCCACAACGTCCACGGTCACGCGCTGAAGGATACAGGGCGGTTCTAGCCGTTCCACTCAACACACAATACGCCCCTCCCACCGCCTTGCTCGTCTTCCATCCAAAGCCGCACGAGTTCTCTCATAACGAAATCCAGTTACTCTCGAACTTTGCCAACCAGGCTACTATGGCGCTCGAAAACGCTGTGCTCTACGAAAGAAGCGACATGCGCCTGAAGGAGCAGACCCGCCGACTGGAGGCCTTGATCCAATCCCTGCAAGACGGATTGATTCTGAGCAATTTGTCAGGGGCTGTTGTCTACGCTAACCGGCGCATTGGCGAACTTGCCGATCTACCTCCCGAAGCGCTGTCCGGCGCGCCGATAGACCGGGTTCTGTCTCGTATCCTTGAAAAAACATCAGACGTAGATAGCATCCGCAAAGAGGTAAACAGTTTACTTGAACGCAAAAGCAACCAACGTGTAGAACTGTCTCTCCTCGTGCTGGGTCGGACAGTACACCTGCGCCTCGACACATTCGACGTGACCGACACAAACAACATCCCTATCGGGCGTGGACTGATCCTGCATGACATCACTGCAGACCATGAACTCGACCGCATGAAATCTAGCCTTGTTTCCACAGTTTCACATGAACTTCGCACGCCATTAGCTGCTATTAAGGGATATGCAACCACCCTACTGGCAGATGACGTGGAATGGGACCGGGAATCGCAACGAGAGTTCTTATCGATCATTTCGGACGAATCAGACCGCCTGTCGAACCTGGTCAACAACCTGTTAGATTTATCGCGCATTGAAGCCGGTTCACTCATGCTGTCTAGAGATGAATGCGACCTGGATGATATTATCCAGCGGGCAGCCAGGCAAGCGCAATTGCAACCGGGAAACAGGTTCGAGGTCCAGATGGAAGCGAATTTACCCAAACTATTCGCCGACCGTCCCCGACTGGAAACTGTCTTGAGGAACTTGATCGAGAATTCCGTAAAATATGCCGGGGAACACGCCATGATTCACATCGACATCAAGAGTCAAAGTGAGAACATAATTTTCCGTGTCAGTGATGACGGCCCAGGCATCCCGGAAGAAGAAAGCCAGCGCATCTTCGAGAGCTATTACCAGGTGAACGCCAGCCTGGCGCGCATTTCCAGCGGAGCCGGGCTTGGGCTGGCCATCTGCCAGGGACTGATACGCGCGCATGGTGGTGAGATCTGGGTCGAAAATCAAAAACAAGGCGCATGCATCGCTTTTTCTATCCCGCTCTCTACACGGGCTGGTAATGTAAAACCATACGATTCAATAAAGGCAGCTCAGAAATGAACAATCCGATCGTTCTTGTGGTCGATGACGAAAAATCCCTGCGCGATTTTGTTCGCAAAAATTTAGAGGTTCGAAATTACAAGGTGCTGACAGCTTCGAACGGGTTAGAAGCGCTGGCGCTTTTCAATACCGAGAGGATCGATCTGGTCATACTCGATATCATGATGCCCCACCTGGACGGGCTAGAAACAACACGACGTATCCGCCAGACATCGATCGTGCCTATCCTGGTTTTGACTGCATTAGGCGAGGAGGCTGACAAGATCCGCGCCTTTGCCTATGGCGCAGATGATTACCTGACCAAGCCATTTGGGGTTGGCGAGTTGCTTGGACGCATTAAAGCGGTATTGCGACGCGCGCGTTGGTCAGAGCCAAGCACGCTGGATGAACGCATCGTCCGCGGGGAAATATGTGCCGACCTGGCGCGCCACGAAGTGACGGTACGAAATGAAGTCTTGGACCTGACGCCCACCGAGTTCAACCTATTGATTTACTTGATGAGAAATACCGGAAAGGTATTGCCCCACCGGGCGATCCTGCAACATGTATGGGGACCCGAATATGGGGAAGAAGCAGAGTATTTGCGTGTTTATATAGGCAGGCTCAGGCAAAAGATCGAAGTCGACCCCCTACACCCCACATATCTCTATACAGAACGCGGCGTAGGCTACCGCTTCGACGGCTGATGGTGTCTAACATAGCAGGATAACCTGTTTTTACATTATATTTACGACAATACCCCCTCTTTTTAGTATATATTTGCACTAACCCAATACAATTATCCTAACAACAGGTCTCATAGAGACCATGAGTTGGGAGCGTCCTGTATTACTCCCACACCACTCTATTTCCCCTAGCCAAAGGAGGAGAACGTATGAAAGGTAAGATCGTAAGATTGCTCGCCCTGTTGATGGTAGCCAGTTTATTCCTGGCAGCCTGCGGAAGCGGCGCTACCGAAGCGCCTGCACCCGCTGAACCAGCAGCCCCAGCTGAACCCGCCGAGCCGGCTATGCCAGAGGCTACCGAGGCGCCAGCCGAACCAATGATGGAAGAGCAAACCGTTGTGATCGGCTTTACTTCTTCATTGACCGGCTCGCAGGAAGTTTTGTCCAAGCGCCAGGTGATCGGCCTCAACCTGTGGATGGACCAGGTCAATGAGGCTGGCGGCCTTACATTGAGCGATGGAACAGTCATCAAGTTTGCGGCGCATACGTATGATGATGAATCCAACGCAGAACGCGTGCAGGAACTGTATACGCGCCTGATCACCGAGGATAACGCCGAGTTCCTGATCAGCCCGTATTCCTCCGGCCTGACCTCTGCTGCGTCCATCGTGGCCGAACAGAATGGAAAAGTCATGATCACGACCGGCGCAGCGGATGATGACACCTACAAGACCGGCAATACCAGCCTGTTCCAACTATACACGCCCGCCAGCCTGTACATGTCCAGCACGGTGGATATGCTCAAAACATTGGATCCCGAAGCAAAAATTGCGCTTGTACACGAAAGCGACAAGTTTTCCACAAGTGTGGCAGAGGGCATCAAACCCTATCTGGAAGCAAATGACTTTGAAATAGTACTTGAAGAAGGTTATGCTTCAGATACTGCCGACTTTGGTCCAATTGTCAATAAGATTTCTGGCTCTGGAGCAACCGTTCTGCTAGGCGGCGGCCACTACAATGACGGCACTGCCCTGGCCCGCGCGCTCTATGACCGCAATATCGGCTTGAACTTTGTCTACCTGCTGGTCGCCCCGGCAGATTCCAAATTTCCCGAACTAGGTGACGCTGCCCTAGGTGTCGCCACCTCCAGCCAGTGGGAACTCGCTGCTACCCACACCGAAGCTGAAGCTGCTAACATGGGAGTGGAATGGTTTGGACCTACCGGAGAAGAATTTGCAGCTTCATACGAAGCGGCAACCGGCGACAAACCCACCTACCACGCAGCCGGCGGTTACGCGGCTGGGTTAGTGTTGCAGAAAGCAATTACGGATGCCGACTCGGTCGATCCTGAAGCCGTCAAAGCCGCGTTGAATGCCATGGACATCATGACCTTCTACGGGGCCATAAAGTTCGATACATCCGAAGAAGCGCATGGTTTGCAGATCGCCCACAAGATGGTCGTGGCCCAATGGCAGAAAAACGATGCGGGCGAATTGGTCCGCGTTATCATCGCCCCCGCTGACGTCGCCACAGCCGACCCGCTCTACGGAGCTTCGACTCCGTAATTATGCAACATCCATACATCCCCTCAGAGACACTCTGAGGGGATGTGTCACTTCAATAACCATATGACTGGGAGTTGATATGCAACAATTCAACCTGCTCCTGACCTCCCTTCCTGATGGCATTCTATTGGGGTTCGTGTACGGCGTGGCGGCCATGGGATTGACCCTGATCTGGGGCGTAATGAATGTCATCAATCTGTCACACGGACCCATCATTGCGCTGGGAATGTTTGGGACTTTCATCCTTTTCATCAACATGGGGATCAACCCCTACATAGGCTTGTTCCTGATCGCCGCCCTGGGATTGTTGCTGGGGATTTTGATCTATTTCATTGCAGTACACAGGGTGATCAATGCTCCTCACCTCTCATCGCTGCTGGCAACGTTCTCTGTAAACATGATCATTATCGGCATCGGGACCGCTGTTTTTACAACCTCGCCCTACAATGTCGATTTCAACATGGGAAGTTTTCGGCTCGGTTCGACGACGATCCTTGGAACGCGTCTGATCGCGGCATTGATCGCAGTTCTATTTACCGGCGGACTCTATCTTTTCCTGTACAGAACCCGCCCGGGGAAACACATCCGGGCTGTGACCAATAATCGGGCTGCTGCGGAATTGATGGGCATACCGTCCACTCGCATTCTGGCGCTCAGCTTCGGGCTTGGAACGATGCTTGCTGCCGTTTCCGGCGCATTAATCGCCACCTTTTTCCCCTTCAACATCCTGTCAGGCGGGAGCTATGAATTGAAAAGCTTCGTCATTGGCGTGTTAGGCGGATTGGGCAATCCAATCGGCGCATTGCTCGGCGGCCTGATCTTGGGCGTGCTTGAGGGCATTATCCCTGCCTTTATGGAAACTTCCTGGGTGCCTGTGATCGAATTTGCTTTGTTCGTCGTTATCCTGCTGGTACGGCCAAAGGGACTCTTCGGAGCAAAACAATGAAACATTGGCGAACTCATCTTGGTCTCTTCTTACCGTTGCTGGTGGTCGCAGGGCTGGTTCTGTGGCCGGTGGTCACGGGAAATGTCTCGAACCGCGAAAGCGCCTTCACGATATTGAAAGCAATTGCGCTGGCCTCCAGCCTGAATATTCTACTCGGTTATACCGGCTACGTCAGCTTTGGTCATATAGTCTTCTACGGATTTGGCGGCTATGTTGGCCTGTACTTTGTAAACGAGCAAGGCTGGCCCATTTGGGCCGGTTTGCTGGTCGGTGGAATTTCATCTGGCCTGTTAGCTTTCTTGCTTGGTAAAGCGATATTGCGTTTGCGCGGAGCTTACTTCGCACTCGCAACCATCGGCATTAACGAAGCCATGAAAGCCTTGATCAACAACCTTGAACTGTTCGGCGGCCCCATCGGCATGACCTTGAACTTCTCGGTCTACAAGGCTTATGGCGGCGCAGCCCAGGCCTTGAGCATGTCGTTTTACATCATGGCGGGGTTGACCTTTGCAGCGCTCATCACCAGTCATCTTGTCCGCACCTCAAAGTTTGGGCTGGGCTTGCAGGCGATTCGCGAGAACGAGGATGCTGCCGAAGTGATGGGTGTCGCTGCCCCGGATGCCAAGACCTGGGCATATGTTCTCTCAGCCATCATCCCCGGCATGGTCGGCGTCTTGTTCTTCTTCAAGAACGGCAATGTGGAACCGCACGTTGCTTTTCCGTTACATTCATCCATCGAGTTGCTGGTGATGGTAATGCTGGGCGGTCAGGGTACAGTTCTCGGGCCTATTCTGGGCGCATTTGCCTACCAGGGAATGCGCGGGTATCTTGTAACCAGTGATATCTTCAAAAACATTCAGCTTTCCGTCTCTGGCGTTTTGCTCCTGCTCATCGTGCTCTTCATCCCGGCGGGCGCAGTTGGCTGGTTGCGCCACCGCATACCGTCGTTCAGGAGGGTACTGGCATGACCGTATTATTATCCGTGCAAGGGGTGACCAAACGCTTCGGCGGCTTGCAGGCTTTGACACAGGTTACCTTCGACCTGCCCGAGGGCCAGATCCTTGGTTTGATTGGGCCAAACGGCGCAGGCAAAACCACGCTGTTCAACGCAATCAACGGTATTTATCCCCCAGAAGAAGGTCGCATCATCTTCCGCGATAAGGATGTCACCACGCTAAAAACGTATGACCATGCCCACATGGGGATGGCGCGTACCCACCAGATCGTTCAGCCTTTGAACGAGCTAACGGTCCGGGAAAATGTGATGGTTGGCGCCTGTTTCGGGCGAGAGAACCAGAGCCTGAGGCATGCCGTTGACATTGCAGACGAAGTGCTGGAATTCGTTGAATTGAAGGTTCGCGCTGATCAACTGGCAGGCAGCCTCAACGTCGCGCAAAAGAAGCGTCTGGAGATGGCCCGGGCGCTGGCCGCCCGTCCATATCTGTTGTTGCTGGACGAGGTGCTGGCCGGTCTCAATTCATCTGAAATTGCAAATATGGTTGAGACCGTCAAGAAAATCCGAAATCAGGGTATCACGATCATCATGATCGAGCACGTGATGAAAGCTGTCATGAATGTTTCGGATCGTATCCTGGTATTGGACTACGGCGAACAGATTGCGGAAGGCACACCCGAAGAAATTTCCAAAAACGAAAAAGTCATCGAAGCCTACCTGGGCGATCCAAAACTGGCAGAGAAATTACTACAGGAGGAATAAGCATGGCAATCTTAGAAATCAATGATATTTCCTCCGGATATGGAGAAGTGCAAATCCTGTGGGATTCCAGCCTGACTTTGGAAAAAGGCAAGTTGACCTGCCTGGTTGGCGGGAACGGCGTCGGCAAGACTACCCTGCTACGAACTGTGATGGGACTGATCCGTCCTTGGAAAGGCACCATCTCCTTTGAAGGCCAGGATGTTAGTCGTGCGCCAGCCTATGCAAAAGCCGAGATGGGATTGGTTCTGGTTCCCGAAGGGCGCCAGTTGTTCACAGACATGACCGTTTTCGAAAACCTGGAGATGGGCGCCACCAACAAAAGAGCCACCCCAAAGTTTAGAAATAACCTCGAACGTGTCTATGAAATGTTCCCCCGCCTGCAAGAGCGCCAGGCTCAAAAAGCAGGTACGCTCAGTGGCGGAGAACAGCAAATGCTGGCAGTTGCTCGGGGCATCATGGCTGACCCTAGCATTTTGATGATCGACGAACTCTCCCTGGGCCTCGCTCCGGTGCTGGTTTTGGCCTTGTTCGATAGCTTGAAGGCCCTGCGGGAATTGGGCATCACAATCTTGCTGGTGGAACAAAACGTACAAATGGCGCTGGCTATCAGTGACTATGGCTACGTCCTGGCTGAAGGAAAGGTTGAACTACAAGGCCCAGCTCGCGAATTGATCAAGAACGAGCATGTCAGAGAAGCCTACCTCGGATTATAGAGCGAACATTAAGTGATCTTTTTCACTTCAAACTCGTTATCCTCTTTCGAATGATGTAGGCGTATAATTAGGTTATAAAAACTATCGCGAGTCGCCATATGCAAGCCGATTCGTCGCACAAGTAAAATGGAGGTTTCAATGTTAGTCGGTGAAAGAATGTCTCACCCTATTATCTCGATGGCCCCCGACATGCCCGTGCATGACGCGCTCAACATGTTCAAGCGTGAGCGCATCCGCCGCGCCCCGGTTGTCAAAGAAGGCAAACTGGTCGGCATCGTTTCGGACAAGGATCTGCTCAACGCTTCCCCATCGCCTGCTTCCAGTCTCAGCGTCTGGGAGATGAACTACCTGCTCAGCAAGATCACTGTGTCAGAAGTTATGACCAAAAAGGTGATCACGGTTTCGGAAGACACACCCATCGAGGAAGCTGCCCGTATTATGGCTGACAACAAAATCGGCGGCTTGCCCGTCATGCGTGATAACCACGTGGTTGGCATCATTACGGAAACTGACCTGTTCAAGATCTTCATTGAATTGATGGGAGCGCGCGAAAAAGGCACCCGTGTTACGGCCTTGATCGAAGAAAAGCCTGGTCAACTTGCAAAGATCACAAAAGCGATTGCGGAAGCCGGCGGCAATTTCGTTGCTTTCGGACAATTCGCCGGGGAAGATCCGTCCACGCGGCTGGTTACTTTCAAAGTAGCTGGATTGAAGAAAGAGGATGTCAAGAAAGTTGTTGCAGAAGCCACCAAGGAAATCTGGGATATTCGTGAGATATAGCAATATGCTTCGATAATAAAAAACGGCCTCTTCTGAGGCCGTTTTTTATTACTTTTGTTTCGATACCAACCTGCGCAATTCAGTGATTTCCTGTGTCGTCAGATAGCGCCATTGCCGGGGCTTTAGATTGTCCAGCCGCAATGTGCCAATTCGTATGCGCAAAATGCGGACAACCGGCAACCCAAGCAAAAAACCAATCTCGCGTATCTGGCGTTTTCGTCCCTCCCCCATAATGACCCGAATCCAGGCGCCCTTTCCCGAGGTGGACTCAAAACGCACCTGAGCGGGCGCAGTACGGTGACCATCTTCCAGCACGACTCCGCGCGCCCAGGCCTGTAACTGTTTGTCATCCGGGCGGCGCGCCAGGAGCACACGATACTCCTTCTCGTGCCCGTAACGCGGATGGGTCAGCTTGTTGGCCAGATCGCCATCGTTGGTCATTAGGATCAGGCCTTCGCTATCAAAGTCCAGGCGGCCCACCGGGTACAAACGCTCCGGCAAATCCACCAGGTCGCGCACCGTTTTGCGGTTATCCCCCGGTTCTGCTGTAACCGTAGATAAAACATTACGCGGCTTGTGCAAAGCTACGTAAACATACTCCACATTGACTGCCACAGGCCTGCCATCCAACGTGATTTTATCTTTGGCGACATCTGCCTTTTGTCCCAACTTCGCCACCTGCCCGTTGACGCGCACGCGCCCGGCTTCGATGTATTGCTCACACGAACGGCGGGAGCCATGACCGGCCTGGGCCAATATTTTCTGTAATCGCTCTTCCATAGGAGATGATTATACTCGCACCTGGAACGTTGAACCTATTTCCACACCGACCATGCTTCGACACCGTTCGTGCCGAGAGCACGCCGGTGCAAGACAGCAGGCTCCTCCCGAAGGGACAGGCAGCATAAGCCTCGGCTCGACCCTGGCCGTGCTGGATGACCAGGCCGCTGTCCCGCAACAGCAGCGTTATATGCCCTTTGGCGAACCGCGCGAACTAGCGGACTACTCAACTATCGCACTAGCCGACTACACTTTTACGTTCCAAAGGAATTTGCCGGACGTTGGCCTGATGGATTATCGCGCCAGGTTCTACTCCCCGCGGCTGGCCAGATTCATTCAACCCGACTCCCTCGTCCCGGGACCGGCGAACCCGCAAAGTTGGAACAGATATGCGTATGTGCTTAATAATCCTATCCGTTATAATGACCCAACCGGCCATTGGATAGACGAAGGCGGTGGTTTTGCCTCTAACAAGAAAAAGAATACAGGCCTTAAAATTGTGTCTGGGAGGCGCGTTGGAAATAGCGATGGAGATGGGACTTTTGTAGCTCCTAAAGGTGGCAGGCCTGTTGATTCTATATTAACCAAGCCCAATACAGTTGTGATTGGAGATCTAGTTACGGGGGGGAGCTATATAACTGGATATTGTGGTACTGGTGCTCCCAATGTTCCTTATAATTCTGCCGGGTTTTACCCAGATGAGGACAAAGGGGTTAAATTATTTGGAGGAAGACAGTCAAGCGTGGAATATTCTGCTCGATATGCAATAGAATTTTATGAGTATCAGACCAATCTAACGATTATCGAAGATTATTCTTTTGGGATGTCAGATCCCGACTCTGATACAACGGCATTTTCAACGTTGAATGTTAAGAGCAAGAATGATGTCGTACATCAAGTTCCGCTTGGGGACTTTACCTTATCAGCGGATGAGTACGTAAAAAGAGAGACCAACGTATTATTCTTTGGAGAGGAAAGTCGCCCTAAAAATATGTGGGTCACAATTACAATCCAAGTAAGCAATGACACTTATTTTGCACAGCGAGCTTTCTTGCCATACGAACTTCCAATGGTGAATCCCTAAAGGACGATCACTATGAAAACAAAACTGTTTTTTCTCGTAGGAATATCATTAAAACCTTCTGCATAATAATTTGAGAAAGGCAGACAGACGCAATCAGGCAAGGTATTTGCCCAGGCTTATGCCCAATCGAGAGAATTGAGCGCCCTGAAATTGATCAAGCCAGCCACAGCGACAAGATAGTCGGCATGAGCGGATCGCCGATTGCGATACAGTTCAGACACGATGCGAAATTTCTTCAATCGTCCAATCACATGCTCCACAAGAATACGAGTTTTGTTGATGAGGTGATTGTAGAGTTTCTCAAACAAAGTCAGCGGATGGTTACGTTGAGCACGCTTCGGTTTGTAGACTTTGTTGTTAGGATAACGATCTTCTGCACCTTCATATCCACGGTCAAGGTTGACTTGCACATCTTCCGGGATGGAATGCATGATGCCAGACCCAGCCAGGACAGTCGAATCGCTGACACTGCCCGGCAGATTGCCAGAAACATGCAAGATCAACGTTTTGGTGGTCAACAGTTGCGACTTGATGGTATGCTCACTTTGTTTGCCGGAGTAATATTGTTTGCGAGCCAATTTCTCGCTCGGACGCTGGATCGGTTGTTCGGTTGCATCCACCCAGACTTCCTTGATTTCAGGGTGAGCTTCCATCATCTTTTTGAGGGTCTTGATCCGTTTGCCGCCACCGATTTGGGGTGGCTCATCATGCCCGCTCAAGAGTTCATCTTGCATCGGTACAGGCAGAATGCTCAACAAGACTGGCAACATGCGCTGGTTAATCTCACGACCAACATTGGTACCATCCAAATTGAACAGGTATCCCAAGAGTGCATACGACATGTACAAACGAAAGTACATCAACGTGACCAGTAATCGATCTTCCAGGCTTAACGTGAAGTTTCGTCCACCACCAATTTTGCGTTTCCGGTCTGGACGGGTCAGGCGTTCTTCCTCTAGCTCAGCATATACTGGTCGAAGGGCGTTCAGGATCTCTGCAAATTGTGCAACGCTGACACCTGTGAAGGCCTGGAAGTGTTTCGGTTTTCTTTGAAGTTTTTCGTATGTCAACATATCTCAATTATGCACGAGATTTTTAATAATTATTGGATGTAAAAATGAGCAAACCGACACGCATTCAACGGAATATGTAGCATTTCCACCTACTCCCACCATAACTGAACCTGCCAATGAATTATTTTTAAACTCAATTGCAGAAGGAATCGATGTAAATCATGGCGTCACAATTGAAAGAGCCTACCTTTTAAAGCCTTTAAATATGCCTCCCCCATCTCCAAACTTTCTGTCTTTTACGGTTTTTAATCATACAGAAGAACCTATTATATTTAGTAATGTTGGTTTTTCAGCAGAGTTATTCCATTTTTCTCCTTTAGAAAGTAATTGGGAACAAGTAAGACTTTCTATGATACCTGCGAACAATGAAAAAATAATTCCAGCAAAACTAGAAACAATAGATTCTAAAATTCCAAATACTTGGGATATACCAAATTGGGAGCTCGAGGCTTTACCTTATAAAGAGTTGCGAATTTATATCGAGGGCTTAGGATTTCATAGTCAGAAAAAATACGGTGCCTATCTGGACTTTACGATACAAAAATAATCTTTTGCATTCCCGGCTAATCTACCCCTTCAACAGCGTCACATCTTGCTCGCTACTCTCATCCCGCTCCAGCGGCGGCAACTCATTCAAAGAATTCAATCCGAAGTGTTGCAAAAACTCGGGCGTGGTGCTGTATAAGATCGGGCGACCGGGGCCTTCGGCGCGGCCGCCTTCCTGGATCAGTCCTTTGCTGAGCAGGCTGCGCATCACGCCGTCGCTGTTCACGCCGCGGATCGAGTCCACCTGTGGGCGCGTGACCGGCTGCTGGTAGGCGATGATCGCCAGCGTCTCCAGCGCGGCGCGGCTCAGGTGGCTGGTGGCCTCCAAACCCAGGAAGCGCTCGATCGCTTCGGCGGTCTCGGGGGCGGTGGTCATTTGCACGCGCCCGTTGTGTCGTTGCA
>JAFGKO010000002.1 GCA_016928525.1 Anaerolineales bacterium | reverse complement strand
CCTCTCGGCTCGCATCCCGGGACCAGCCTCTCCCGTCGAAGCCTGGCATCCCCAGGGAATCAAATTATAACACAACGTCAGTTCGGGACAAGTTATTGATCGCAGGTTCTTTGGGATTTTCCGTGGGAGGGTGCCGGATTTGGGGGTGTGAGCGTGCGTATGCACGCTCACACCCCCAAATCCGGGTATCTACCACGGAAATTCCCGGAGAAACAATATGTCATTGCGAGCCCCGCAAAGCGGGGCGTGGCAATCTCCTCGCGCAGGATAATTTTCATCTGATAGAAACAGAAGACTGCCGCGTTCGCTCTGCTCACTCGCAGTGACATACGGTAAATGGTAAACTTCACTTATGTCCTCCCTCATCCTCGTCGTGGATGACGAACCCAAGATCGTGCGCCTGGCGCGCGATTACCTCGAGAAGAACGGCTTTCGCGTGGTCACCGCCGCGGACGGCCCGTCTGCACTGGCGATGGCACGCCGCGAACATCCCGACCTGATTGTGTTGGACCTGTTGCTGCCCGGCATGGACGGACGCGAGGTCTGCCGCATCTTACGCCGCGAGAGCGATGTCCCCATCATCATGCTGACCGCGCTCTCCGAAGAGAGCGACCAGATCGTCGGGCTGGAGATTGGCGCGGACGACTACATCATCAAGCCCTTCTCACCGCGCGCACTGGTGGCGCGCGTGCGCGCCCTGTTGCGCCGGGCGCAGGGCGAGGTCCAGGCTCCGGCGGTCATCCGCGTGGGGGAATTGGAAATCGATACCAAACGTTACACGGTCACATACAAAGGCGCGTCTCTGCGCCTGACGCCTAGCGAGTTCGACCTGCTGGTTGTATTGGCGCGCCACCCGGGGCAAACCCTGACCCGTCAGCAATTGATGGATGACTTGTACGGGGGAGCAGCCTCAGGCGTGGACAGAAGCGTCGATTCGCACGTCAAGAACCTGCGTCGCAAACTTGAGTCTGCATCCAACGTACGTTTCATCGAAACCGTCTATGGCGTGGGCTACCGCTTCGTCACCGGTGAGAAAACATGAGACATCACGATTGGCGGGAGCATCGCCATCACTTCAGACCACCCTGGCAGCGCAACCGTCGCTTCATCTTTTGGCGTTTTGCACTTATTTTCGGCGGCATTTCTGTTTTTTTCCTGGCGGCCATCGGCATCATCATTTATCTGCTCACTGGCCAAACCATCCCCGACCATTTCCGTAGTGGCCTGCTGGTCGCTGTTTGCGGCATCCCATTGGGATTCACACTGGTATCCTTCCTGCTGGGTGGGTTGGCTTTTCGCCGTCTGGGTACGCCTTTTGCCGATATCATGTCCGCTACCGATGCCATCGCCCGTGGTGACCTGAGCGTGCGCCTGCGCGAAAGCAACCGCGGCCCCTTGGGGGACCTGGCGCGCCGTTTCAACAATATGGTGGCCGAGCTGGAACGCGCCGAGGGGCAACGCCGCAACCTGACCGCTGACGTCGCCCATGAACTGCGCACACCGTTGCACATCATCCAGGGCAATCTCGAAGGCATGCTGGACGGCGTCTATGAGCCCACGCCGGAGAACATCACCGACATACTGGACGAGACGCGCTTGCTGGCACGCCTGGTAGACGACTTGCAGACACTCTCGCTGGCCGAAGCCGGGCAACTCCCGCTTCATCCCACCCGTTTCCTGCTTGCCGATCTATTAACCGATGCCGCCGCCGGGTTCGAATCCCACGCCGCCGCCCAAAACGTGGACCTGCGCGTGGACGTTCCCGCCCCATTCCCCGAACTCAACGCCGACTACGACCGCCTGATCCAGGTGCTCGCCAATCTGCTGACAAATGCCCTGCGCCACACCCCCGAAAAGGGAAGTATCACCCTGCGCGGCGAAACCACTGACGATGGTGCGCACATCACCGTCAGTGACACCGGCGCAGGCATCCCGGCAACAGACCTGCCCTACATCTTCGACCGCTTCTGGCGCGGCGACAAATCGCGCGCGCGCACGGAGGGCAGCAGCGGCCTGGGACTGGCGATCACAAAACAGCTTGTGCTGGCGCATGGCGGCACGATCACGGCCGAAAGTGAATTGGGCAAGGGGACGACCTTCACAATTGAGTTGCCTGCATGAGCAGTAATTGGATGTCAATTCACGGTATCCTGGTGGAAGGCTACCGCGTTGCCTCCGGCCCGTCCAGGGATTATCCCTACGGCACCCTGGACCGTCAACGCCCTCTCTTCAAGGCACGCGGGCTGGACCTGGACGGTTATTTCAACGGTACGCTTAACATCGACATCCACCCGTTCACTTTCACAATAGTGAAACCGGAATTTACCTTCCAGCACGTCGAGTGGACGGACCTGCATCCCCCGGAGCATTTTTCCTTCTCGCGCTGCAAAGTGATTTACAAGGAAATCGAATACGATGGCTGGGTCTACTATCCCCACCCGGAGACCAAACTACGCCACTTCCAGAACCCTTCACTGCTGGAAGTGATTGCCAGGCCAATACCAGGGATCACGTATGGGGACAAGCTAGTTGTAATGGTAAATCCTGATGAAATTGTAGTGAGCACATCATAGAAAGACATCCGAAGTCTCAGAGACTTCGGATGTCTTTCTATAGCACCACCCACCCTCGCCGCGCCCCCGCGCGGACGGCCTCCGTGCGGCTGGTGACTCCCAGCTTGGCATACAGTGACGAGAGATGAAATTTGACCGTATGCTCGCTGATGTTCAGCGCCAGGGCGATCTGCTTGTTCGCCAGCCCCTCGGCGGCCAGTTGCAGCACCTCGCGCTCGCGGGCGGTCAGTGGATCGATGATCGGGTCGCCTTCATCGAGCGCCATAGTGGGCTGGCGTTCAAGCAAGGTTTGCAACAGGGCAGGCGAGCCGGTCCACAGTCCCTCGCCCAGGGCGCGCACAGCCGCCAAGAGTTCCTCGGGGCTGGCGTCCAGCGACAGAATTCCCCAGACCGGCAGGTCCATCATCTGGGCGGCGGCGTTCTGGTCATCGGTCAACAACAAAACAGCCGGGGCATCTTCGTCGAGGTCCGACAGATAATCCGGGGAGGTCAGCACCAGCACATCAGCATCGGGCACTTCATCCAGGCTGGATGCGTCTGCTATGACCTCCACATCCTCCAACCCGCGGAAGACCTCCCGCAAACCGACGCGCAGCGCCAGCGCAGGCGCCAGGATGGCGACCCGCATCAAAGCACGCCCTCCGGCACAGCATCCGCTGGCATGGCCTCGCGCGCCGCATCCAGGAATGCGCGGATGACGCTGGCCGGGATGGCAATGCCCTGGTCGCCGCCGAAGATCATCGCATTCAACCCGATCACCTCCCCGGCGGCGTTCAACAACGGGCCGCCCGAATTGCCAGGCGCCAGGCGCGCATCGGTGCGCAGTACTGGGATTTCACCACGCTGGGTGTGAGCCGCCGTCACCGCCGAGAGCACACCGCCAGTCAGCACGTTACGCTGTCCCCAGGGATGCCCGAAGGCGAAGACCATCTCTCCGGGGCGCGGTTCCTTTTCGGAGAAAACTGCCGCGGGATGGCCGTTGGCGGGAATCCCCAACAGCGCCAGGTCCACTTCGGGATCACGAAACAGGACACGGGCCTCGTAGGATGCGTCATCGTCCAATTTGACTTTGAACGACCGTCCACGTGCGATCACATGATTGCTGGTCAGTACCAGTCCTTCCCCAACTAATACGCCTACCCCCGCCCCGCGCCGGCCATTTTGCACGACCGCCAGGGCAGGGCGGACACGCGCGAGCAGTTCATCCAGGGCTGTATTGAGCAGGGTGGAGAAGTTCATTTTCGCGCTCCGATTTTCACATTGATGCGCTGTGGTTGGCCGCCGCGTAACACCTCGACCGGTGTGGATTTGTCGATCACGTCACCGGACAGGCGGGTGAACAGTTCATCGTGGTTCTGGACAGGCTGGCCGTCAATGGCGACGAGGATGTCACCGACCATTAATCCGGCCGCTTCGGCAGGACTGTCTTTTTCGACCCCGATCAAGATCAGACCGGTCGTCTGCTCCCGTTTAAGGGCTTTCTGCGCCGTTTCAGGGATTTCCACGCCCTGACTGCGCACACCCAGATATCCGCGCCTGATCGAACCGTGTTTGGCGAGCTGCTCGGCCACCTTCCAGGCCAGGTCAGCCGGGATGGTGAGCGCCACGCCATGTCCAAACCCGGAGGTGTTCAACCCGACCACGCGCCCTTCGACATCCACCAGCGGGCCGCCAGAGAAACCGGGGAAGGGGGTGGTATCGGTGCGAATATATTTGTCGATAGCCCCGTGCCGGGTGTGAACCGGGCCGCCCACAGCGCTGACCACGCCCAGGCTGGCCTCGATACCCGCCCCCGACGGGCGTCCCAACGCCAGCACCAGTTGCCCGACTTTGGCCTCCTGTGCTGTTTCTGCGGGCTTTGCCAGCGGACGTTCCAAACGCAGCAGCGCCAGGTCGGTGCCGTGGTCGCGTCCGGCCACCGTGGCCGGGACTTCCACTCCGTCGCTCAATGTAACCGTAATGCCTTCCTCACGCTCCACCACATGGTTGGCGGTCAGGATCAGGTCGATGGCAAAAGCGATGCCACTGGCAGGCATACGGCGGCGCGCATTGACCATCACCGTCGAGACGCCGGCCTTCTCGGCTGCAACAGCCATCGCATTCGATAGTTCTACCAATACATTGGACATTTCAACTCCTTATTTATTTTACAGCAGTATAGCCTTCTCTTTTCTATCTGACATCGCCGAAATGGGCAGTCCACACCTGGAAAAAGGGGTAGGTCACGGCAAAAGAGAAAGGTTCTTCAGGATTCGCCGTGAAAAGGTCCGGATTGGGGGTGTGAGCGTACGCACGCTCACACCCCCAAATCCGGGTATCTACCACGGAAATTCCCGGAGAAACAAGAGAAATTGGAAACGCCTAAATATATAGTATAATAAGGTAAAGATTGTCATGTATTTGTGTAGGAAGGAACAGAACGTGGAACTAATTATTTCACAGAATCAAGATACATCCGCCATCTGCATCATGAAATTGCAGGGCGCATTGGACGGGGCATCGTACGAGTACTTCGTCACCGAAGCGCAGAAACTATATGACACCGGCACACGCAACCTTTTATTGGACATGAGCGAATTGACCTTTTTAAGCAGCGCCGGTATTGCAGCATTACATCGTGTTGCTCGTGTATTCCGCGGTGAAGACCGCTCTACCCTGGAAGAAGGTTGGTCCGCGATCCACGCCATCGCCAAAGACCGCGATAGCGGCTTCCAGGAGCACATCAAATTATTCAAGCCCAACGAAAATATACTGGCTGTGCTCGACACGGTCGGGCTCAAAGCCTTCTTTGAAGTCTTCAACGATATCCACCCGGCTATGGCTTCCTTCCACTAAACGACCCTACCTGCCTTTAAACAGGAATCCATCTTTCATCCCCTCCCGCGGCGGGCTTACTGGCTTGAGGGGTGATTATGAATTTAAGTCTCTACCGTTTTGGGCAGGAAAATACCGTAATAACGGAAGACCCAAACTTAAAAAACCAGTCCAGAGACCGGGAGAACAAGCACCCACATCCAGCCACTTGCAGTACAATTCAGGAAAAAATGATAGAGATACGGTAAAGTTAAATGATGAAAAAACAAATTGCAGTGCTCACAAGTGGTGGTGACGCCCAGGGAATGAATGCAGCGGTCCGTGCAGTAGTGCGCGCTGCGTTGGATCAGGGGGTAGAAGTCTATGCAATCTATGAGGGTTATCAGGGTATGGTGGATGGCGGAGAGCGCATCCGCAAAATGGGCTGGGATTCCGTCGGCGGGATTCTGCAACTGGGCGGAACCGTCATTGGTTCGGCACGCTGCCAGGCCTTCCGAAACCGCGAGGGACGCCGGGTTGCTGCCCACAATCTGATCCAGCATGGGATCGACGGTTTGATCGTCATTGGCGGCGACGGGTCGCTTACCGGTGCGAATGTCTTCAGACAGGAATGGCCCTCGCTGGTGGCCGAACTCCTCGATAGCGGCGAAATCGATGCCGAAACCGCCGCGCGGTATCCTAACCTTTCCATCGTCGGTCTGGTTGGTTCAATCGACAACGACTTCTACGGCACCGATATGACCATCGGCGCCGATTCCGCTCTGCACCGTATTACCGAGGCCGTGGATGCCATCACCAGCACGGCGGCCAGCCATCAACGTACGTTTGTGGTCAAGGTTATGGGACGCAACTGCGGCTACCTAGCTTTGATGGGCGCCCTGGCCACCGGCGCAGACTGGGTGCTCATTCCCGAAGCGCCACCTGACGTGGAAAACTGGGCGGATGTGATGGCAGAGCGCCTGCGTGCTGGGCGTGAAGCCGGCCGGCGTGACAGCATTGTCATCTTGGCCGAGGGGGCGCATGACCGTGAAGGGAATTACATCGGCAGCACTGACGTCCAGGCCGCGCTCGAGGAACGCCTGGGCGAAGAGGTGCGCGTGACCGTGCTGGGCCATGTCCAACGTGGCGGCCGTCCAAGCGCGTTCGACCGCACCCTGGGTACATTCATGGGACACGAAGCCGTCCAGACGATTCTTAACGCGAAACCCGAGGACGAACCGATCATCATTGGTATCAAAAACAACCGCATGACCCGCATTCCTTTGATGGAGTGCATCGAGAAGACTCAGGCGGTTGCCGTAGCGATCGCCGCCAAGGACTACGAGAGAGCCATGGACCTGCGCAGTTCGTCCTTCAAAGATGCCTTCCGCACATTGAAGACGATGGTGCGCGCCCTGCCACATCCCATCGAGCCAGGACAGAAACGATTCCGTATCGCCGTCTTGAATGCGGGTGGTGCTGCGCCAGGAATGAACACCGCTGCCCGGGCTGCCATCCGGCTGGGACTCGACCAGGGGCATATCATGTTAGGCGTACGGAATGGCCTGGAAGGTCTGGCGGACGGCGAAGTCGATGAGATGAATTGGATGAGCGCCAGCGGCTGGGCTGCGCAAGGCGGTTCAGTGCTCGGGACCAACCGCCGGGTTCCGAAGGGAAGCGATCTGTACTCCATTGCGCGCGTGATCGAAGACCAACACATCGATGCCTTGCTGGTCATTGGTGGTTGGACTGCCTATGAATCTGCGCACCTGCTGCTGACCAACCGCTCGAGTTTTCCCGCGTTCGACATCCCGACCATTTGCCTGCCCGCCTCGATCAACAACAACCTGCCCGGTTCGGAACTCAGTATCGGTGCGGATACAGCCCTGAATAGCATCGTGGATGCAGTGGACAAAATAAAGCAATCGGCTGTGGCAACCCGCCGCTGTTTCGTGGTCGAGGTCATGGGACATTTCTGCGGTTACCTGGCGTTGATGGGTGGACTGGCCACTGGCGCGGAGCGCGTCTACATGCACGAGGAGGGCATCACGCTGCGGGACCTGCAAGCTGACGTGGAAAAACTGACCGAAGGATTCCTGTCAGGGAAGCGCCTGGGATTGATGATCCGCAACGAATATGCTAATCCGATCTACAGTACCCATTTCATTTGCGCGCTGTTCGAAGAGGAGGGCAAGGATGTGTTCGACGTACGGCCGGCCATCCTGGGCCATCTCCAACAGGGCGGCGACCCTTCCCCCTTTGACCGCATCCAGGCCAACCGGCTGGCGCGTCTATGTCTGGAATTCCTGATCGAGGAGTGCAACAAGGACGGTGATCGCAGCGCCTTCATCGGCCTGCAGAACGGCCAGATCCAATTCCACGATATGCGCGACTTCGAGCGTATGGTA
Source organism: Anaerolineales bacterium (assembly GCA_016928525.1). Next base: position 8,373 of record JAFGKO010000002.1, on the reverse strand, counting down.
GAAAGCGAATACCAGCGTCCGCGCACACAGTGGTGGCTAGATTTGAGACCAATTGCCAGTTTACTGGCCCAACACGGACCCTCTCAGCAAGCAGATTAACAGAGAACAGGAGCGGAAGAACCCGTCCGCTCCTGTCGTTTTATCCTGACCATAAAAAGGGGCTGCCGCGCAACCCCTAACTATTTTCAATCCGTTGCGGCGCTGGCAACTTCCTCGGGGGCAAAGATGACCTCCTCTTTGCCGGTCAATTTCTCGTTCACTTTCGCCACGATCAAGCGCAGGTGCCCCGAGTGTGCAACGTAATCCAGGTCATCAGCAGGGACGGTGAGTACCGGGCAAAGCGTGAAGCGCGCGATCCAATTTTCGTAGAGCAGGTTCAGGCTTTTCAGGTAATCGCTTGAGATAGAGCGTTCGTAGTCTCGGCCGCGGTGGGAAATCCTGTCCATGAGCGTTTCCACCGATGCGCGCAGATAAATAACCAGGTCGGGAGGCGGCAAAAACTCCATCACGGTCTCATATAATTCCTTGTAAGTTTGATAATCACGTTCAAGGATGTGTCCTTGAAGATACAGGTTCTGCGCGAAAATTTCAGCATCCTCGTACACGCTGCGATCCTGTATCACCGAGTTAGGATGCTGGGCAATTTGATGATGGGCGCGCAGGCGATGGGTCAGAAAGAAAACCTGCGAATGGAAAGACCAGGCCGCCATGTCATTGTAGAAATCGGCCAAATAGGGGTTTTCTGTTACGGGTTCGTAAAACGGCTCCCAGTCTAACTGTTGGCAGAGTCCCTCAACCAGAGTCGATTTTCCCACCCCAATATTCCCGGCTACTGCAACAAACTTCTTCATTAGCCCTCCAGGTTTGAAAAATGGGCGGGAAAATCAAGCCCGCCCATTTCTTTTGTAGGTCAGAGATTATTCCGGAATCTCTCCAGCCAGTTCCTTGTCGATCACCTGTTTGAAGGCATCCAGCGGTTGAGCTCCGACAACAGCCAGCCCATTGATGAAGAAGGTTGGCGTGGAACGTATACCCAAATTCAGAGAGAAATCTATGTCTTCCTGAATGAAGTCATCGAATTTGCCGCTGTCGAGGCAGGCTTCGAAGGCACTTCCATCTAAACCAAGGTCAACAGCATATTGTATATATGCGTTACGGTTTAACCCTAATTCATCGCTAAAGAGTTTGTCATGATAAGGCCAGTATGCGCCTTGCTCGTCCGCACAAAGGGATGCAACAGCGGCCGGGAAAGCCTCGGGGTGGATGGATGTCAATGGCAGATTGCGATAGACAAGCCGTATCTGTCCCGGATAAGCAGCTAATAATGGATCGAGAACCTGGTCACGCCAGCGTTTGCAGTATGGTCATTGGTAGTCGCTGAATTCAACCAGGACGATCTCGGCATCTTCTGGGCCAAGGCTGGGGTATCCCTCTGTTGGAATATCATACCGAGTAAAAGAAGGTTCAGCCGCTTGGTCAGCAGGAGTCTGTGCAGGCGCAGCTGCTACCTGTTGAGCGGGTATACCACGACCCCAGGCCATGTAGCCGACTAAAATGCCGACGGCAAATGAAAACACAACCATAATCGCGTAGAAGTGACTGCGCTTAAAAGTAACCATTTCATCGGTTGTGGCAGGCAAAGGCGTATTTTCCATGCGGCGGATTATATCACCATAAATAGTCCAATTTTGTTTGCCACTTTTTCGGGATATAAGACGTATATCCTATGTGGAGGTAAAAATGTCTGAAAACAAACGAAAAATTCCCTGGTACTTATGGCCGTTTTGGGCGTTATGGAAACTTATCAGCGGGATCGTCGAATTTACTGGCCGCATCGTGGCTGTAATCCTGGGATTGGTACTCATGATCGTCGGTGTGATCGTCAGCCTGACCATCGTTGGCGCAATTATCGGCATCCCGTTGGCGATAGTGGGATTGCTACTTACATTGCGCGGCCTATTTTAAAGAGGAGAAGAGCCAAGTGTCAGCTGACACTTGGCTCTTCCACATAACAAAGCTGGATATTTAGTCCGCACTCGCGGTATTGACGGTTTTTTGGCTTTGGAGTCTCCTGAAAAACGGGAGCAGGTAGCCAGTCCGGAATGAGGCGAGGCTTTTGCGGATTTTTGGAATGCGAAGAATTAGCAGGATCAGGACAACCAGTCCGTAGATCAACGGCCTGACAATATCGCCTTGCAATTGGAAGATGTCTCCCTTTTTCGATAAAGCAAAATGGAGAACTGCCAGTGGGGCAATGAAGTAAACAGTCTGGTGCAGGCGCTTCCAGTTCTTCTTGAGGCGGACTTTCCAGATGTCGAAGGAAGTCACAGCCAGCGGGGTCAGCAGCAAGAAAGTGATAACTCCAAAGATGATGTAGGGCTTCTCTAGGATGCTCTGGATAATCAGACCCCAGGCCAGGCCATAATCCAGGTCGAGGAAGATCAAGATGTGGATGGTCGCGTACATAAAAGAGTACAAACCGAGAGCGCGACGGCGTTTGAGCGGCTCTTTCCAGCCGAAAAGGGTGTTGAGCGGCGTACATAGCAGGGATAAAACTAGGAGCGTGATCGCGTGCCGTCCGGTGCGTTGCTCCAAGTCCTGGATGGGGTTGACCGAGAGATTCCCCAGAGCGAAATCATACAACAGGTGGACAAGGCCGCTCCACGCGTAGATGTGCATGACGATTTGTAGAGGGGTGAAACGCAGTTGTTTCATTTTAGTAAAACTTCGCCAGGTCCATGCCCTCATAAAGGTATGCAACCTGCTCGGCATAACCGTTGAACATGTGCGTGGCACGGCGTCCCAACTCACCGATGCGGCGCTCGGTATTCTGCGACCAGCGCGGATGCGATACCTGGGGATTGACATTCGAGTAGAAGCCGTATTCGTTGGGAGCAGCGGTGTTCCACAATGTTTCGGGCTGGTAATCCACTAATTCAATCTTGACGATGGATTTGATAGATTTGAAACCATACTTCCACGGAACGACCAGGCGAATGGGCGCGCCGTTTTGGTTGGGCATCATCTCACCGTATAGACCGGTAGCCAGGATAGTCAGATCATTCATGGCTTCGTCCAGACGCAGGCCTTCTTGATACGGCCAGGAATAGAACGGGCTTTTTTGACCGGGCATTTCATCAGGCCTGTCGACGGACTCAAAGCGAACATACTTCGCATCCGAAGTTGGCTCGACTTCATTCAAGAGGCTGGCAAGCGGGAAGCCATTCCACGGGATGACCATGCTCCAGGCTTCTACACAACGCAGGCGGTAAATACGCTCTTCCTGCGGGAACAGCTTGAGCAGGTCTTCGATGCCGTAGGTTTTCGGGTTGTTGACCAGGCCGCCGACTTCCACAGCCCAGGGCTCGGTTGTGAAACCTTTAGAAAGCCCGGCAACAGCCTGTTTGTCAGTGCTGAACTCGTAGAAGTTGTTGTAATTGGTGATCTCTTCGAACGCATTGGCCGGATCACCGAGTTCGTCCACCTTTCCAGCAGACGAAGGAGCAGGCGCTTCTGTACCTGGATCCGCGGTCTGCTCGCTGACCTTGGGCGCACAAGCAGCCAGTAAGGCCGTACCGGTTAAAATGCCTGCGGCCTTGAGGAAGTCGCGGCGGGAGAGATACAGGGATTTGGGTGTGATCTCCGAAGAGAGCACAGGGATGGATTTGAATTTGTCGGTCATGGTTTCACCTTCTTCCTTTCCCCTCTCCCCTCGGGAGCCCCACAAGGGTGCTTCGCGAAGGGGCAGGGGTGAGGGTTTACGGATAACTCTCTGCCAATAATGCCTGGATAGCAGCTTCTGTCTCTGCATAACGGCCTTCGCCAATATGAACGTAGCGGATGTGGCCACGCTTGTCAATCAGGTACAGGGTAGGCCAGTAGCGGTTCTTATAGGCTGACCAGGTTTTACGGTCATTGTCCTGCGCCACGGCATAAGGGACATCCAGGTCGATGATGGCTTGTTTCAGGTTGTCAAGGTCTTCTTCGTAAGAAAATTCGGGATAGTGATTGCCAATGATCACCAGACCCTGGTCTTTATATTTGTTGTGCCATTCCCTCAACGAGGGAATTACGTTTTTGCAGTTTATTCAGCCAAAAGTCCACATATCGATGGCAACGACTTTGCCACGTAGGTTGGCCAGTCGCAGTGGCGCGTCCACATTCACCCAGACTTCGTTGGTTAATTCGGGAGCAGGCCCCAGGTCCGGGAGAGATGCACTGGTCGGCACAAGTTTGGGAGTCTCGCTTTCTGCCTCTTGGGTGGAAACTGTCCCGCAGGCGACAAGTCCGAACAGGAGCAGTCCAAAGGCCTGTACTGAGCGTAGTCGAAGGATCCAAAGTCGCTTCATCATCAGCCTCCTTGATGGTCTGATGATACAAAAACTTCCTTACGAAAAGATTACAAAAGGCTGAGAAGTTGGTTAAGGAAGAGTGAAGATAAAACGCGTATCCCCCGGTTGGCTCTCGACGCGGATTTCACCCCCATGCGCGCGGACGATGCCCTGCGCAATGGCCAGTCCCAGCCCGGCCCCGCCCGTTGCCCGGCTGCGGGACTTTTCGCCCCGGTAGAAACTCTCGAAGATATTTGGCAGGTCTTCAGGGCGAATGCCCTCGCCTGTATCACAAACGGTCACTTCCACTCCCCCATTTGCTCGCCGCGCCCGCACCTCTACCATTCCCCCGGGAGATGTGTGCCGCAGCGCGTTTCCGATCAGGTTGTTCAGCACACGCCCAATGCGTTGCGTGTCCATCAGCACCGGATCGACATTGGCTTCAGCCGAACCCTTCAATGTTATACCTTGACGCGAGGCCAGCTCAGAAAAGGATTCGAGCGTATCCGAGATCAGGTCTGCCAGAGACGAATCGGCTTTTTCGAGCGGAATGCCACCCGCATCGAGTTGCGCCATCTGGAACAGGTCATCGATCAGGGCCGAGAGCGAACGCACGTCGCGCTGGGCGGTATTGAGATAGCGTTTGACGGTTTCGGGCTCTTCCACCATCCCATCATAGAGCGCTTCCAGGATGGCACGGATGGAGGCCAGCGGAGTTTGCAAGTCGTGGCTGACCCAGGCGATCAGATCGGTGCGCAAGCGTTCGAGCTCGCGCTGCTTTTCGTCCGCAGCCTGGAGTTGGGAGGCCATTTGGTTGAACGACTCTGCCAGCGTGGCAACTTCATCGCGCCCAGAGACGGGTACGCGCGTTTCGAGGTTTCCCTGAGCCAGTTTCCCAGCGGCATGCTTGAGTAAATGGATACGGTCCGTCATCGTGCTAGAAAGGAAGTATCCCAATGCCATCGCCATGCCCCCGGCAAAGACCAGCAATACGCTCGCCAGCAGCAGATCATGTTCGCTGGCGAACATCAAGCGCGCCGAGAACCAGACGTTGAAAAAGGTCAGGATGCCGGAAATTGCGTAGATCGCCATAAGCCCCCAGCGCAGGCTGGGCGTCAACGCGATCCAGCCCAGGCGATAGGCCAGGTAGCCCGCCAAGCTGGAGACCAGGGCCGTGATCGCCAGGAATAGCGCCATCAGCCTCAGCTCGTTCATCGGCGGGGACATCACCAGATAAAAGACGCCTAGCGAGATGGCAAAAATGGCGAGTACGCCGAGGATGTATCGGATGAATGTGTTCATGGCTCAAACTTATAGCCCACCCCCCACACCGTCACCAGCCGGGCCGGGTTAGATGGGTCGGCCTCGATCTTCTCGCGCACACGCCGGATGTGCACCGTCACCGTACCGGGGTCAATGTACTCGGCCCCACCCCAGACGCGGTCCAGCAACTGCTCGCGCGTATAGACCTGCTTCGGATGTTGCGCCAGCAGGTAGAGCATATCGAATTCCTTGGCCGTCAGCGGGATATCCTTCCCAGATATTGTGACTGTCCGACTTAACGCATTGATGACCAAATTTCCAAACGTCAGCGGACGTTCGGACTCAGCCGGAGCTTGCTCCCGTTTCATACGCCGCATCACCGCCCGTACACGGCTGACCAGTTCCTGCGGGCTGAAGGGTTTGACCACATAATCGTCTGCGCCCATTTCCAGCCCTGCGATGCGGTCGATCTCCTCGCGCCGCGCCGTCAGCATGATGATGGGCACATCGGAGCGATCACGCAGCCAGCGGGTCAGGGAAAGACCGTCGATTTCCGGTAGCATCAGATCCAGGACAACGAGGTCAGGCATACCCTTTTCCAGCATTGTCATAGCGATCTTTCCATCCGCCGCAGTTTGCACCTGATATCCGGCGCGTTTTAAATATAGTCCCACCACCTCTGAGATGCTGGGTTCGTCTTCGACAACAAGGATCGTTGGTTCACTCATGGAGCCCTCTCTTGCTGCAATCATACCCTGATTAAGAAAGGAAAGAGGTTACAAATTTCTTACGGGAGCGTTCAGAAACAGTTAAGGAAAACGAAGGTGTTTTGTAAGACCGACTGTGTATCATGCGTCCATCACAAACAACTTACAAGGAGAAAACATGAAATCCCGTAATACTTTACTTAGCCTGGTTCTCTTGTTGGCCGTCCTGCTGACCGCTTGTGGTAGTACGGCTACATCGGATGCAATGATGGAAAAGCCGGAAGATGCCATGATGGAAGAAAAGCCCGAAGAGACAATGGCAGAACCAACCCACGATACTATGATGGACGATGCAATGGCCACACCCGAAGCAATGATGGATGACAAGGGTGAGGGTGAAATGAGGGAAGCCCCCGCCTGGTTCGACACCGCCCTGACAGATGCCCGTACAGGCCAGACCTTCAGCATCAACGACTTCAAAGGCAAGGTTGTTCTGGTCGAAACCATGGCAATCTGGTGCTCCAACTGTTTGAAGCAGCAGGGCCAGGTCAAGGCTTTGCACGAGAAACTCGGCGCCCGCGACGACTTTGTCAGCATTGGCCTGGACATAGACCCGAACGAGAATATCGAAGCGCTCAAAAGCTACGTAGAAGACAAGGGCTTTGATTGGTTGTACGCTGTGCCATCCGCAGATGTCTCTCGCGAGATCGCATCTCTATATGGAGATCAGTTCCTCAATCCGCCATCTACACCTATTGTGGTGATCGACCGTCATGGCAATGCCCATTCTCTACCGTTTGGCATAAAGAGCGCGGATGATCTAATGCAGGCTATCCAACCTTTCCTGGACGAAAGTATATAATTTACAATGCTCTTCGGAGGGCTGAGCTCTCCGAAGAGCGAGGTTATTTATGGACGCAATCTTCACTTCAATCACTCTTGGCTTACTGGCGACCACCAGTCCTTGTGTACTACCGCTTTATCCTGGCTTCTTGGCCTACATCAGTGGCGGACAGGAAGGACTGCAAGGCAAAGTTGGCCGCTATCTATTGGGATTCTTTGTTCTGTCCGGCGTGCTAACCATGATGCTTGCGCTCGGCGGGATCATCGCATTACTATCAGTTTCGGTTGGGCAAGCGCTTTCTGTGGTCATCCCTATTGCAGATTTGATCATTATTTTGCTGGGCGTTCTTCTTCTGCTGAACATCAACCCCTTCAAAACTTTACCGCAAATCCAGGTACCGCTGCTTTCGCATCCCTTTGTGAACGCCTTTGTCTATGGCCTGCTGTATGGCCCGATTGCTCTGCCCTGTTCTGGTCCGCTGGTGGTAAGTATCTTCGCTCTGTCCTTGACAGCGACTGAATTTTTCAGCAAATTGAATATCTTCCTTTGGTTCGGTATGGGGTTCGGGATACCGCTCCTGGTTTTATCCTTCTTTTCTGGTGCAGCACAGCGCTGGATCACACGTCAATTTGCGCAGCGGGCGCGACTAATCAATCTGGTCAGCGGGCTGTTACTGGTAGGTGTGGGAATGTACGACCTGGTCATCAATTGGGAATTAATCGGTGCCTATCTATAGCTAGCTTCTGGTGCAAAAACCTTGCGAAGGTTGTTTTAAGAATATCACACACTTATGACCAAAATCCAGCTGATTACCAAAGACAGTAATTTCCATAGGATATTTGTAGGGCGTTCACCTTACAAAAAAGTTAACAGATTCTCAATGGTAGGCATTGAAATAAATCTCATCCTAAGTATAATGATATATGCTTCTGAAGTTACAGAAGACTATTATAAAGAAAGGAGATGAATACATGTTATTTGCCCCGAAAGAAAAAGGCCAAGGTCTGGTAGAGTATGCGTTAATTCTTGTTTTGGTCGCTATTGTTGTTATTGCGGTCCTCATGCTGCTTGGCCCGATCATTGGCAACGTCTTCAGCACCATCAATGACAGCCTCTCAGCCGCTTCCGGCTAGACGTAATCACTAAATCTTAAGAAAGGAGAAAAAACCATGTTATTCGCCCCGAAAGAAAAAGGTCAAGGTCTGGTAGAGTACGCGTTGATCCTTGT
>JAFGKO010000253.1 GCA_016928525.1 Anaerolineales bacterium | reverse complement strand
CCGATTACGAGTATACTTTTAGTAGAGAGCCGGTTTCTCTCGTAAAAAATGATGGCCCCCATCTTCTTGGGTGCACCCGACGGGTGGATTCTCACCGCCAAATTGGTTTTTTCGTGACTTTGGGTTTTGTCCGTTTCGGGAGCGAGTCCACGTCCCGCCAGCCGCCGGTACCCCGCGGAGAGCACGCGGGGCGTACGCGAGCCGTTAACTCGCTCAAACTTTTTCAATCAGGTATCGCACAATGGAGGTTCCAATGTCCGAGCAAGTGACCATTGAACTGTTAAAGGGATTCCTGGAAGCGTTCAACCTCCACAACCTGGATTCCATCATGGGTTATTTCGCAGAGAATTGCGTCTTCTACATGCCGCGAGGTTCAGCGCCTCGTGGCGATCTATATGTCGGGAAACAGGATGTACGGGCAGGGCTAGCAAAACGATTTGAAGGGATTCCGGATGTGCATTATGGGGAGGATCGGCACTGGATCTGTGGTGATTTCGGTGTCTCTGAATGGACACTGACTGGCACATCTGTATCAGGGCAAAGGATCGAGGTGCGAGGAGTTGACCTGCTTGAGTTCGTCGAAGGGAAGATCATTCGCAAGGATTCTTTCTGGAAAATACTTGAGTGAACAGAAAGATCAGCGAAATACGTCGGCTAGATAGCACTGCCTTTTTTCTGCATTGCAAACGGCCCGCGCAAATACCTTAGCAAGAGTATGTGCTGGCTCGACTACGAAATATTGGCATGATGCCTATGAAAAGTAAAGTACCAATCCTGGTAGAAAGCCAGCTAACAATGCGTTCTAAGAAACAGCTCTGTTTCTTGCGGGAAAAATGATGGGGTTCGACACCCCTGTTGGGGCAAAGGCAAGCTCAACCCGGCGGCTTGCCATCCTGCGTGGATGCACCAGGCAAGTGAGAATAAGCGCCCTTCGGGCGTTTTTCTTTCCTATGAACTGCGCATCCATGTTTTTGAATTAGAATACATCACAGTAACAAAGGGATTCCCAAGAAACGAGGCAACCATGGAAGAAATACTCGAAAGCTTACTCAAAGAAGAAGGTGAACTTCAATTCTCCAGCTTCAACGAAGAGAGCGCCTGGCAACTTGGCCAGCGGCTGGTAAAACGCGCGATACAGGAAAACCTGCCCATCACCATTGACATCATGCGCGGCGAGCAGCAGCTTTTCCATGCCAGCCGCCCGGGCACCTCCGCAGACAATGATGAGTGGGTCAAGAGAAAAGTACGCCTGGTCTACAGGTTCGCGCACAGTTCGTTTTATATGGGACAACTCCTGAAAAGCATGGGCAAGACCATCGAAGAAGCCTTTCTGGTTCCCGAAAGTGAATATGCGCCGCACGGCGGTTGCTTCCCGGTCATCATCAAAGGGACGGGCATGGTTGGCACGGTCACGGTCTCCGGCCTGGCGCAGGAAGATGACCATCGCATCGTTGTAGAAACCATTCGAGCATACCTGGCCCAGGAGGAATAATATGGACCTAAATCCCATTATCGCAACCTTAGGCCGCAGGCTGCGTCTGGCCGTTATCGGTGATGGGGCTGGGCTAATTTAACGGTGCCATGCACCATCTGGACGCCCTACCCCATGCAGCAATGTTGATGGCAGACGCAATGATGGAGATTTCGAATAGGAACCTGACCTTCATCCGGATAAGCGTGTTGCACAAGGATATCGGTCTTTCCAAGCTATTACTCATTCCTATCCTGTTTGCAATGATTTTTCTCTGTGCAGGGTGCATGGACAAAACGTGGGATTATGTAGCTCTGGGCGATTCCTATCCGGCCGGGTATGGCGCAGTATCTTCCTATGTAGATTATTACGCCGAGCACATAGAGGAGGATTTGGGAGTCCAGGTCGAGCTCCACAACTACGCGCAGACCGGTTTGACTTCGTCAGAATTGCTGAGCCAGGTGCGCAGCGATAAGGAACTGCGGGAAGCACTTCGAAATGCTGAGGTGATAACGATCTGGATTGGCTGGAACGACTTCAGGGAATCGCTGGCGCAATTTTATGTGGGGACATGCGGAGGCGAGAAAAATCTCGACTGCATGCTCGAATCAGTTACAATGCTCAACGGAAATATCGACGCCATCCTCGATGAGATCCTCAACCTTGCCAACCCTCAAGACACATTAATCCGAATAGCGGATACTGGCATCCCACCCATTTTTCTCATTACATGGAAACAGCATGGCTGGTTTGAGACGTTACAAGAGTCGTGCTTCGAGGTCTGGAGAGATCACCTGGTCGCAGCAGCCAATCAACGTGATATCAGGGTGGTGTATACATACCAAATCTTGAATGGGCCAGGTGGGGATGAGAGAATGAAAGGAATCTACCAAAGCGATGGCATCCATTTCAATGATAGGGGACAGAGGCTGATCGCGGATTTGCATCGGGAGGCCGGATATGAATATTCCCCAGGCGCCCCTCGCCACAGCGTTGACGGCAGGTGCGGTGGCAGATATTTTAAAATAAACAACTTCTTCGTCGGAGTAATTTGTGGCAAAGCTAAAACTGGACCTGCATGATATTTACAACCGCGGAGAAAAAATCGAGACAGCGCTGAACAATATTATCCAGGAGGCCCTCGACAAACGCATCAGCCTGGTAGAGATCATCCCCGGCAAGGGCAGTGGGCAGTTAAAAAAGCGCGTCTTACGTTTTCTCAACCAGTCGCATATCAAAGCGTTGTATCACCGGGTGGAAAAGGATGATAAGAACTTCGGGCGTATCTTTGTCCATTTCCGGCATTAGACCTGGTAACTCCTTAATCAAAAACATTCCAACTTAGACACCAGCCGGGCAACTCTCGCCCGGTTGTGGGTTTTAATGGTTAATTTATTGTGTCCAGCTAAAAATTGCAGTATATTAGACAAAACCTATCGCCAATGGAGGAAACCGTGTCAAATGCCAAGCCTAAAATGGAGGGGGATGTTTTCTATCCCTCAGATGAAGTCATCGCGCAAGCCAATGTCCCGGATTGGAACGAAATGGCAAAATTCGCCCTGAAAGACCTGGCGGGCTTCTGGGCCGAGCGCGCCGAGGAACTGGAATGGTTCGAGAAGTGGGACAATGTGCTCGATGACTCGAACAAGCCCTTCTTCAAGTGGTTCACGGGAGGAAAAACCAACATCGTTCACAACTGCCTCGACCGCCACGTAAGGACCTGGCGCAAGAACAAACTGGCGCTCATCTGGGTCAGTGAAGACGGCAAGGAAGAACGCACTTTCTCTTATTATTCGCTCAACCGTGAAGTCAATCGCTTCGCTAACATTATCAAAGCCATGGGCGTGACCAAAGGGGACCGCGTCACGATTTACCTGCCGCGCATCCCGGAGATCGTCTTCGCCATGCTGGCCTGCGCCAAGATCGGCGCGATCCACTCGGTGGTGTTCGCCGGGTTCTCGGTAGACGCGCTCAAAGGCCGCATCGACGACAGCGACTCGAAACTGGTCATCACCGCGGATGGCAGTTGGATCAACGGTAAAATATTCGAACTCAAACGCACTGTGGATGATGCCATCAAGACTTGCCCGTCGGTGGAGAACGTGATCGTGGTCCGGCGCACAGCCCACGAGGTCCCGATGGAAGCCAGCCGGGATCACTGGTATCACGACATGTTGGCGCTGCCCATCGCCAATGGGAAGTGCGAAACAGAAAAACTGGATGCGGAAGATCCGCTCTATATCCTGTACACATCCGGCTCGACCGGCAAACCCAAGGCCATCCTGCATACGCATGGCGGGTACATGGTCGGCACCTACACCACGCTCAAATATGTCTTCGACCTGAAAGATGACGATCGCTGGTGGTGCGCTGCCGACCCCGGTTGGGTCACCGGACATTCATATATCATCTACGGACCGTTGATCCTGGGGGCAACTTCGTTCATGTTCGAAGGCGGGCCAACCTATCCGTACCCGAACCGCTGGTGGCAGATGGTGGAGCGCTACGGGATTACCGTCCTGTACACCGCGCCAACCGCTATCCGTGGACTGATGCGTTTCGGCGCGGCCTGGCCGAACAAGCACGATCTTTCGTCCCTGCGCCTGCTCGGCTCCGTGGGAGAACCGATCAACCCTGAAGCCTGGAAATGGTATTACGACGTGATTGGCAAGGGCAAAGCGCCCATCATGGACACCTGGTGGCAGACCGAAACCGGCATGTTCATGATCACGCCCACGCCGGTAGTGCCGCTCAAACCTGGCTCTGGAACGCGCCCCTTCTTCGGGCAGGAAGCCGAAATCCTGGATGAAAACGGCAACCCCGTCCCGGATGGCGAGGAAGGCTACCTGGTCTTGAAAAACCCCTGGCCATCCATGCTGCGCACAGTTTACGGCGACGACGAGCGTTATGTCAACCAATACTGGAGCAAGTACCCCGGCAAATACATGACCGGCGACTCAGCCAAGCGTGACAAGGACGGTTACTTCTGGATCATTGGTCGCGTAGACGATGTCATCAAAGTCAGCGGGCATCGTCTGGGTACGGCAGAGATCGAATCAGCCCTGGTCAGCCACGAAGCAGTTGCGGAGGCCGCCGCGATTGGTCTGCCGCATGAAGTCAAAGGGCAGGCCATTCATTGCTTCGTTCTGCTGAAAGCCGGCAGGACCGGCTCACCTGAATTAGCTGAAGAATTACGCCAGCATGTTTCCACCCATATGAGTCCCATCGCAAAACCGGAGGAGATCAAATTCGTGGATAAACTTCCCAAGACGCGCTCCGGCAAGATCATGCGCCGCGTATTAAAAGCCCGCGCCCAGGGTTTGCCTGAAGGCGACATAAGTACATTAGAGGAATAGCACGAATTGACGTACCTGTATCACAAAAGCAGCCGCCCAATTTCAGGCGGCTGCTTTTGTCTAGCAGTTTTTTCAATATCCAAGGAACGCAAAGAAAAAGTCTGGGACGAAGAACTCCCCGATGCCAAAAACCCATTTCAGTAAACAACAAGCGACAAAAATCGATGCACCCAAGCCGAGCATGAAGTAATCGCGCGGAGCGTAATGCAACTCTTTAATCCATGTGCGCTTGTTGGTATCGAAGGCGCGTAAGTCCATGGCGTCGATCACATCCTCGCCTGTGACCGTCGCCTGCATGGTGACCGGGATGATCAAGGGCGCCAGCCGCCGCAACTTGGCAACGAGGCCGCCTTTCAGCGCTTCCATCTCATAACCGCGCGCGCGCTGGGCATCGACGGTCGTTGAGAAATCACGCGCGAAGGTCGGCAGGAAACGGAAGGCCAGATCCATCGAAAACGAGAATTTGTCCGAGGCGCCCATCCGACGAAATGCAACGCCGTAGATGTTGGGATCCATCGTGTAGGGGATCGGGATAGCCAGGATGGCCATGGTGAGCATACGGGTCATTTGCACGAGGGCAAACCAGAGCTTATTGATTGTGATCGGCACGCTAAACCCCCATTGCGTGCCGGGAATATAGAATGGAATGGAAAACAGAGTCGGCGATTCGACCTGGACAACAGAGGATGGACCGCCACGCCCGGAAAGCAAACCGTTCAGCCCGACGATAAACACAACCAGCACGATGATGAAGATCCAGGCCCTTCTCACATCCTTCCATTCGATTCGCGCCAGAAAATACAGGGTCAGCGAAAGCGCAAACAGAGGCACAATGATGCGATAATCCCAGATTTCGGGGATGGTCAGGCCAAAGATCACACTGAACAGGAAAATCAAGCGGGTGCGCGGATCCAGCCTCTGAATGAAAGTATCGCGTGGACGATACCGCCAGGTCGCCAGCATAAGCTAGTTACCGCCCCCTGCGCGCAGCGACGGCTGCAAAGGCCACCATCAAGATGGGCAACAAAATGATCGTTACGATGGTGTTGCCGATAACAGCCGGCGTAAAGTAACCGACCAGCGCTGTGTTCAGGTCGATGCCGCCAACGAACATTTCGGTTAACGAGGCAAACAGCATGCCGACAATGATACCCAGAATGCCCCAACCGACACCCTTGATAATGTCAGCGCGGGCGCGGAAATCCTTGATCATTGGCATGGCCAGACCGGCCACCAGACCCATCAAACCGTTGCCCAGGCTCCAGTTCCAGTAGAAACCCCAACCAGAAAGAGCGTCACCCAGCGTGTTGCCGATGAAGCCAGCCAGCAGGCCAACCCAGGGACCATAAGCGACGCCGAAGAAAATCAGCACTGCAACCGCCGGGCGGAAGGTAATGTTTCCGGCAGCGGGCAGCGGGAAAATATTGGTGGCCCAGGAAAATACACCGTACAACGCCGCGCCGATGGCGCCGTATACGACTTCGCGGGTGCCAAACGCCCATGTTTTTTTGTTATCCATGATCTCTCTCCTTAAATTAATATGGTTTGAAAACGATGCTGACCCTATCTCTGATAACCCTGTATGGGGGTATCCGTTACAGGGAAAATCATTCTACGCATAAGCCGCCAAGGCCTCAGCCGGTAAAAAGCCTCCGGTCTTCGGAAGCAGGCTCAAGTTCAGGTTTAGAAGCGAGGTCGGCCGGACTCGGTAACGGTTCAGCAGATCAAAGTCCTGCAAGACTTCTTCGGGCGGCCCATCCGCCACAACCGTCCCGTTACCAACCAGCAGGATGCGATTGGCGTAGGTCACGGCCAGGTCCAGGTCGTGCGTGATGAACAGCGTGGCCGCAAAATTGGCTGAAAGGATCGATTGCGCCCCATCGACCGGGTGACACATGACATCCATGAAACGGGTGTAGTTGGCATAGTCCTGCCCGGCGGTGGGCTCATCCATGACCATTATCTTGGAATGCATGGCCAGCACCGCCGCAATTGTGGTGCGCTTTTGTTGCCCAAAGGAAAGGCCTAAAGGTGGGTATTCCTCCAAACCGTTCAGGTTCAGGGTGGTGATGCTTTCGGCCACAGCATTGGCAATATCTTCCTCCTCGAATTCCAGGTTCTTGGGGCCAAACTCCAGCTCCTCGCGCACCGTTGGCGCGTAGAGCATGTGAGTTGGGCTTTGGAAGACAAATCCAAGCACGCGCGCAATCTGCGCCACACTCATCTTGCGCGTATCCTGGCCTTCCACCAGCACAGTCCCCTCGGTGGGCTTGAGCAGGCCAATGGCATGCTTGATCAAGGTGGACTTACCAACGCCATTTGGCCCCAGCACCGCGATCAGGTCGCCATGGCGGATCTCCAGATTGACGTTTTTCAAAACGAAGGGCGTTTCATCACTGTAACGGAAAGAGACATTTTCGAACGAGACCAACACCTCGCCTCGTTCCCGTGGCTCCGGCCTGCTGACTGTTTCAAGGACCTCTTTCTGCTCCTTGACGCGCTCCACCACCCACTGTGCCGGCAACTTGACCTGCTTGTGGTCGATCTCAGCGGGCAGGCTCTCGATCGGCCCCAGATATTTGACATAGCCATCTTCCATGTACATCATGCGGTCAGGGCGGGCGGCAATGGCATCTTCCACGCGATGCTCGATCAACACGACAGTCTTGCCCTCGTCCGCCAGGCTGCGAAAAATGTCCAGGGCTTCGTAAGCAGAAGCGGGATCAAGAGAAGCAAGCGGCTCATCCAATAACAGGATGGAGGGGTTCATAGCCAAGACCCCTGCCAGGGCAACTTTCTGCTTCTCGCCGCCGGAAAGATTGAACGTGTCACGCTCACGCAGGTATTCCAATCCCAGGCGCTGCATGGCAAGTTCAACACGCCCTACGATTTCGTCTCGCGGAAGCCCCAAATTTTCGGGGCCAAAGGCAATCTCGTTATAAACGTTGCTGGCCACGATCTGGCGCTCCGGGTCCTGCAGCAGCGTGCCGACAATCTGTGCCACTTCCGCCAGCGGGATCTCGGCCACGTCTTTACCGTGTAAGAGCACCCGACCCTCCCGTTTGCCGCCATAGCTCCTGGGTATGAGACCGTTGATGCAGCGTGCCAGCGTGGTTTTTCCGCAGCCGCTGGAACCGGCGATCAACAACATCTCTCCCGGCTTGAGTTCAAAGGAAATATTCTGGATCGCCAGTTCGGGACGAGTGCGATATTGGAAGGAAAGATTCTCGACAACCAAAGGGGCTTCAGTCATTACACCACCAAAACAAAGACCCCAAAGGTCTTGAAATCCTTCAGGGTCTTTGAGGATATTATGTTCAACCGCTTTGCGGCCACAACGTCGACGTACAGAGCAACAGAATTCCCAAAAAACATGTGTCTATTATAGCTCAATCTCGATAGATAACTTCGACCACATCGCCGACCTGTGCACCAAGAATCCTGGCGGCGCTGCCATTGACCACGGCGATTTCGATATAGTATTCGCTGTCCACTACAGCGACCAGATCGCCGGCCTGGCGATGCCCATAGGACTCGACGATGCCGTCGATTTCATGGTCGCGGATGCGGATCAGCACGTCGCGCCGCCCCTCCCCCTGCGGGGACAACGCAAGCGCCTCAGCAGGCAGGTCGGTGGTCAGATTCCCAAAGATGTCGATGATGGTGACGTGCGCCAGCCAGCCGTTTTCCGTCTTTTCCGGGCGAGGCATGTCCAGCCGGACCGGGTCTGTGATCGGTGTGCCCAACTCTCTTAGTGAAACACCCGCTGCCAGATGCGCGCCGGTCGGGGCAAAGATGTCCCGCCCGTGGAAGGTGTTGCTGACTTTCGGCAGCCAGTACTTAGTGTTATCCAGATGAACGAATTCCACCGCTTCGCCGTTGCGCTTGGCATCCAAAATCAAGGGAGTCAACAACCCATTATCGGGCGCGATGAAATATTGGTCCCCCAGGCGCGCGCCGATCGGTCGGCGTTCCGTACCCACGCCGGGATCGACCACGCCAATATGCACGGAGCCGGACGGGAAGAATGGCACCGCCCGCCACATGGCGTACGCGCCTTCCGGCACGTTTTGCGCCGAGATCAGGTGGCTGATGTCGACGATTTTCACGTCTGGAGCGATGCCATAGATCACGCCTTTCATGACGCCTACAAAGCCGTTGGTGAGGCCAAAGTCGGTGGTGATGGATAGTACTGTCATTAGAAACTCCTTAACGTGTCGCTGCAGGAGCCCAGAGCGGAGGGTACAGCCCGCAGCCAAAGGGCGACGTGGCAGTCTCATGTAACTAACAACAAAAAGTTTGCCTGAGCCAGGAGATTGCCGCGCTCCCCTTCGACAAGCTCAGGGTCGCTCGCAATGGCATTTTAAAATGACTATTTCTTTCTCGGCAGGAACGAGGGCGGAAGCCTGTACGCAGACAAATGTTGACGGGATTATAGCAAAGATTGCAGGCGTAGCCCGCACTCCATACGAGACAAAACACGTTTTGGAGAATTAAGTCTGGGATGTATAATGGCAACAATGGCAAAGTCCCAAAAAATCGTTCTGGGCATTTTATCCACGCTGGCGTGCCTGTTATCCATTTCAGTCGTCTATTTAGCCGCGCAGGCCTATCTGGGTTGGACACAACGGCCCTTAGGTCCCGCACTCGCTCAGCCGACGGCCTGGCACCTCCCCGCCACGTGGACGGCTTCGCCCAGCGCTTCGCAGCCAATCCTGACACCTGCTCCCACGTTAAGTTTCGCAACCGAAACCCCGGCCTCTCCCTTCCTGTCCTGCGCGGACCTGCCGACCATGACCATTCTCGCCATCGGCTCCGACGCGCGGGCCGACGACTACCGCTACGGGCGGGCAGACATGATCCGCGTCGCGCGTGTGGATTTCAGGGCGCAACGGATCACTGTGCTGGAATTCCCGCGCGACCTGTGGGTCAAGATTCCCGAAGTCAAAGACGACCTGGGAACCGATCGCCAAAAGCTCAATACCGCCTACACTTATGGCAATCCCGGCTTGCACTTCTGGGATCATCCCAGCCAGGGACCCGGCCTACTGGCACGCTCGCTCGACCTGAACTTCGGCCTGAAAGCGGACCATTACGTGGCCGTCAACATGAACGTCTTCGTGGATGTGGTCGATGCGCTGGGCGGACTGGACATCACGCTTCTCGAAGGGATCGATGGGCGCACAGCCTCGGACAGGAGCGCACGCTTGGTTTTCCCCGCCGGCCCACAGCACCTGACCGGCGAGCAAGCGCTGACGCTGGGGCGCATCCGTAACGTGAGCGTCTTCTCGCGCGCCAGCCACCAGAACCTGGTCATGTGCGCCTTGCAGGAAGAGATAGAAAAGCCCGAGACGCTATTGAAGATGCCAGCCATCATTTCCTCCTTTTTGGATAACATCCAGACCGACCTGACCCCCGAACAGATCAGCCAGTTGGCCTGTCTGGGGACTAGCATGCCGCGCAGCAATATCGTCTTTGTCTCTTTCCCGCGTGAGCTTTTCAAACCCGGAACGGTTTATGACCCGATCGCAAAACAGGATGTCTTCATCTGGGACAGCAACTTCGCCGTGTTGCGCGATTACGTCGCGCAATTCAATGCAGGCACCTGGCCTGCTTCATCCCCATTTGGTACACCCGAACCGGGGACGAGCAGTTGTGAGTAATCGAAGCAATGCCGGAAACACAACGATGCAATACGAGAAACCCAGGAGCTGGTTTTGAATCATAGCAAAGCCACGGTCGATAGATATAGAAAATTATATGCGGACCTTCGTTTCGAGCGCGGCGACCTTTTCGAACTCATTCAGGAGCAATATCATCCCACAGAGGTTCTTTATCCGGGGTGTTCAATTCACATCACGCCCGCCTTCTTCTTCCCGCATGTCATTTTCATTGATAAGAACCCGGAAGCCGCAGATTTCTTTTCCCATCGCAAAATCATCCTCGATTTGATCAAACGATGCCGGAAGTATCGACGTACGCCTTACATTCAATTCGTCTCTCAAGACTTCACCAAACTACTACCAGTATTGGAGAACCAATTCGACCTCGTCCTCGCACTTTTTACCGGCGGCGTTTCGCTGGCGTGCAAGCCGTATCTGAAGATGGGCGGTTTAATTGTGACAAACAACCACCAAAACGATGCCGTCGAAGCCTCACAAGATAGCGAGCTTGCCTTGATTGCTGTCATCCAAAAGCACCGGGAGAAATATCGACTAACACATGCCAATTCGAGCAAACCTTTAAAAATCAAGAGCCAGGGGAGCCAGTCCAAACAATATCTCCGGCAAACAACCAGCGGAGTCGAATATATTGAGAACGAAAGCTACTATGTCTTCGAGAGAGTTCGACTTCGCCAATAGCGGATTGACCCGGCCTATTGAACTTTACACCTCCTGGACTGGGGACGAACAATTGCGAGTGAATGGCAAAGTTTGCTGAACTGTCAGATGCCACAAAGTGCCTATCAAAAGTGTTTGATAAAAGGGTAGGCCTTATATTGCCTATAACGCAGGGGAAGGAGTTATTCATTAAAAAGCAGCCTCCGTCATTGTGACGGAGGCTGCCCGGTTCGTATCATACGATTCATTGCACATATTGCGCAAACACCGCTTCGAACTGCTCCTGAGAGACGAATCCCACCCACTTTTGCAGCAGGTTGCCCTGTCCATCCAGGAGATAGAATTCCGGCTGGTAACCGAAACCCAGCGCACGCTGGAATTCGCGCGTGTTGGCGTCATCCGCATCCAGGTAGGTGAACCTGATCTTGCCAAAATACTGCGCTTCCAACCCATGAACCATGGGCGCCATCGAGCGGCAGGTGCTTCAGGTATAGCGGAAGAACTCCACCAGTTGCAGTTCCCCGGAAGCCAGGCTGACATCCGCCGGGTTGGTGGCATGCAGGCTGGGTCCGCGTGAAGTCGCTACGGGCTGTGAAACCTCGCCAAGC
This sequence comes from Anaerolineales bacterium, assembly GCA_016928525.1. Next base: position 5,046 of record JAFGKO010000253.1, on the reverse strand, counting down.
GCTTCTGTGGGCGGCGCTTCAGTCGCTGCCACTGCGGGCAGGGTCACAGTGGGAAGCAGTGAGGGCTCGACAGGGGGGACGGTCACAGGCGCGGCGGGCTGTACGGGGGCGGGCGCCACGGTTGGGGCACAGGCAGCCAGGGTAATAACGACCAGCAAGCTGATCGTCAAGATCGAACGGGGTCTCATCTCTCTCTCCTTTTCTGTAAGTACCTCTATTAAAATTATTCATGCAAGCACCTTTCCGAAGGTTTTTTGCAAGCCATTAAGTGTCTGGCAACAACCTTCGGGACGTTTTCGCTGTTACCGATAAAGCCTATTCTACTGAATCTTATAGACCAAACATATTAAGGTTTTATTACGTCACCGAGGAGTAACATCACCTCAAATCGAGACAGCCTTCTTTGACCTTTGTGATTTCCTGCGCTATACTTACTTTGTCTCAATAATTTCCCAACAATTTCAGGAGGCTTTGATGGCTGACTTCAAACTGACCTATGCAACCATGTTCAATCCCCCAGACGAGCTGCACACCGGCTTCGACAAGGCCGTGGAAACGCTCAAGAAGAACCTGGGCAAAGAATATGGCATGATCATTAACGGCAAAGACGTATTCGCCGACGCAAAATTCGATGACTATTCACCTGTTAATACAGACTGGATGCTGGCGGTCATGCAAAAAGGGGACGCCAAACATGCGCAGCAAGCGATAGCGGCTGCCCGAGCAGCTGCGCCCGGCTGGGCTCGCACCCCCTGGCAGGAACGCGTCAAACTGGTCCGCAAGGCTGCTTCCCTTATCGAAGAACGCATCTTCGACCTGGGCGCTGCCATGGCGCTCGAAGTGGGCAAGAACCGCATGGAGTCGCTCGGCGATGTGCAGGAAACCGCCGACCTGATGTACTACTCCGCGCTGATGGTAGAACAGAACGAGGGTTTCATCAAAGAAATGGGCAAGGATCCGTTGGTTGGTTACGAGGCCAGGAACGTCTCGGTCTTGAAGCCCTACGGTGTATGGCTGGTGGTTTCCCCGTTCAACTTCCCCTTCGCGCTGACCGGCGGCCCGACTGGCGCAGCCCTGTCGGCAGGCAATACCGTGGTCATCAAGCCCGCCACCGATACGGCCTGGATCGTGCGCCTGTACGCCGAGTGCCTGCGCGATGCCGGCTTCCCGGAGGGCGTGGTCAACTTCGTCACCGGTCCTGGCTCCACACTCGGGCAGGCGCTGGTCGACAGCCCCGAAGTGGATGGCGCGACCTTCACAGGCTCGTTTGATGTTGGCATGAAACTGTACCGCAGCTTTGCTAACGGAAAATACGTGCGCCCGGTCATTCTGGAACTGGGCGGCAAGAACCCGGCCATTGTCTCGCGCAACGCAGACCTGGAACGCGCCGCGGTCGGCATCGTCCGCTCGGCTTTTGGCTTACAAGGGCAGAAATGCTCCGCGGCCTCGCGCGTGATCGTCGAGGAGCCAGTTTATGACGAATTGGTTAGCCGCTTGAAGGAAATGACCGACAAACTGGTCATCGGCGATCCTACCGACAAGAACGTCTATCTTGGGCCGGTCATCAACCAGTCCTCTTACAACGATTTCAAGAATTTCACCGAAGAGATCAGCCAGGCCGGCGGCAAATTCCTGACCGGCGGTAAGGTCAAGACCGGCGACATGTTCGACAAAGGTTACTACTGTGAACCGACCTTTGTTACCGACCTGCCCTTCGAGCACCGTCTGTGGCAGTACGAGATGTTCCTGCCCATCACCAGCATCGGCAAAGTGGGCAACCTGGATGAGGCCATGAAAATCGCCAACAGCGTCAACTATGGCCTGACAGCCGGGTTCTACGGCTCCGGCGAAGAAGTGGGGTGGTTCTTCGATAACATCGAAGCTGGTGTGACCTATGCCAACCGCCCGCAGGGCGCGACCACTGGCGCGTGGCCTGGCTTCCAACCTTTCGGCGGCTGGAAAGGCTCCGGCGCCAGCGGCAAGAACGGCGGCGGCCTGTATTACGTACAGTTGTACATGCACGAGCAGATCCAGACTTTGATCAAATAGAATCCACTTGAGCAGGCCCCCTTCCGAGTTCGGGAGGGGGAATTTTTCTTACCACGAAGACACCAAAACCCAAAGACACAGGGATTAAAAATTTTGTGACTTCGTGTCTTTGTGCCTTGGTGGTACAGGAGAGCTAAGGGTAAAATAGATTCATGCCTTGGAACCCCGATAAATATCATCAATTCCAAACACAACGCAGCGCCCCCTTCGATGACTTGCTCGAATTGGTAAACGTCCGCCCTGGTCTGCGTGTGGTGGACCTGGGCTGCGGCACCGGCGAACTGACCCGACGACTGGCTGACTCCCTGCCGGACAGCGACTTGTTGGGATTGGATTCATCCCCGCAAATGCTGGAACATACAAAGGAATATGCTCATCCCGGTCTGCGGTTTGAAGCAGGGAATCAGGCTGAACTGGAGGGCAATTGGGATTTGATCTTTTCGAATGCAGCCTTGCAATGGTCTGAAAATCATGAAGAGCTTATCCCGTATCTTTTCAGCCGTTTAGCCCCGGGAGGGCAAATCGCCGTGCAGGTACCGTCCAATCACAACTCGAGGACGCACCTGGCCATCCTCGAGGTCGCCGGGAGGGAACCCTTCGTCAGCGCGTTGGGCGGCTGGACGCGCCAGTCACCAGTCCTGCCCATCGAAGCGTACGCAGAACTGTTATTCCAGGCAGAGGCGCAGGAGATCGTCGTCGTCGAGAAAGTCTATCCGCACGTCCTGGAAAATGCGGATGCCATCGTGGAGTGGATTTCCGGCACGGCGCTCGTCCCCTATTTCGAGCGTCTAAATAGCTTGAAAGATGATTTCGTAAATACTATTCGGCAGGAATTGCGCCTTGCCATGCCGGGCGAACCGGTCTTCTATCCCTTCCGGCGCACGTTCTTTTCGGCCAGAAAGGCCGTGTAATGGGCGAAGAAGGACCGACACCACAACATGAATTTGTGCCTCGCGTGGGAACGTTCTTTATCATCCTGGGGATTTTTTCGCTCATCTTTTTCCTGGCATCCGATTTCGCCGATCGGCCCGACTTCGACTGGCTGTTTGTGGGGATGGTGCTCATGGGGATCGGTTTCATCTTTCGTCGCCGCGCCGCCCCCCCACCTCCTGCCGGTCGTTTTGGCACGATTCGAAAATTGCGTGATGACGCAAAAAAACGTAAAGAAGAAAGAGCAAAGAAGGCAAAGAAAAAATAATGACTAAACTCAACTCTCTCTCGGAAGCAATATCCAAATACATACAGGACGGCGACACCGTTTACGCGGCGGGATTCACACACTTGATCCCCTTCGCCGCCGGGCACGAGATCATCCGCCAGCACAAACGGGACCTGGTGCTTGCCCGCGCCACACCTGACCTGATCTACGACCAGATGGTGGCGGCAGGCTGCGCCCGCAAAGTGATCTGGTCCTATATGGGCAATCCCGGCGTCGGGTCGCTGCGTCTCGTGCGTGGTGCGGTCGAACGCGGCGAACTGGAATGGGAAGAGTATTCCCATTTCGGTATGATCACGCGCTTGCAGGCGGGCGCGTCCGGCCTGCCCTTCCTGCCGATGAACCAGGTCGGCGTGCAGGACCTGGAAAAGGCCAACCCATTTATCAAGCGCATCCCTGATCCGTATGGCGGCAAGGACGTGATCGTCGTCCCGGCGCTCAACCCAGATGTGGCCATCGTCCATGTACAGCGAGCAGACGTGAACGGTAACGCGCATCTATGGGGCATTATCGGCGAGCAGAAGGAAGCCGCTTTTGCTGCGAAGAAGGTCATCCTGACCACCGAAGAGATCGTGGACGAAGCGGTCATCCGCTCCGATCCCAACCGCACCATGATCCCCGGCATCATCGTGCACGCGGTCTGTCATGTGCCGTATGCCTGCCACCCGTCCTATGCACAGGGGTATTACGACCGCGACAACGAGTTCTACTTGAAATGGGATGAAATCAGCTCTTCGGAAGAAACGGTCAAGGTCTGGCTGGACGAGTGGGTGTATGGCGTGAAGGATTGCAGTGAATATTGGCAGAAGCTTGGTGCGGAGGTGCACAAACGTCTGGAAGTCAAACCCAGGATGAGTGAAGCAATTAATTACGGAGAATACTAACCACAGAGACACAAAGTCACGGAGCCACCAATAAAAAGGTTTATGCCTTTGAGTCTTCATGGTAAGCGCTATGACTATTCCATTCATTGACTTCAGCGGCGCTGGTGAGGAACTGGTTTTCCTGCACGCCAATGGTTACCCGCCGGAATGCTACCGCCCGTTGCTTTTACGCCTGGCCGAACAGTATCACGTCACCGCCATGTTGCAGCGACCCCTATGGACCGAAAGCAGACCGGAGGATATCGAAGATTGGCTTCCGCTGGCCGACGACTTTCTGCATTTCCTCGAGACTCATCAAACCCGACCGATAGCCTGCGTCGGGCATTCGATGGGAGGGACCACCCTATTGCGAGCCGCCCTGCGCGAACCGAAATGGTTCAAAGCCATTGTATTGCTTGATCCGGTGCTTTTTCCACCTTATTACTCTCCACTATGGAGCTTGCTTTACAAAAGCAGACTGGGTTATCGCCTGCATCCAATTATAACTACCGCAAAGAAGCGCCGTCAGGAGTTCGATGATCTGGACAGATTGTTCAAAGGCTTCCGCCGCAAGTCTATCTTCAGGTATATGGATGACGAAGCACTGCAGGCTTATGTAGAGGGCATTACCTGTAAAACTGATAAAGGCTCTTATCAACTATGCTATAGCGCCGAATGGGAGACTCGTCTCTATATTACTGCTGTCTGGCGCGATATGGACATCTGGCGTGGGCTGCCAAAGCTCCAAGTGCCATTGCTCATCATCCGTGGCGTGGAAACGAATACTTTCTGGGAACGCACCGGAAAGCTCGTAAAACGGAAGCAGCCTCGAGTAAAAGTCGAAGCGCTGGAACGATCCACCCATCTTTTGCCACTGGAAAGACCACTTGAAGTCTCAACTATTATTCAATCCTTTTT
>JAFGKO010000252.1 GCA_016928525.1 Anaerolineales bacterium | reverse complement strand
CGTTGCGGATGCCGTGCTTACGGATACCTTCCTCTATCGCCTCCCACTGGACTTCCGGCCTGCCCCAGTCATGCTGGGTGGGACTCAGCGCTTTGGGCGGCTGCCAGGTCATATCGTCCATGTCGTAGAGACTGCCCTGGATGGCCGGGAATGGTCCGCGCTCGACCGCCAGGTCGATGCTGGTCTGCATGGCGTGATAGCGCACGAACTCCATCACCTGCGCACCGAACTCCTGTCCCTTTTCAGAGCCGTAGCGCACACCTACGTGGTACATCAGGTCACCCAATCCCATGATCCCCAGTCCGATGCGGCGTGCGCGCATGGCTGCTTCTTTCAACTGTGTCACTGCCGGGACATAGGCATTGGCCTCCACCACGTCATCCAGGAAGCGTGTGGCCGTCACCACCGACTGGCGCAATCCTTCCCAATCGACGCTTCCATCTGGCCCGCAGTGCTCGTTCAGGTTGACCGAGCCCAGGCAGCAGTTCTCGTATGGCCCTAACCATTGTTCACCACACGGATTTGTTGCCTCCAATGGGTACAAATGTGGAACGGGGTTCTCGCGGTTGGCGGCGTCCAGGAATAGCACGCCCGGCTCGCCGTTGTGATGTGCCTGCGCGACGATCTTCTGGAACAGGTCACGCGCCTTCACTTTGCCGTATGAGCGGATGGGCACGCCTGCGGCTTCAGCCTGTTCCAGCGTCCCTTTACCGTACTCGCGGTAGCTGGGGTCGTTTACGTCTGGGAAGCGCAGCTCCCATTCGGCATCCTCTTTGACGGCCTGCATGAAGGCGTCTGTGATGCCGACTGAGATGTTGAAGTTAGTGATGTGATTTTCGTTCGTTTTGCAGGTGATGAACTCTTCTACATCGGGATGGTCCACCCGCAAGACAGCCATATTTGCCCCGCGCCTTGTTCCACCTTGCGCGATCTCGCCGAAGGCGTGGTCGTACACGCGCAGGAAGCCGACCGGTCCCGTGGCCTGTCCAGCCGAGGATTTGACCAGCGCGCCAGCCGGTCGCAGCCGCGAGAACGAGAAACCATTCCCGCCGCCGGTCTGCTGGATCAATGCGGCGTCGCGCAGCGTTTGGAAGATGCCCGCGCCATCGCGCCCCATGTCATCGGTAATGGGCAGCACGAAGCAGGCCGCCAGTTGGCCTAACGGCGTACCCGCCCCTGTAAAGGTAGGAGAATTCGGGAAGAATTTCTTGCTGGTCAATAAATGGTAAAACTCAACCGCACGATCCATCACATCCCCGCCCCAGGTCTCTTCGACCTTGGCGATATGGTAGGCTACCCGCCAGAACATCTCCTCTACACTCTCGACCGGCTGGCCGTCATCGCCGCGACGAACGTAACGACGCATCAGCACCTGGCGGGCATTCTCGGTTAGTTCGATTTTTGGGAGTTTCTTTGGCAGGGGTGGGGTGGGTAATAAGCTTTTATCTGGTACAGCGGCTTTGGTTACCATTGCATTTTCTCCTCTAACTTAACTAAATTTGGCTACACAGACAAAAAATCGGCAAACACACCCTCCTCTAGAAGGGGGGGATTTGCCGGGCAACTTAGCTTTCTAGCAGGCGATCGATTTCATTACGCAGAGAGTGTAAATCATCCAGTCTTAGGTAGACAATGGCGTAGCGGATATAAGCAATCTGGTCCAACTCTTTCAAACCATTGATGACCAGGTCTCCCACCACGCGCGAAGAAACTTCCGCTTTTCCCATCTTCTGCAGCGAAGTTTCCACCTGGCCAATCAAGCGCTCGATGTCTGCTGCGGAAACGGGGCGTTTGGCGCAGGCAATGCGCACGCCGCGCGCCAGTTTCTCGCGGTCGAACTCTTCGCGGGCGCCGTCCTGTTTGATCAGCAAGGGTGTGGACAGAATGGCGCGTTCATAGGTGCTGAAACGCTGTCCGCAATCCAGGCATTCCCGGCGGCGGCGGATGCCGCCCTGGCTGTCGTGAGTAGTATCAAGCACTTTAGAATTGTCGTGTTGACAGTAAGGACACCGCATATGTGGGTCACTCCATTACTAGAACGTTTGTTGCCGCCATATATGGGCGTTTAAGCTCTACATCCCCGTACATATGGCCAATCACGAACCAAATTTTAGCACATTTGGATAATCAATTCAAGAGGACGAATGGGTGATTTTACCTTAAAATATGGCTCTCCTGGTTTGACGGGGAAAATTCGGGCCTCAATCCCGCTAAGACAGGGAATTACCGTGGTAGATAATTAATTCATAATAATAACGCAATTTGGTCTCTGTTTATCGTATAATTACCTCATTGTTTCGTAAATATGGGACTCCCGCTTATCGATTTCCCTGACGCCTGCTTAATTGTAGATGGCAAGAATAAAATAGTAGGGATCAATCAGGCAGGGGAAAAATTGCTTAATATAAAACACTCCGACGCAGTGGGTAAGTTGGTGGATGAAGTATTATCCCGTCGATCTATTTCTCTGGCTGTCGATGGGTTTCTGCAGGATGGGTGGAAAGGTACAAACTTGCAGCCTGATAATGGGCAGAAAATTTGTGCGGAGCTAAAGGTTTCTTTCCTCAAAGGCCCGGATGGCAATCTCTTGGGGCGAATTACGATTTTGCGCGATCTCGATTTGTCAACTCAGAACGATACGCTACGAAACAAAAATGCGGTGCTGACAGCGTTTCAGGAGACCACCTTTGATTTGCACTCCAGCCTGGATTTGGAGGTTGTTCTAAAGAATATTGTCCAGCGAGCCTGCAAATTGTTGGGCGCCTCGCAAGGTTATCTTGATCTTCTGATCGAGGAGGCGGACGAACTTGTGCCGGTTGTCGGGATTGGCGGTTTGGAACATACGCTTGGGTATAGCGTTAAGCGGGGCGAAGGTGTGGCCGGAACTGTTTGGGCGACCGGGAAACCTCTAGTTGTTGATAATTATGATCAGTGGCCGGGAAGAACTAACGACTACAGCTACGGTGTTATTCGTTCAATAATCGGGATGCCTCTCAAACTGAAAGAGAAGGTTGTCGGTGTTTTTGGGGTTGCGCATGGTTTCGACAATGATATTGTCTTCTCAGAAGAGGCTGTATCGGTCTTAGACCGATTTGGAGACCTTGCAGCGGTAGCCTTGCAAAACGCACGTCTTTATGAGGAAGCTCAGAAGGAGATCGAATTTCGCAGAAAAACAGAAGTCGAATTGCGGGACGCCAATCAATTGTTGCAGTTACAGATCGAACGAATAGAATTGTTGCAGGAACAATTAAAAGAACTGGCTGTGCGAGATTCGTTGACAAATTTATTTAACCGCCGTTACCTTCAAGAAATGTTAGAAGTGGAATTTGCCCGTTCAAGGCGTTCTGGGACGTCACTGGCAATCCTGATGATGGATAGCGACCGGCTTAAGGATGTCAATGATAAATACGGTCATAAGGCTGGGGATGATTTCCTGGTACACATTGCGGAAGTAGTTCAATCGAGTATTCGTGCCGGAGATATCGCCTGCCGTTACGGCGGTGATGAGTTTGTTGTTGTGTTGAGCAATGTAGCTGAGGAGATTGCCCTTGAAAGGGCAGAAAAATTGCGAGAGAATATCGCCAAACATTATATTGTTTATAAGAACGAAAGTGTCAGTATCAGTGTATCGATAGGGATTGCTGTGTTTCCAGGTCATGGATCATCTGGAGAAACACTACTCCAGAAAGCGGATCAGGCGCTCTACCGAGCGAAACAAATGGGGAAAAACCGTATTGTGGTGTACAGTGAAGAGCGGGGATAGACTTCTAGTCTTTCAGGGAATCTAAAAGGCGGAAAACTTTTTTATTGAAGTCGAACGCGTGACATTGATGGGGAACATGCCCACAAATCGGCATGACTACTCCACGCGCGCCGGGCAGCCTTTCGACCAGGACGGGAAATGTCTTCGGGTTGATGGTCTGGTCGCGAGCGCCCCAGATGACCAGAGTCGGCTGGGAGATATGCGGCAGGTCCGGCGTCAGGTCGCGCAGCGTGCGGGGGATGTTGTAGATGCCAGGCGCGGCCCGTTTGTAATCCAGTGCAGTCTGGATGCGCACTGCTTCTGGCAAGCTATGCGTCTTTTCGTTGCTGTTCCCGAAGTGCAGACTGGAAACATCGATCAGGAGTCGGAAGAGCCAATACGGTGTCCGCTCGATCAGATTGACGTTGATCAGCGGGCGGCGCAAGAAAAAACGTAACGCGGGGGGCAGTTGATCCTGCGAGTAGAGGGGATTGACCAGGACCAGAGCTCGGACACGCGCCTGCTCCCGGAGTGCGAATTGCAGGGCCAGATACCCGCCCAGGGAGTGGCCGATCAACACGGCGGGTTGCTCGAGGTCGAGCGAATGGATCCAATCGCGCATGTGTTCGTAGACTGTCTCGCTGGTGTAAGCACTCAGTTGGCGCGGCTTGATACTATCGCCATGACCGAGCAGATCGAGCGCAAAGCCTGCATAGCCTGCTGAGGCTAATGCGGGCAAAAGTATATCCCAGTCATACAGGGAGGCGGCCAGTCCATGCACCATGATGACCGGTACACCATCGCCAGCCCGGACGAAATTAACTATGGGATTCATACTGATTTCACCGCTATCCCCGCGGTCCTTATACTTGCTCACGGATATGCCTTTCATAACGCCTGGTTAACTCCCGTCGCAAGACTTTGCCAATAAACGTTCTCGGGAAATCATCCATAAAGATCACAAAACGCGGAACGAGGTAGGGGGGCAGGCGCCGTTTGCAATAAGCGATCACGGCCTCGGGTGTGGGGCGTTCTTTGCCAGCGATCACAAAGGCAAATGGGTTGCCCGCCACAGCTACCACTGCCACTTCTTTGATCTGGGGAATCTCGTAGATGACTTCTTCCACATCGCGCGGGAAGGCGGGTTTCGACAGTCTCAACCCAGCGGGCTTACCCGGTTTGGCCGGATACCACATATCGGCTTTGCGGGCTATGATACGGAAATAGCCATCCGAATCCATCTGAGCCACATCCCCGGTCAGCAGCCAGCCATCCGACGTCATCACGGCGGATGTGGCCTTTTCGTCCTTCCAGTAGCCCATCATCACCTGTGGGCCACGGATGGCCAGCTCGCCGATCTGTCCGGGCTCCACTTCCTTGCGCCCGCGCACCAGGTCCACCACTGCCGCTTCGGTGGAGGGCAGCGGGATGCCAATGCTGCCAACTTTGCGATGACCATTGAGCGGGTTGGCGTGTGTGACAGGCGAGGCTTCGGTCAGGCCGTACCCTTCGACCAGGCGGCCCTTGGTCAGCTTTTCGAAGGCCTCCTGCACTTCCACCGGAAGCGGCGCCGATCCGCTGATGCAGGCGTTGATCGAGCGAATGCCATATTTGCGCACGCCGCGAAAATTGTTGATGGCAACGTACATGCTTGGTACGCCGGGAAAGATCGTTGGGCGATATTTTTTTATAGACTGGAGGATGGCCTTGATCTGGAATTGCGCCTTCAAAATCAGCGTTGCGCCCAGCGTGATGGGCACAGTCAGCGCGGTCGTCAGGCCGTAGGAATGGGAGAAGGGCAGCGCGCATAAAAAGCGCTCTTTGCCTTCCTTCGCTTCCGGCAGCCAATGGCGGGTTTGCAGCGCGTTGGCAACCAGGTTGCGATGGGACAACATGACGCCTTTGGCAGCCGCGGTCGTGCCCCCGGTAAATTGAATGACGGCCATATCTTCGGGTGTGACCTCTACCGATGGCGAACGTGGACTTTGACCTGCCAACCAGCGATGGAAGTGGATCGCCCCCGGAGCGGTGAGCCCGCGATTACGCCAGCGCGAAACCAGTTTCTTGGGAAGCGAGAGATATTCTCCCGGATCGGTCAGGATAATGTGCGGAAGAGTGACGTTTTCCTGTATCTGTCGCGCTAATCCAGCAGCGAGTTTGAGCGTTACCAGCACGCTGGCTTCCACTTTACTCAGGATAGCAATGATTTCTTCGGGTTCGGTCAGTGGTGGAATGAACACGGTAGTCATGCCGGCTTTGAGCGACCCGAAGAATGCGATTACCATTTGAGGGATATTGGGCATGAGCAGTACCACACGAGCGCCTTTTCCCAAACCCAGCGCAAGCAGGGCGTTGGCAAAGCGGTTGGCTTCGTGATTCAACTTCCTGTATGAGATGCGACTGCCTTCGAAGATGAGCGCAGTATGTCCGGGAAAGCGCCTGACCGCCGAACGTAATAAGTGATGGGCAGGGATGTTGGGGACGCCAATGGTATACGGTACGCCCGCTTCGTAATGTGCCAGCCACGGACGTTCCCGCTCCAAAATTTCACGGCTTGATTTAACGGATGCAGGCCGATCATCCCGCCAGGAGCGTTGGGACTCGCCTTCCAGAAATCTTTCTATGGCGCGGTTGACTGCTTCGCGACGTTCGAGCATGACCAGGTGCCCCGAAGTCCGGATGTCGGCTTCTTCAGCTCCTGGAATGGAACCTGCAACCTTCTCGAACATCGGTCGTTCAAAGACCAGGTCACGGTGGCCGCGGATGACGAGGGTGGGCACTTGCAGCGCTGGGAGCTTGTCCCAGCCGACCCATTTAGAGAGGTTTTCGTGATAAAAAGGTTTGAGGGCCCGCGGCGGGGCTGAAAGCCAGTTCCGCGTGAAAGGTCCGATCAGACGTAGCAGCCAGATGGGAAGATTGAGCCCAAACCTGAAGAGCGGGTTGAGTTTGAACTCCCCGGCGGTTGCCATCAGAATCAATCCTTCAATTCGCTCAGGGTGGTTGAGGGCGAACTCGGTAGCCAGCGCACCGCCGAAAGAATGCCCTACCAGTATAAAAGCAGTGTTGACTTTAAGAATTTCTAGAGCCTTCTCGATGTCGGCTTGGCTGGACTGCATATCGTAGCCGTTGGATGCCTTGTCTGAGAGGCCGTGCCCTCGCAGGTCGAGTGCAATGACGCGATTTTCCAGTGAAAATTTGCGAAGCTGGTAAATCCACTGTCTGGCGTATCCCCCGAAGCCATGTAGGAAGACAAAGGTCCGTTGGGGTCTCTCGGGCGAGATGTCGATGGCTGAAAGCCGCACCAACGGATTTGTCGAAACCCTTACTTCGTGCCGGTAGAGATCCAGGTCAATGTCCATGGAAGAAGTTTACAGGAGTTGATACTAAATGTCAATTTTTGAGTGCCGGGTATCGGGCTATACTGAATCCGCAAAACCAGATGTATTTTCTTGCTTGGTTTGGAAAATAATTTGTATGGAGATAGAATCGCATTGGTATTTTTGAAAAAACTATGGCATGAGTTGACAAACCCGCGTGTAGAAGAGGAGGGAGTTGCAAGGCAAGAATATTTGACACGCGTTATTTATACATTGGTCAGTGCGGGAATGTTGATAATGACTGTTATTGTCCTGATCATTAATTATGGCATTGGAGTACCAAACAATGAGACGACCCTGATCATGGCGTCGATGGATTTATTGATTGTTATCGGATGGTACTGGATACAAAAAAGACAATGGCATGTAAGTGGTTACCTGCTTCCGTTTGTTTTTCTCATGTTTTCCGGGTATATGATATTCATGGTTGGCCCCATTACGACCGCTGTGCTCCAATTGGCAATTGCTGTTCTGTTGGCAGGTATGCTCTCGGGGAATCGGGCGCGCTGGATCATGCTGGTGATATGCCTGGTTGTCTACGTGGCAGCAGGTTGGGGTAGTGGAGAACGTGATGTCGAGGTATTTTTGACAAGTGGCATTCTTATCTTTATGTCTCTGTGTGGAGTCGCACTTCTGGAATGGTTTTTCTCGAATTTGCTAAATCAATCTTTACGCACAGTGCGTGAGCGTGAAGTTAAACTGGACAGCATTTTTCGTGCTGCTCCGATTGGGATAGGCATGGTTGTCAACCGTGTCATTCAGGAAGCTAATGATACCCTGTGCCAGATGACCGGATATGCCCGTGAGGAGTTGGTTGGGAATAGTGCGCGCATGCTCTACCCGGCTCAGGAGGATTATGAGTATGTTGGCGCAGAGAAGTATCGTCAAATTCACGAGCAGGCGATAGGGACAGTAGAAACGCGTTGGCTTCGAAAGGACGGTTTGATGCGCGATATTTTGCTTAGCTCCGTTCCACTTGATTCTGGCGATCTCAGCAAGGGAGTTACATTTACAGCGCTTGATATTACAGAGCGGAAACAAACAGAGACATCGTTGCGAACGAAAACCGCAGAGTTGGAGTCGTTGTTCTCTATCTCGTCACAGTTGCGTGTAGCGCAGTCTGCAGATGAGATGCTCCCCTTAGTACTGGCAGAAGTGCGACGTGTGTTACGTTCCGATGCAAATGCTGTCATTCTACTGGACCCGGATGAAGAGCACTTTATTTGTGCCCTTGGTGATGGTCCGCTCGCAGTCAATGTTGGTGTGATATTCAACGCAGAAAAAGGCATCAGCGGGTTGGTTCTGCAAACGCGCCGACCTTATTCAACAGAAAATTTATCAGCAGATCCTAAAAAGATACCATCTTTGCGAGGGGATGACGATCTGGGCCCAGCGGTATTTGTACCAGTGATTTCTGAATCCAAGTTTATTGGAGTGTTGCTTTGCGCGCGCAATAAGGGGATCGCTTCTGATCAATACTCATCATCGGAAGTGCAATTGCTGACAGCGATAGGGGAAATGGTTGGGAATGCCCTGCGGCGCGCGAGATTGTACGATCAGGCTTTGTCTCGCCTGCAACATGTCCAGGCGCTGCATTCGATAGATATGGCCATCTCGGCCAACCTTGACCTGTCGGTTATCCTGGATGTGTTGCTTAGCCAGGGCATCGCCCAGCTGAATGTTGATGCCGCCAGTATATTGTTGCTCAATCCATATACTCATATGTTGGAATTTGCGGCTGGAAGTGGTTTTTATGCCAAAGAAATTAAGTCGACTCAATTACGCTTGGGGGAGGGGCTTCCTGGACAGGCAGCGATGGAACGCCAAATTCTGCATATACCTGAATTCTCAGTTACTGATGGTTTGGTTCGTACCTATCTTCTGGATGAGGGATTTGTCTCTTATCGGGCTGTTCCACTGATTGCCAAGGGACAACTTCAAGGCGTATTGGAGGTCTTCAATAAAAATCCAATCAGAGTGGATGATGAGCGAACAGGTTTTTTGGAGACCCTGGCGACGCAGGCGGCGATTGCCATAGACAATTCACGGCTTTTCAGTGATTTACAGCGCTCCAACTTTGAGTTGGAGATTGCGTACGATGCCACCATCGAAGGTTGGTCTCTTGCACTCGAGTTGCGCGACCAGGAAACAGAGGGACACACCTTGCGAGTGGCCGATATGACTATTCGGCTTGCGCAGGCTATGGGAGTGAAAGATAAAGAGCTCCTTCATATACGTCGCGGCTCCCTTCTGCACGATATCGGCAAAATGGGTGTACCCGATAGGATATTATTGAAACCGGGGGAACTTGTTGATGAAGAATGGGAACTAATGAAGCAGCACCCAATTTATGCCTTTGAGATGCTATGGCCGATTGAATTTCTACGCCCTGCGCTTGACATCCCTTATTGTCATCATGAACGCTGGGATGGGACTGGCTACCCCCGTCAATTGAAAGGCGAGCAAATTCCGTTGGCTGCGCGTATATTCGCGGTTGTGGATGTGTGGGATGCGTTGACCAGTGACCGGCCCTATCGGGATGCCTGGTCTGAACAGGATGCGCTTGAGTACATTAGAACCAATGCTGGTAAGCATCTCGATCCAAGTGTAGTGGAAGTGTTCCTGGACTTTTTGAAGGAAAACGATCGAGGTTAGCGTTTGAATATTAGGTGAGAGATGTCTTTAGAAAAATTAGTCGACACTATGATCAGGGATGCCATGGCGCGGGGTGAGTTTGAAAACCTGCCTGGCAAAGGCAAACCGATTGACCTGACGGAATATTTCGACACGCCCGAAGATATCCGCGTAGCGCAGGGTGTGTTGAAAAATGCGGGCATGGTTCCAGCGGAGATTGAGTTATTGCAGGAGATCGCCGCCCTCAAAGAATTGCTTGGCTCTGCGAATGTTGAGTCTGGAAATGACAAGATCCGTAAAGCGTTGAAGGAGAAACAACTACAGTTCGATTTACTCCTGGAGCGTCGCAAGCGATAATTCAAAAATATATGTTTTATGTTAATTCTGCTCAAATTTTCTTTGACAAAATACTCTTCGCCTGCTATACTCCTGTTGTTGGTTGTAGACTTTATCTGCCAAAAGGCAGTTTTTGTTAGCCAGTTTAATAACGACTGAATACCCCGGCCAGCACGATCTCGGGGTGTTTTTCTATATATTTGACTTTATCCGCTATAAGCGGTGGATATTTTATTTTTAAGAAAAGGAAAATAATGAGTAAGAATAAAAAACTAAGGATTATTCCCCTGGGTGGTTTAGGGGAAGTGGGTAAGAACATGACCGTCTACGAATACGGCAAAGAAATCCTGATCGTAGATACCGGCATCATGTTCCCCGAGAACGACATGTTAGGGATCGATTACATCATCCCCGATTTCAACTATCTGCTAGATAAGACCGACCGCGTGGTGGGAATTGTTATCACACATGGGCATGAAGACCATATTGGAGCCATTCGTCATGTTTTGGACGAAATCCCGGCTCCGGTCTACGCTACACCCTTGACCCGTGGCCTGATCGAGGCCAAATTGGCGCGGAACAATGCCCTGGGGAAGGTTTCACTCAATACCGTGGAAGCAGGCCAGAGTATCCAGCTTGGTGCGTTCCAGGTCGAGTTCTTCCACGTTTGTCACTCCATCCCCGATGCAGTGGGCTTGGGCATCACGACCCCTGCCGGTCTGCTTGTCCATATGAGCGATTTTAAATTCGACCATACGCCTGTGGATGGCTGGCCCACGGATTATGCCAAGCTGGCAGAACTTTCCAGTCGAGGTGTCGATCTGTTGCTTTCGGATTCGACCAATGCCGAACGCCCTGGCTGGACGCCCTCTGAGATGGTGATCGGCCCGGCGCTGGACAATGTGTTTGCTGCCGCTCCCGGGCGTATTATCGTCGCTTCGTTCGCCTCCCTGATCTCGCGCATGCAACAGGTGGCGGATGCGACTGTGCGCCATAAACGAAAATTGGCTTTTGCCGGTACCAGCATGGTAGACAACGCCAAGATTGCTCGCAAATTGGGGTATCTCGAAATTCCCGAAGAGACGCTGGTACCGCTCGAGCAGGCGCTCAACATGGACCCGAAGCAAGTAGTGTTGATGTGCACCGGTTCGCAGGGCGAACCTTCTTCGATCATTGGCAGGTTGTCTGCTGGCACAAATCGCCAGTTCGATTTGAAAGAAGGCGACACCGTTGTGTTGTCATCACACCCAATTCCAGGCAACGAAGAGAGCGTCAGCCGCGCGATCAATCGTATGCTGCGGCGCGGTGCGAATGTGATCTACGATGCGCTCGCGCCTATCCATGTTTCCGGGCATGCCAGCCAGGAAGAGCAGAAGCTGCTGCTCAATATGGTCAAGCCTAAGAACTTCATCCCCATTCATGGTGAGCTGCGCATGCTCAAACGACATGCTTATTTGGCAGAACAGGTGGGTGTACCGGCAGATAATATTCTAGTAGTCGAGAATGGGGAAGTGGTGGAACTGGTGGATGGCAAGTTAAGCAAAGGCGAACGCATCCCAGGCGGTTACGTTTTTGTGGACGGGCAGAGCATCGGCGATATCGACCACGGTGTGATGCGCGAACGTGAGAAGCTGGCCCGCAGCGGCATTTTCCTGATCGACCTGAATGTGGATAAATATTCTGGCAGGTTGCTAGGCGAGCCTGAGATCCTGACGCGTGGATTTCTCTCCCCTGATGATGCCGAAGAGTTGCTTCCCGAAGTTCGCCATCGAATTATGGACATTGTCAATGGCGGCGGTTTGGATGCCGAGAAAGACATTGCCAGCGCTGTCAAGTCTTTCTTGTACAACGAGACCAAACGCAGGCCGATGGTATTTGTTACCCTGAGCAAAACATAGCACTTTTGAATATCTGGGGCGGTACAAAGTTTGAAAGGATAAAAATAGTCGGGCGCGAACATTGCCCGACTGTTTTTATCTACAGAGTACTGCGTAAATATCTGAACCAAAACCTCGTTAATTTTGAGCCATACGGAACAAGTGAGTTCGGAAATTTATACAAGAAGCAGTAATTGCACTTCCTGACATTTGGGATCACTCTGTTTCAACTATCAGCTCAGTGACTTCAACTTGTAAGGTCATTGAACCGAGGGACGATTTTTTGCTGTACCCAAGGAACAGATATTTCGGCAAATTAACAAACTGGGAAGGCAAATTTGTAAAGTGTATTTGTTGGTCAATTTTGTTACCGCTTGTTGTAAATTTAATATCATAAGAATAAGGTGGGCCAGCACCAAGATTGGTATTGCTTAATAGCTCTTCCCATGTATATCGTTCAACAAACGAATCGGTTCGGTTGTTGTAAACTCGTACTTCACCGAATTGTGATTGCAAAGCGATAATTGCCATATTGCTTTCAGGATTGGGATCGTTTGAGATGGCAACCAAAACTCGCCCTGTGTAAGCGCAGTTAGGTTCACCTTTAGCGCAATTATCGCGTCCATCGGGAGCGGGGTAGAAATTCCAAAGGTGCCTTGTTCTCTGAAACTGTTGATCCCAAAGCCAATCCCGTCTTTGGATGCCGATATCCCCAGGGCGGGAACGCTTGCCTGTGCGCAGT
Organism: Anaerolineales bacterium; assembly: GCA_016928525.1. Next base: position 9,556 of record JAFGKO010000252.1, on the reverse strand, counting down.
CTCCTGCGCCACTGGTTTCAACCAGATCCGGGTCGCTCGAAACGACCTGCCAGCGATCCAGGCAACTGATGGGCGGGGAAATGGGAGTTGGGGTGGCCGTCTCCGTCGGCGTGGGGGAAACGGTTTCCGTGAAAGGGATGGCTGTCTCTGTGGAAGTCGGAGGTAGCGTTGGGCTTATCTCTGTTGTGGCAGTTATTGGAATAGCCGTTTGAGTTGATTCAGGTTTCTGTGTGGCATCGAGGATCTGAGGCAAGATTGTAATGACAGCCGCAATGATTGTCGCGCCTGCTCCTAGGAGCGTAAGGACCAATGCTTGATTCTCATACCACTTTTCCTTCTTTGGTTTTCGCGCTCGAGACGAATTTGTCATAGGACTATCCTTGTAAGGAAGGCAGAAATTATTTCTATTCTTCCCAATTTTATAGCATTTTGGCATAACCAAAGGAGATTGCTATTGAATAATTATGAAACCACCCTACCGCTTCTTCTGATCCCAGCCTTGTTCGCCGCGTAGCGGCACAAAAGCCACAGCCGTTTCGACTTTGCTCTCGAAATCGTCGCCATGCCGTTCCCAGATTTCCAAAATTTGCATGCCTCTTGCCCCCACCGGTAAAACCAATCGTTCACAATCTTCCAGTTGTTCCAACAACGCCTTTGGTACCGTTGGCGCTGCGGCGGCTACCAGTATCCCTTGATAGGGCGCAAGCTCTGGCCAACCCAGCGAACCATCTCCAAGGTGGACGTGTACATTATCCATCCCCAATTCTTTGAGCAATTTATCGGCTCGTGTCGCTAATTCAGGGATGAATTCGACGGTGTGTACTTCATCAGTCATCATGCCTAGAATGGCTGCCTGATACCCGGAACCGGTCCCCACTTCCAATACGCGCTCATTTCCTTTCAGGCTCAGAAAATCGGTCATCAATGCGACAATATATGGTTGGGATATCGTCTGTCCAAACCCAATTGGCAATGGCCCGTCTTCGTATGCGGCGTAGCGGTATTCTTCCGGAACGAACAGGTGGCGAGGAACAGTTTCGAGCGCAGTCAATAAACGCCTCTCGCGCAGCCCCCTGCGTTCGATTTGCTCCCTGACCATCTGCTTACGTTCGCGCTCGTACTTATCCATCTAATATCCTGGCGATTTGCCGGTCTATTTTACCCATTGGGTAATCGTCCAATTCTTTTAGTTTAACCCATTTTAGACTTTCGTTATTAGACATTGAAACCAGTTCGCAGCGGTAAACATGCACGGTGACCCGAAAATGTGTGTAGGCGTGTTGGACGACGCCCAGCGCTTCATTTTTCTGGACCTTGAGCCTGTATCCCGTTTCCAACGCGGATTCCAATCCTTCGTCCGGCTCCCCTTCAACCCGCCCGTTTGGGAATTCCCACATCCCGCCCAGCAATCCCTTCGAGGGGCGTTTTGCTAGCAAGACTTCCTCATGGGGTGTATCGGAAACTTGCCTCACAATGATCCCCGCCGCATGGACGTAATGTGGCGTATCTTTTTTAGGTTTCAAGACGGGGCGTTGTTCGTGGGTGCCGTTCGTACGCGATTGACAAAGCTCCATCAGTGGGCAGATCAAACAGCGCGGATTCTTCGGCAGGCAAATTGTCGCGCCCAGGTCCATCAAGGCCTGGTTGTAATCTCCAGCCTGCCCCTGGGGGAGATGTTCTGCGGCCAGTTTCCATAAGATTTTCTCCCCGGCAGGTGAATCGGCCGGTTCGCTTATGTCGAAGAGACGAGCAAATACGCGCCGCAAATTCCCATCCAGAGTAGGTTCGTCCATGCCGAAAGCGATCGAGGCAATCGCGCCGACGGTGTAGCGCCCGATGCCGGGAAGTTTGCGCAGCGCATGCAAGTCACGCGGCAGCTTGCCAGCATATTGCTCGTGGACGACCTGAGCTGCTTTGTGCAGGTTGCGGGCGCGGCTGTAGTATCCCAGTCCTTCCCACGCATTAAGCACATCTTGTTCGGACGCTTTTGCCAGGTCTGCGATTGTGGGAAATAACCGCATCCAGGTTTCAAAATAGGGGATAACGGTCTCGACGCGCGTCTGTTGCAACATGATCTCGGAAACCCACACGGCATATGGATTGGTATCTCCGCGCCAGGGCAGGGTCCGGCCATGTTGTCGGTACCAGGTCAAAAGTCTGGATGCAAGGCGGGGCATTTTGCGTATAACCAACAAGGAACGTTGATTCTGATCTTACGGCGAACAAGGCCTAAGCACGAAATCGGAGAGGTAGGCAAAGTCTGCATTTGGGAAAGCCAGCACTCTGGCTTCAATGTAGTTCTCTTGCTCACAACCCAGGATGAGCACATCTTCCCCGTGGACATTTTCATTTGGCGATCCTTTGATAGGAAAGACCACTTCATAGGCTTTCTCGTTGAGCAGCAGGAAACCGAGCCTGGGGAAATCGCGGGGCTCATAGGACGGCCAGGGTGTCGAAGAACTCATGCCCGTGCCGCGCCCAAAGTAACGCGGATACAGCAAACGTCCCGCAATTGTGATTGCACCAGTTTGTTCTGAGAAACTTTGGATTTCTAAGCCAGTGGTATTCAAGTCTTGAGCGGTTGCTAAGTCTGCAATTTGTGCCTGGAGCGTGTCCGGTTCAAGGTTGGGATAGTGGGGCGGTGGGTTGATGCTTTCTGCAATCCAGGGAAGAGCCCCGATCAATGCAAAGGCAATAACAAGGAGAAAAGATATTGGAGCGAATATCCTTTCGCCAACTTGTGATTCTGCGTTTTTTTGGCTGTCTGTTTCCGAAGGATGGGCTCCGAACACTTTTGCCAACCAGAGCAGGATTTCAGCAAAACCAACCCCGAAATAGAAGTAAGCGATCCAATCGGCGGGCAGGTCATAGCGCCAACCGGAGAAGCGGCCGATCCCATTGGCCAGGGCATAACCCAGGTTGAAGGCTAGCGGAAGCAACCCCGCCCAACGCCAGCGCCGCCAGGCTGCCCCCAACCCGATGGCGATGATGCCAAGATAGACGATCAGCAGGAGAGTGTTGTACCAGGCCAGCGTGCCATTAAAGGAAGTCCAATACAGATTGATGGGTGCGCGCAGTCCGTTGAAAGGGGCAATTAAAGGCAATGCCAACAGTCCGCCGACTTCTGTGGCCAGGAAGTGGTTTGTGATGAAGCCCGCCACAAAACCGGGATCCTTGAGCGCAAAGGTGAGCAGGATCTGGCCCAGGCCCTTTCCTTCCAGGTTTATGCTATTGTAATCAAGATTGCCGGTGTAGGCATATTGGCTGGCCAGAACTTGATATTGGAAGGGTGCGTCGAAAGCGAATTTTCCAATGCGCAGATAGTTGTGTGTCAGCCAGGGCGCTACACTGATGGCCACGCCCAAAATGAAAAATAGCAAGTGAACCAGCCAGGGACGTTTGTGTGAACGCAGGGTCAGGAGGACAACCAAGAACAGAATTGGCAGGATCAGCATGGATTGTGTGCGTAACAGCAGCAGGATACCGAATGTGCCTCCGGCGATGAAGGCGCTATGCTTGTCTTTTTTCTCCAACCAGCGGAAGGCGAACAGGCAGGCCAGTAAGATCAACAGCAGGGTGGGAATGTCAACCAAGAGTATCTTGGTGTTAGAAACACGCGTATCTGAAGCAACCAGCAGGCTGGTCCATTCACGGAAGATGGCTAGCAGCGCGATGGTCACGCCGGCAGTGTGGCTATGTAACTTCTTGCCTAGAGCGTAAAAGGCAACAGGGAACAGCGCCAGGACCAGTGTCTGCCCAAGGATGATCCGATTGTAATTTTCGCCGAAGAGCAGGTGTAGCCCGGTCAGGAAGATAATGTATAAGGGGCGGGTCGGGATTTCCCCGGTGTAGTCCGTGCCGATCAGCAGGCTGTGTGCCATGTAATCGTAATAGCCCGAATCCGAGTAGGGCAGTGGCATATTGGTGGGCGGGTCGATTGGGAAGTAGAAGCTGTTCTTCAGAACCTGGTTGGGCACGCTCAGCCAGATTCCCACAGCCAGCAGCCAGATGAACGTGCCGATGGGAATGTCTGCTCGGCATGGCTTGCGTTTAAAAAATGGAAGCAGGCTGAAGGTCAGGACTGTGGCGCCTCCTAGAAGCGCGAGTCCCAATTGCCAGCCCTGGATGGGTACTCCCGGTTCGCCCCAGTAGGCAGGGTCGGGTGTCGTGCCCAGTTTCGTCAGGGCGACAAAGCCGAAGCCGAGCAGCAAGATACCAAAGGCGATCAAGGCGGGCTTACCTGCTTCAAAAGTAGCTTTGTGGATGCCAAACCGCAGGGCGAGCAGCCAGAGTGCTGATTGGATACTGAAGACAAGGATGAACGCCAGGAGCGGCCATGCACGTTCGAAGATGGGCAGGTAGCTTGCGGGATCAAGCCAACGCAGCAAAAAGGACCCGATACCTGCTACTGTTGCCGTGACAGGAAAGGCCAACGACAGTAATTCATACAGCCCAGGCCGAGAAGCCGGGTCCAGCCAGCGGGCGCGGAAGTCCGGTTTATACAAGGAAAGGTAAGCTGCTGTTCCAGCCGCTCCAAGCGCTGCCAATAAAGGCAAAAATAGCGCCCAGCGTGTAGCTGTAAAACCCAGGATCAGCCCACCGCCTTCGCTGGGGATGCGCAACAGGGCAAGTAAACAGGCCGCTGCTTCCAAAAACGCCAGTAGGAAGAACAGCGGCCAGAAATTCAGCAATTTATTTTGATTGTATTTCATACGGACTTAGAATTGAAAGCCTCCCCGAGCCGGGATGACCTTATACGAAAAGTTTTGTACATAACCAAAAAGTTGTTCTTGCAGGTTCACCCATTCGGGTGAATCCAGAACGGTTTGGGCTCGTTGTACAGTGTCAGCTAGCAATCCAACCTGAATCTGCGGGTATTGTCCATAAATGGTCGCCCAGGCTTCAATGGGCTGTAATCCCAGTCTTTGCACTCCTGGTACAAACTCCCCAATGACAAATTCAAAATATTCCTGATCGCGATCAGGCGAAATATCCCAGGTCATTAAAACTTTAACCGGCACTTCTTTCTCCTAGCTGCGTTGGTAATCCAGCACAACGACATGCGTTTCATCGGGCAGCCCGCTTTTGAATACCTTTAAGGAAGGCTGCTTATCCGTACTGCCCAGCCCCATCTCTTTCAAAAATTTATCCAATGAATCCAGGCTTAATTTCACGTCCGATGTGGCATAGTGCATCGGGATGACAATGTTGGGTTCCAGCAGGCTGATGACCTCCGCTGCCTTGGCTGCGTTCAAGCCGCCTCCACCGCCAACAGGAACAAGCGCTACATTGACAGTGCCCAGGGCTTCCACTTCGGTCTGCGTAAGAACCTTATCCAGGTCGCCCAGGTGCGCTACTGTGATCCCGTCATAATCAAATACGTAAAGCGTATTTCGGAGTTCACTGTCATCCTCCTTGCCATGACCATTGGTCTGCACGCCGGTTATAAAAACGCCGCCAATTTCAAACTCGCCAGGACCGGTTATGACGTGCGAGGCGCCTTTGACTGCGTTGGTGTTGTTGTGTCCGCTTGCGTGGTGGCTGACGGTGACGATGTCGGCTTTGAGTTTAAGGGAGTCGTAACCGATGGAACTGTGATCGTATGGATCCGTCACCACCGTAGCCATACTCCGTTCAGTGAGACGAAAGCATGAATGTCCGTACCAGGTAATTTCCATAGTGAGTAGTAGCCTCCGGGGGTTTATTATACACGTAACTATTTTATAGAGCGAGGATGGGCCATAAGAACGGGATTCCAACCAGGATAGATACTCATTGATGCAAGCAATTCTGTTGCCACAGTGGTAAACTAGGCAATCTCTAGGTGACAATACTTTCTAGGATACCCAACATGACAGAATATGCCAAAAAAGAATCATTATTGGCAAATGCAGCTATTTTTGCGCAGCCTTTCCGATTGGTGTTTCGCCGCATTGTCAATGTCGCTCTGACGCTGTTCACGATTGCATATATTACCTCCTTTGGTTTGATCCTGGCCGAGCGCGGAAGGGATCATCTTCCTCCCGAACCGTTGGACGCTGCAGTGCAGTCTTTTCTACGGACAATCCAATTTTTCGTTGATCATCCACAGTCATATTACTGGCAAAGGGCGGATGTCCCAGCCTTCACCCTGGTGTCGGATATTTTGGTCAATAGCGCTGGTTTGCTGTTGATCGCACTGGGCGTTGCCTTCATCGTTGGTGTTTCGCTAGGGATTGGCGCAGCCGTTTCCAGAAATAAATTATTTTCTACACTGATTGTAGTTCTGTCGACGCTTGGAATCTCGATACCAAGTTTCTTGCTTGCGATGCTGTTTTGGGTTGCAAATATCCAGGCGCATCGCTCCTTTGAAATGGAAGTGTTGCCATCGGCGGGCTTCGGCTGGGATTCACACTTGATCATGCCCGTTCTGGTGCTGGCGATGAGACCACTGGCGCAAATTGCCCAGGTCACTTATGTTTCCTTGACGGATGTCCTGGGGCAGGACTATATCCGCACGGCGCGCGCCAAGGGTTTGCACGAACGGGTCGTCCGCAATGTACATGCCCTACGCAACGTGCTCATCCCGGTGTTGACCACAATCGGGACTTCTCTGCGCTTTTCACTGGCAAGTTTACCGGTTGTGGAGCTTTTCTTTAATTGGCCGGGAGTGGGTCTTACCCTATTGCATGCAATAGATTTGGGAATGTCTTCTTTCGTGACCGATTTGATCTTGTCATTTGGAATATTCTTTTTGGCGGTCAACCTCCTGATTGAGTTCGTTTTCCCTCTCATTGATGCTCGCTTGAGAAGCGACGGGGACGAGCAGGAACGCGAAGATCGATCAACAGTTGCGGACTGGATGCGTGGTCTTGTACAAGGTCTTCGAGCCTGGATACGGCGAGCGCGTGGCATTCCCAATCAGAGCGAAGCAACTCTGCCTGCTTTGCCAGCCTTGCCAGATTCTCCCGATGATGACAAATCGATTGATATTCCTTATAGCCGCATTCGGATATTCTCGCGTATATTCAAAAACCCTTCGCTCCTGCTTGGCTCCATACTGATCTTTGGATTGACGGGTTTGCTGCTATTCGGTGGCAGCCTGACGTCGGTCAGTCCTTATGAGACGAACAATGTCATGGTCGTTGAGGGGGAGATTAGTGCACCACCATTCCCGCCATCTACGGTTTTTCCCTGGGGGAGTGATTATGTGGGGCGCGATATCCAATCACTGGTTTTGCATGGCGCCCGGCAAACGCTATCTTTAGCCTTCTTCGGGATGGCTGCCCGTCTACTCCTTGGCGTAATTTTGGGGACGGTTGCCGGTTGGAAGCGGGATACCTGGCTGGATCGTTTTATTTCCGGGGCTGTGGGAGTCTGGGCGGCCTTCCCCGTTACCTTGTTTGCCATGCTCTTGATCCAGGGATTGGGCATTCAGCAGGGTATGTGGGTCTTTATTGTTGCAATTTCTGTGGTGGGCTGGGGTGAAGTTGCCCAAATCGTGCGCGGACAGGTGATCAGCCTCAAACCACAGCCATATATCGAATCGGCCCGCTCGGTCGGCGCCCGCTCGGTTCAAATCCTTGGTCGGCATGTGCTGCCGAACTTGATGAATTCCCTGATTGTCCTGGCGGTTCTGGAAACAGGCGGAATCTTGATGTTGTTGGCCGAGTTGGGTTACCTCAACATCTTCCTGGGCGGAGGGTTTCAAGCCATTATTGCCGATACCGGGACTTCATCAGTAGCTGTGTATTTCTCGGATGTGCCGGAGTGGGCGGCGCTGATTGCCAATGTGCGCAACTGGTGGCGCAGCTATCCCTGGATGGCGCTCTATCCGGGGGCAGCATTTTTCCTGTCGATTATCGCATTCAATATCTTGGGAGAAGGACTGCGCCGATTTCTGGACGAAAGCCAGGCGAATTTGAGTCGTTTGTTCAACCGCTATACGTTTTCCGCTGGGATTGTAGTGATTCTGGCTTTGACTCTCCTACTTCAAGCCAGCACACCCTTAGGCCAGTATCGACCGGAAGGCTTGAAATTCGATCCACAACGCGTCATGAAGGATATCGAGGCATTGTCCTCTTATGAGTATCAGGGCCGTGAAACCGGCACGCCAGGTACGGAGCTTGCAGCGCAGTATATCGCCAAACGCATGGAAGAGAATGGCCTTTTGCCTGCCGGGGAAAAACAAACCTACTTGCAAGCTTTATTGAGACCTCGCCGTCATTTGACCGAGACGCCTCTGTTAGCCCTCGTTGGTGAAGACGGCGAGGCTGACTTGGGGTTTAAATATCGCCAGGATTTTGCAGAGCTTGCAGGGACAAAGCGTTATGGAGAAGCACAGGCTACCATTTTAGGGATCGCTTTTGGGCCACTGATCACTGATACGGGATCACGGGATCCTTATAGGTTGTTGAATACCGAGACGCGCGATCATATCTTGATTGTTCGCGGTGAAGATTATGAGAAAATCGATGGCATTGCTGTCCCAGGAATATTGATTGTCGTAGATGACCATTTTTCAATCGAACGGAAAGATTTATATCCGGCGGAGATTTCCTCTACGCAGCGCTTGCGTGATGTGCCAACCATGATCATTTCTACCGAGTTGGCCGAAGTGCTCTTAGACACGGCTGGCAGTAGTTTATCAGCGCTAGAGGAATTGGGGCGCACGCTGGATGTAAATCAGAGCGCTTTAACCGGCGAGGGCGTGACGGTCAAAATGTCAATCAACGCGCAATTGTATGAAGACTATTCGAATGACAATTACATCAATGTGATTGGAGGTATCCCAGGAGAAGGTACTTTATCTGGTGCTCAAAACCAGGTGATCATTGTTAGCGCATATTATGACGGGCTGGGAATTGGCCCGGATGGGCAATTCTACCCGGGCGCAAACGATAATGCCAGCGGCGTCGCTGTGATGCTGGAACTGGCTCGCCTGATGACGGAAAGCGCCTATAAGCCGGAGAAAACGATGATATTTGTTGCCTGGGCGGGTGGAGAACGGGGTGAAGGCTTGAGTGTAGTCAATGTGATGAATGCCAGGCCGGGGGCGAACCAGCTCACCGTTGAAGTTGTTTTCGAGTTATCCGGCGTGGGCTACGGCAGCGGGGACTCTATCGCGCTGGGCGAAGAAAGCAGCTACCGGCTGGTCAAGTTGTTTCAGAGTGCAGCGGGAAAATACAATGATGCGACAACTATGCGCGGACGTGGTCCACATTACGGAGGGGAATCCGGTTCCAGCTTTGGCGACCGTTCTGCATTGACGCTTTCAGTGAGTTGGGATGGTTCTGATGCGCTGGCGCATACAGCGCGTGATGTGCCAGCTATAATCGACCCCGAAAAGTTATTTCAGGTTGGGCGCAGTTCGCTGTTGACTCTCATGGTTCTCAGCCGGGAGACGACTTACTGATAACCAGGCGCGCGATTTATGAAAATCATTTTTAGGAATTGCGCTGTGGTAAAATTGGAACAATTGTTCCTATAAACCCACCCCTACCAAATATTATGGAATTCAAACTTAACGCTCCCTTTCAGCCCACCGGTGACCAGCCGGAAGCCATCCAACAACTCG
>JAFGKO010000251.1 GCA_016928525.1 Anaerolineales bacterium | reverse complement strand
TCGGCTCGTACACGCCGGATATGCAGGAAGTGCCCGCCGAGACGGTTGCCCGTGCGCTGGTGGTGGTGGACTCGCGCTTGGCCACGCTGGCAGAAACGGGGGACTTGATTCAGCCTATGCAGGCCGGGCTGTTTGGCGAAGAACACATTCATGCGGAATTGGGCGAAATCCTGCTTGGACGCAAAATCGGCCGCAGGTCACCCAACCAGATCACGTATTTCAAGTCTGTTGGTGTGGCTGTGCAGGATGCGATGGCTGCGCAACTGGCTTTGCAAAATGCCCGGCGACTAGGCTTGGGTGTGGAGGTCGATTTCTAATTTCAGGGAGCTTCAATGATACTACCAAATACAGCAGACATCGTAATCATCGGCGGTGGGGTGATGGGTGCCAGTACGCTCTACCACCTGGCAGCCCGCGGGCAGAAGAATGTTATCCTGCTCGAAAAGGACGAATTCTTCGGGCAGGGCGCAACCGGGCGTTGCGCGGGTGGCGTGCGTTACCAGTTTTCGACGGAGATCAACGTACGGCTTTCGCTGGAAAGCCTGCCGATGCTGGAGCGTTTCAAGGAGGAAATCGGGCAGGAGATCGATTACCGCCAGTGCGGATATTTGATCGTGTGCACTGATGAGACGGATGCCGCCACGTTTAAACGTAACGTGGAAATGCAAAACGGCCTGGGCGTGGGGACCGAATGGCTGGACGGCGACGAAGTCCGTAAGCGCCTGCCCCTTTTTCAATTTCAGGATGCTATAGGCGGGACCTTCAACCAAAAGGACGGGCTGGTAGATCCGAACAGCGTGGTGGCGGGTTATATCAGCGCGGCTTCCAAACTGGGCGGGAAGTCTTTCAATAACGTGGAAGTGACCGACATCAAGGTGGAGGCTGGCCGTGTTGTTGGCGTCGAGACGAACCAAAGGTATATTGCTACATCGCTGGTCGTCAATGCAGCCGGTCCCTGGGCCGGGTTGGTGGGCAAAATGGCCGGGGTGGAGATACCAATCACTTCCCTGCGCAGACAGATGTTTACCACCACTCCTTTGGCCGAAATCCCGGTTGATTTTCCTTTCGTGATCGACTTTGCACAGTCGTTGTACTTCCATCGCGAAGGGGATGGGTTGCTGATTGGCATGTCTAACCCTGCTGAGAAACACGGCTTCGACCAGAACGTGGATGAGGAGTTCGAATTGGTCAACCTGGAGGCCGGGATCGCCCGCCTGCCGCTGGTCGAAAAGGCTGGCATGGTTTCACACTGGGCCGGATTGTACGAGGTCACACCCGATGCTCATCCATTCTTTGGGAAAACACCTGTGGATGGTTTTCTGGTCGTGGGCGGCTTTTCCGGGCATGGTTTTATGCACGGACCCATTTCGGGCAAGTTGATGAGCGAACTTATCTTAGATGACGAGTTCAAGACCCTGGACGTATCCATACTCGACCTGGCGCGCTTCAAGGAAGGCCGCTTGATTCAAGAGTACAATGTTGTCTGATACATCTGTCATTGCGAGAAGGCGTTGGTTGAGTAGGCCGAGTGGTTCTCGAGGCCGTATCGAAACCAAGCCGACGAAGCAATCCCCCGTTGCCTGGGACTGCGTCGTTCCTTGCAGTGACATAAGGCCTGAAAACTGGAAAATGCCCTCTGCTGAAATCCTCACCATCGGTACCGAGATCCTGCTCGGTGAAATCGTCGATACCAATACCCGCTACATTGCGCGCCTCTTGCGCGGCCTGGGCGTGGACCTGTATCGCACGAGCACCATCGGCGACAACGTCGAACGCATTGCCGAGGCCATTCGTAACGCTATAGGGCGCGCTGACATCGTCATTACGACCGGCGGGCTGGGCCCTACTGTGGATGATCCCACTCGCGAGGCGGTGGCGCGCGCGGTTGGCGTCGAAACCGAATTCCGGCAGGAACTCTGGGAGCAGATCCTGGAGATCATTACCCGGTATGGCCGCCAGCCCGGTGAAAACCAGAAGCGCCAGGCCTATGTGCCCAGGGGAGCCATCGCGATCAAGAACGATGTTGGCACTGCGCCTGCGTTTATTGTGGAAGTCCCCTCACCCCTCACCCCCAGCCCCTCTCCCATCGGGAGAGGGGGGCACTCCCCTCCCCCCGTGAGGGTGGGGCCGGGGGAAGTCCCGCAGGGCGGGATGAGGGCGGTCATTTCCCTGCCTGGCGTGCCCAAGGAGATGGAGTACCTCTTGCACGAGGCGGTCATCCCTTATTTGCAGCAGCGTTACAATCTGGATCAAATCATCAAGGTCCGGTTGTTGCACACGGCGGGCGAGGGCGAAGCCAACATCGACGAAAAGATCGGCGATTTCGAAACCCTGGCCAATCCCACTGTGGGCCTGGCGGCGCATTCTGGCATCGTCGACATCCGCATTGCGGCCAAAGCCGAGACTGAGGCCGAGGCTGACCGCATGATCGCGAAGGTCGAGGAGCAGATGCGGGAACGGCTGGGGGCGCTGGTCTTCGGCGTCGACGAAGATACGCTGGAAGGCGCTGCGCTGAAAGCCGCGTCAGAGCGGATTTGGAGCCTGGTCGCCGCGGAAGCAGGTTTGGGCGGGGCCTTGAAGCGTCGACTAGCCGATGCTCAGGCGGCGAATCTACTTGGAGTTGAATCCGTTGAATTGTCCGAAGGAGAATTGCCTGCATTCCTGAAATCGATACGGGAAAAGTACAACGCGCAGGCTGCGCTGGGCGTCGCGGCTTTCCCCGAAAAACGGACGGTCCAACTCATGCTCATCACGCCTGAGGGGACTAAAGAGCGTCAGCATTCCTTTGGCGGTCACCCAGCGCTGTTACCGCGTTGGGCGGTCAACCTTGCCTTGAACTGGCTGCGGCGGGCAGCGCAGGGGAATGACTGACATGAAACCTAAGCGCTTTAGCATGACCTGGCTGGTAACGGCCATCTGGGGGCTGAATGTGGTCGGGCTGGTAAGCATACTGGCAGGCGTGATGTACCTCAATACCAGGGAACAGCCTGCTTCTGAGCCGCAGATTTTGGAACTCAGCATAGCTGGTACGCCCTCGCCGACCTCCCCACCGGGGATTTATTACCTGCCAACGATTACACCCAACCCGTTGACCACGCCCATCGTAGTCTACACGCCTACGCCCTTTGTGCTGCCGGACGGGCCGCGGCCGATCGTCATTGGCTATTCTGTATCCGGGCGCCCGCTCGAGGTGTACAGGTTTGGGCAAGGTGAGCGGCAGGTGATGATCGCAGCGGGCATTCATGGCGGTTACGAGTGGAATACGATTGCCCTGGCCGACGAGTTAATTATCTATATCAATGAGCATCCAGAAATCATCCCCAGCGATGTGACCTTGTTCATCTTACGCAACATCAACCCCGATGGCGATGCGCGCGCTCACACAAAAGAAGGCCGCGTCAACGACCACGGTGTGGACTTGAACCGTAACTTCCCGGAAAACTGGCAGGCCGAATGGGACCGCGATGGCTGCTGGGATTACACGGAGACCACCGGCGGCTCGGGTCCTGGCTCGGAACCGGAGACGCGCGCGGTGATGAATTTCCTGTCCACGCGCCGGGTACAGGCACTGATCAGTTACCACAGCGCGGCACTGGGCATCTTCCCCGGCGGAGAGCCCTGGGATGCGGAGTCTATCAAACTGGCCAAAGCGCTGGCCAAGGTGACCAATTATCCCTATCCGCCAATCGATACAGGTTGTTATTACACCGGCACGCTGGCCGATTACGCCGTCTCGCTTGGCGCAGCAGCGGTGGATATGGAATTGCGCAACCATCGCGATACGGATTTCAAGCAGAATTTGAAGGCGTTGAAGGTGCTGTTGGATTGGGGGAAGTGAGCAACATGCTATAATAGCCCAAATCTGACAGCAATGAGGCGGCTCTAAAAGCCGCCTTTTTCCAAAATAAGGAGAACGAATGGCAAAGACAGTTGATTTCCTTCTCACCAGCGCCCTCGTCCTGACGATGGACGAGGAATTCAACCAATATACTCCCGGCGCGGTGGCCATACAAGGAGATAGCATTGTAGCAGTGGGTCCGGCCGGCGAGATTACAAAAGAATATACTGCTAAAGAGACTATTGACTGTGGCGGCAAAATCCTGATGCCGGGATTGGTCAACGCGCACACGCACGTCCCGATGACGCTGTTGCGCGGCCTGGCCGATGACCTGCGCCTGGATGTGTGGCTGATGGGTTACATGATGCCGGTCGAGCGCGAATTCGTCTCGCCGGAATTCGTCCGGCTGGGCACTTTGCTGGCCTGCGCGGAGTTCATCCGCAGCGGCGTGACGACATTCTGTGATATGTATTATTTCGAGGAAGATGTCGCTCAAGCCACCACGGATGCAGGCCTGCGGGCGGTTTGCGCCCAGACCGTACTCAAGTTCCCCTCGCCGGATGCCGACTCTTGGGAAGACTCGCTGGCGCTGGCGCGCGGTTTTATCGAGCGCTGGAAGGATCACCCGCTGATCGTCCCATCCGTTGCGCCGCACGCTCCCTATACCTGCACGGATGAAATCCTGCGTGCAACTGCTGACCTGGCGGTCGAGTTCGACGTGCCATTGCATACCCACCTGGCTGAAACAGCGCTCGAGCGCGAGAACATGCGTAACGAGCAGGGCATGCCGGTCATTCCGTACGTCAAGAAGCAGGGATTGTTCGAGGCCAAGGTCATTGCTGCGCATTGTGTTCACATCGACCTGGGCGAGATGCGCACGCTGCTGCATGCCGGCGCGGGGGTGGCGCACAACCCCTCCTCCAATCTGAAGCTGGCGTCAGGTTTTGCGCCGGTCCCCAAGATGTTGGAGGTGGGCTTAAATGTGGGGATCGGGACGGACGGCCCGGCCTCCAACAACGACCTGGACATGTTCGAGGAAGTGCGCCTGGCCTCGTTCATCGCCAAATCGGTCAGCAATGACCCCACGGCTGTTCCCGCGCCGATGGCCTTAGCCATGGCGACGCGCATCGGCGCCCAGGCGCTTCACATCGGGCACCTGACCGGTTCGCTGGAACCTGGTAAACGCGCTGACCTGATCCTGGTGGATACGAGTCCCGTGCACAGTTCGCCGCGCTTCCAGCGCGACCCGAACAACGCGTACGCGCAGATCGTATATGCCAGCAAGTCTACGGATGTGAGCGATGTGATGGTCAATGGAAAATGGTTGATGCGTGAGCATGAATTATTAACCCTGAATGAGGCTGAGTTGCTGGCGCAGGCGGACGTGATTGCCCGTCAGATCGATGCTTTCCTGATTAAACGGGAGCAGTCCGTTCTGTCCAAGTTGATCGCGCTGGGCGGCTCGATGGAGCAGGAGTCGTTCGAGTTGCAGGTCAAGGTCAAACTGCTGGACCAGTCTGTTGTCCTGTCCAATATCAAGAAACCGGAGATCAAAATTACTGCGCATAAGCATTATCGACAGTATGACAATTATTTTTCGTTCGAAGACCCGGCCCAGGGCCGCCTGCGTTTCCGCGAAGATGAATTGATCGACGCGAAAGGCAATGTTACCAACGTGCGCTCCCGCTTGACTTTGCTGGGCCCACGCGAAGACAAGTTCGACCACGATGTGCTGCTCTCGCGCAGCCGCTTCCTGGCACCGGCGACGCATACGCTGCGTTTCTACCGGGAATATTTCAAGCCGGTGGGAGAGGATGTCATCCAGAAAGATCGCTTGCGTTGGCACATCAAGTACAAAGATACGGAGTTTTTCGTCAATCTGGATACGATGGAAAAACCCGACTTGGGATATTTCCTGGAGATCAAGAGCCGCACCTGGAGCCGCAAAGATGCCGAGCATAAGGCAGAACTGGCTTTGGAATTGCTTGCCCTGCTGGGCGCAACCGGCGGCGAGACCGTGTCGCAGGATTATATCGAGGTCATCAGTGAACAATAAGGAAAACGAGGCAGGCGGAACATGGGAAATACATCGAAAGTTTTAGCAGGTCTTCTGGCCGGTTTCTTTGCCATCCTGTTGGTTCTAACAACTGTTTCGGCCTTTGCATTCTATTATATAGAGCAAAGTGCCTTCGATGCCGATCTGTACAAGCAGGCGTTGATAGAAGAGCAGGTCTATCAACGCCTGCACGAATTGATTGCACATGAGTTGGCAATCGCGGCCCAACGGTCCAATAATAGTGTGCTATCGGTTTTCAGAAGTCTTTCAGAAGAAGAGTGGCGCGGGTTTGTGCTCAAACTTTTGCCGCCCGAACAGCTGAGAATTCTCGCGGAAGATGCTGTGACCCAGGTCATGGCATATCTCAACGGTGAAAGCGATTCAGCGGTTTTATCGCTGGCCAGCCTTAAATCCTATTTGCAATCGCCGGCAGGGGTCAATGTGATCTATGAGATGTTGAAAGCGCAGCCCGATTGTACCCTGGAACAACTGAGCGCCATGGCGCTCGGACAGCAGGCGCTGACCTTGTGCAATCCACCCGATACTTTCCTGGTCGTCGACCTGCGTCCGATCATCGAGGCGCAAATCAGAACCGCAGTTTCATTGATACCAGAACAGGTGACCTTGATTTCCGCTAATTCCGCTAAGCCTCGGGACTTGCGGAACCTGGAAAACCTGCGACTGGCCATGCGTTTGAGCCCGCTCCTGCCTATGCTATGTCTGTTGGTGATAACGGCCCTGATTGTGCGTTCCTTCAGGGACTGGTTGAACTGGTGGGGTTATCCATTTCTATTTACCGGTTTCATCAGCATGTCCTTGAGCGCCTTGAGCCGGCCCCTGGCAGCCGGGGTATTTCGGATTTTCATTGTACCTGCCCTGCCTGTAGCTCTCCCGATGGGGATTGTAGATGTGTTCAAAGACCTGACCGCCGCGATTGTCCATAATGCCCTTCAACCCACCCTGCTTATGGCCGGGATGATGGCCCTGGTCGGCCTGATCATGGTCGCAATAGCATTCCTGCTTCGGAAGAGGTTTCAAAAAAGCCCGGCGTACGGAGGCTGATATCGAAAACTCTTTTACCATAATTTGCTGGTATTCTGAAAACGTCCCGAAGGTTGCTGCCAGAAACTCAAAGAGCTTGGACAAAACCTCCGGGAAGGTGCTTATAAGTCCACACAGGAACTACTGGCAGCCGTTTTGCAGGTGTTCTTCGAACGTAACCGCAAAGTTATGCAGACCGGAACCGTCGCAGCGGGCGCGGAAGTAGTAGTAGGGTGTTTCTGCTGGAAAAGCCACTGCCTGTAAAGCGCTCAGGGATGGGTTAGCAATTGGAGTGGGCGGCAATCCGGAGTAAATGTAAGTGTTGTAAGGGGAATCGAATTGCAAATCCGCCGCGCTGAGTGGATTGGTCCACCATGTATTTTGCACCGTATTGAAACCAAGCGCATATTGCACGGTTGGGTCGGTATCGAGTTTCACGCCTGCGCGCAAGCGGTTGAAAAACACCGATGCGATCTGCGCTCGTTCATCGGGAACAACTGCTTCACGCTGGACGATGGAAGCCAGCGTCACGGCCTGGTAGACGTCCAAGTCCTGGCGGGTAAAGCCCTCGCGCAGGTCGGCGGTCAGGTGCAAGGAAAAATTGCGCAGGAATTCTCCCACCAGTGCTTCGGCTGTCGTTTCGCGGGAGAGGATGTAGGTGTCCGGGTAGAGGAATCCTTCGGTGGAAGTGGAGGCAGGCAGGAAGTCTAGGCCGGGAGGCGCGGAGCGTGCCGCGGCCAGAAACTCGTCAAGTGTGATATTCAGCCCAGAAGTCGCGAGCGAGATGGCAATCTCCTCCATCCGCCAACCAGGCAGAATGACAAAGGTGATTTGTTCGGGCGTGGCGTCTTGTAGCTTGCGGGCGATATCTACAATGGAAAGGGACGGGCTGAGCAGGTAGTCGCCAGCCTGGATGCTGGTATCGAGGCCAGTATAGATGAGGTAGGCGCGGAAGGCTGCCGCGCTGCGAACGAGCCCGACTTCTTCAAGACGAATGGCGATGGAGGGCACGCTTTCGCCGGGTGCGATGGTGAAGGGTTGTTCAGCGCCATTGGGGTTGAGCGGCTGGGTGAGCAAACTCCCGTACCACAGCAGGCGGGCGGAAAACTCGAATTGGTCTGACAGGCCTAATGCCGGGCTGGGTGGGCCGTATTGACGATTGGCGAGTGCCGGGACGCCAAACAGTATGCTGATTGTCAAGAGACACAAGAATATCAGAATGAAAAGAAATGTGACAAAGTTTCGGGACATTTTATGGATTCGAGGGGGAGTGAGCATCAAGATAAGATTGCAGGATAACTGTAGCGGCCAGTTGGTCAAGATGACCAGCACGCTGTTTACGGGAAACGCCCATCTGGATGCGGGCGGCGTGCGCTTGCTGGGTGCTGAACGATTCATCCCACAATTCGACGGGCAAATTGGTTTGTTCCCGCAGGGCTTCGGCAAAGCGCGCCGCGCGGCGGCCTGCCAGGTTGGGCTGCCCATCTTCATCAAAGGATTGGCCGACGATGATCAACCCGGCTCCGTGCTCAGCGGCCAACGCAGCCAACTGAGCCGCGTCGACCGCGCGCGAGACGTGCTGGATGATGGTCAGTGGGTTGGCGATGGTACCGGTCGGGTCGCTGATGGCGAGCCCGATGCGCTTTTCGCCGTGGTCAACTGCCAATATTCTCATGGATGGGTTCCGTTTCTTTTTTGGAGACGCAGATTTACGCAGATGGACGCTGACCTTATGATTTGTTCTCGGCTAGCCACCATTCCTTGCGGTTGTTGTCGAAAGAACGGCGTTTTTGTTCCGGTTTTGGGC
Organism: Anaerolineales bacterium; assembly: GCA_016928525.1. The sequence continues at coordinate 13,443 of JAFGKO010000251.1, read as the reverse complement.
CAAAGTTGAGCAAGAGGCCAACTTCATAAGGAGTGGCCTTGAGATAGTTTAGTAGTTGTGCTTCGTGTTCTTGTGATAGTGTTTTTGTTGCCTTGATTTCAACAATTACAAGGTCATTAATTAGTAAATCAGCGTAATACTCACCAACGGTTTGACCTATGTAGTGCACAACGATAGGAAACTCTTGTTTTACTTTCAGACCTCGTCGTTCTAATTCAAGCTTTAGCGCATTTGCGTAGACTTTCTCTAAAAAGCCATAACCTAAAGCATTGTAAACAGTGAAAAATGCGCCAATGATTTCTTCTGTTAATTTGGAGTGTTTATATAATAATCCTTTATACTTCGCGTTTTGTGTCATCCGGTCTCCTGGTCAGAAAATCAGCGATATCAGCGTTTATCTGCGTCCTATAATTTGCTTTTGAAACTATCGAGTTTCCACAGTGATGTTGAATGGAATCAACGGAAGCCACGGCCACCAATCGGGTGTGAGTCGAATTTCTGGCGCGTCTGTTAAATCCAGATTATCTTTCAAGTGCGCTGTTGCAAGCACCATGCTGCGTCCTTGTACTAATGGTATGATTTTTCCGGTGTCCAGTTGTTTCTCCATTTGCCGGGAAACGCGCACTGACCAGCGTGTTATGCCATCTTTATCGGTCAGGTGTGGGGTGAGCGGCTCGAATTCGACGGGTGCTTGTGTGGCCATAAACCCTTCGGGTAAGGATGCGTTCAGCACGGTGCTGGCTAACTCCGTCAGGTCTTCACCCGACGCGTACGAGGCCGTGAACTCGACTTGCATGGACAGCTTCACTTCCCTGCCCGGCTGTCCGAGCGGGGGATCATAATTTTCGTCCAGGATCCGTTTCATTTTTAACGTGTCGAAAAAAATCTGATCGCCTGTTTTCAGGGTCGCTTCCATTTCTTTCAGCGCCTGGGATTCTAATTTGGCCAGCAATTCTTCGCGCAGGCGGGCTAAGTCTGCTTCTGTGGCGGCATCCATCATGCGGTCACTTCCGCCTGTGGCTAGCTCTGCATTTGTCACTGTAACCAGCAAGCCGAGATTGCCCTCGATGGCTAAAATGGTACCTGCCTCGACGTTTCCGCTTGCGCCAACGCTTTCAGCTTCTATGGGAACATCGACGGTTGCCTTCAACCCGCTGGCCAACTCTCCGGGTTCTACTGTCAGAAAACGCACACCCGGCAGGCTGGTCGAGGTCAGCACAGTTCCAACTGGAATACTTACGGCTTCCTCGGTCAGATTGCGGAATGTCACCATGCCCCTGGCTTTCACTTGCGGGACAGGTACTTTCCCGGTCCCCAGCGCATCCTGACTGCCCTCTACTATCACACTCACAGTTTGGGATGGGATATTGCCTGTAATGAAAACTGCCTCCAAGGATGGATCAGCCTGTACGGGCAGTGTCACCGTCTGGAGGTCTTTTTCGGGCGTTATGATGACCTGTGCTTGCGGGATGAACAGGGCTGCCATTGCCAGCACTGCCAGGACGCCTAGGACGAAGGCCCCGATCCGCATCACGGGATGGCTTCGCCACGCACCTTCCTTGGCCTGAGCCTGCTTCCGCATCTTTTGCAGATTCAGACGTGGCCCCTGCCGTTCTTGTTTCCTTTGCAAGTTTCGCTCCGGCCAGGGACTACGCTGGGCATCCCCGGTCGAGTTGAATACCGGGATATCCAGCGCCTGTGCCTCGCGGCAGATGCCCCGATGACGAACGACCAATCCTAATTGCGCGCCTAACGCTGCAGCGTGCCGTTGTAATATTTTCAGATCCAGTGGACGCAAGGCAACGCGTTCCTTGGGCCAGACCAACAAAATGCGTGGCGTCTCGGCCCACGACATCCGGTCGCGGACGGAGATCAGGTCATCGTGCGATTCGAGCGGGATGAGCTGGGTTTTCACGTGCTTGATTATACCTGGACAACTCTGCCCAAAAAACAGGTTCCGAGTCGAAAATGACAATTTTCTTGACTGTTCTATAAAAATCATATAAAATGCAAAAAAGTTGTCGTTTTTAATCATAATAGTTGTATATAATTTCCGAAAACTACATTTTTTATAATAATATTGTAGTTTTTATACCGAATCGAGAGAAAGCTCACCCATCCACCTGTTTTGCTTATATTCTACGAACTTCAAAAGCCAGGAGCAGTGATGTCACCACATGCAGACCTAATTTTCATGAATGCGCACGTTTTTACCAGCGATGAATCGAATCCGCACGCCGAGGCCGTCGCAGTCAAAGGGAATCGAATCGCTTTTGTAGGCAGTAATTCTGGCGTTGAAGCATGGCGCGGACCGGGAACGCGAGTGATCGATGGGCGCGGGAGCACGTTGCTGCCCGGGTTCATTGATTCCCATTTCCATTTGTTATGGGGTTGTATCTGGCTGGGCAGCGCGCAACTCCAGGAAGTCAAGACAAAAGATGATCTAAAAAAGGTTCTGCTTGATTTTGCAGACGAAAATAAGACTACATCCTGGGTGGATGGGCGCGGCATAAAATATGGCATTGTTTCTACACGTCAAGAACTGGATGCGATCATCGCAGATCGCCCGGTCTATGTCGGCGCATACGATGGGCATACGGCCTGGGCGAATACCAGAGCGTTGGAAATGGCCGGGATCCTGCACCCAGGTAAAGAGATTGGTCCGAACGGAATCATCGTCCGCGATGAAGCTGGGCTGGCCACGGGTGAGTTGCGCGAAGAAGATGCAATGCGCGCGGTGCATGAACTGGTGCCGGAGCCATCCGAGGCGCGCAAACGTGAATTGCTCAAACTAGGGATGAAGCAGATCTCCGCCACAGGCGTGACCAGCGTGCACAACATGAACGGCGATATGGAAGAGATGATGACCTACGCCGCTCTGGAAGATGCTGGCGAGATGCTGTTGCGAGTCTACGTGCCCTACTGGGTCAGGCCCGAAGCCAGCAAAGAGATGCTGGCCGAAGCCGCTGAAATGGCAAAAGTGCAGGGAGATTATGCGCGTGGTGGCGCGGCTAAATTCTTTATGGACGGCGTGTGGGAGTCTTATACGGCATTGAATATCGATCCCTACGCGGATGATCCCGATGCAACGGAAGATGGCATCTGGAGTCTGGAAAGGTTTACCGAGATGGCTGCCGCCTGCGACAAATTGGGCTTGCAGATTTTCGTGCATGCCTGCGGCGACGGAGCCGTGCGAAGGACGTTGGACGGGTATGCGGCGGTCCAAAAATTGAATGGGAAACGGGACAATCGTCACCGGGTGGAACATATCGAAGTAATCCATCCCGATGATATGCCACGCTTCAAGGAATTAGATGTGATTGCATCCATGCAGCCGATCCACTCACCTTTGTCAGGGCAAGATGCAGACGTCTGGCTGGCGCGGACCGGTCCACAGCGCTGGCCGGTCTCGTTCGCCTGGCGTGACTTGAAAAATGCCGGTGCAAGGATGGCCTTTGGCAGTGACTGGACCGTTGCCCCTTTCAACCCCATGTTGGGTCTCTACGCGGCGCTCAACCGCCAGAAATGGGCGCATGGAGACCCTGACCAACGCTTAACGCTCGAAGAAACGCTGATCGGCTATACCCGCGACGCTGCTTATGCGGAATTCCAGGAGCACCAAAAGGGGCAATTGAAAGAGGGCTATCTGGCAGACATTGTCCTGCTCTCGGAAGACATATTCCAAACCGCCCCGGAAGATATCGCAAATGTCAAGTTGCTACTAACCATGGTAGATGGTAAGGTGGTTCACGAGGTCTAGAGGATGAGAACCTACGCACTACGCCGCATCCTGCAGACCATTCCTATCCTGTTCATCATCAGTGTGCTGTTGTTCCTGATGGTACGCGCTGCGCCCGGTGGGCCGTTGACGACTGCACGTCGCAACCCGAACATTACCGAAGAACAGCTCGAAAAGTTGGAAGAGCAACTAGGGCTCAATCGTCCTCTGCCGGTGCAATACGCCGATTGGATGGGAGATATGTTGCGCGGCGATATGGGACAATCCATCAAATTCCGCCGCCCGGTTTCGGAAATGATCGGCGAACGCATCCCTAACACGCTCTTGCTTGTCGGTGTTTCATTTTTTGTTACCCTTTTGATCGCCCTTCCGGTTGGGATTCTCTCGGCGCGCAAACCCTACTCCCTGTTCGATTACATTGCGACAACTATCACCTTTATGGGGCAGTCCCTGCCTGTGTATTGGTTGGGGCTGGGCTTGATCTTGATCTTTTATGTCACCTTGAAAAACCCATTCAATGGCAATCCACTCTTTCCCGGCAGTGGTATGAATACCCTTGGGAAGGAAGGCGATTTCCTGGATACGCTCTGGCATCTGGTGCTACCTGTTACTGCCTTGAGTCTGGGGTGGGCGGCCTGGTACTCGCGCTTCCTGCGTTCCAGCATGTTAGATGTGCTGCATGAAGATTACATCCGCACGGCGCGCGCCAAAGGCGTGATCGAGCGGTATGTTTATTACAAACATGCGCTTAGAAATGCAATCCTGCCTTTGGTGACCCTGATCGCGCTTGATTTGCCAAGCCTGTTCGCCGGGGCGCTCTTTGTAGAAACCATTTTCTCTTGGCCCGGCATGGGGCGGCTGTTCTGGGACGCCGCCCGCGGACGGGATTACCCCGTCCTGTTGGGCGTGGTCATGATCACGGCCGTGCTCATCATTGCCGCCAATATCTTGGCAGACCTGGCGTATGGCTTGCTCGACCCGCAGGTGAAGTATGAGTGAACTGGGCAAACCCGCCATCAAAGAACAGAGCATGTCCCGGCTCGTCATCCGGCGTTTTTTCAAACACCGGCTGGCGGGTGTGGCGATAACGGTCTTGCTGATCCTTGTTTTATCTGCGGTCTTTGCCTTTCTCAGTCCATATACCCCGACAGAGCAGAAACCGGCCAACAGTTTCCAGCGTTCCAGCGCCGAGCACTGGTTTGGGACCGATGAGTTAGGGCGGGATATCTTCACACGCATCCTTTTTGGTGGGAGAGTCTCCCTGACAGTGGGCTTGCTTTCTACTTTCATCTCGATCCTTCTAGGTGTAATCGTTGGTGCATTGTCCGGATACTTCGGCGGCTGGCTGGACTCGATCCTGATGCGCATTACCGATGCCTTTCTCACCTTCCCGACTTTGTTCGTACTTATCCTGTTAGGCGCATTTTTACGAGAACAGCCCATTACCTGGCTGAAAAACAGCGTTCTTGTTGTCATCATCATTATTGCGATATTATCCTGGATGTGGCCGGCGCGGTTGGTGCGCAGCCTGTTCCTGGTCCTGCGCGAACGTGAGTTCGTGACCGCTACCCGCGCATTAGGAGGCAGCAATGCCCGCATCATCCTGCGCCACATCCTGCCAAATTGCATCGGACCGATCCTGGTCAGCGGCACGCTTCAGATGGCGTACGCCATCATAACGGAATCCGGCTTGAGTTATCTTGGCTTCGGAGTCCAGCCACCCACGCCCACCTGGGGTAGCATCCTGGCGACTGCCCAAGTGCATGTGTTTCGCGCTCCGTGGCTGGCGTTCTACCCAGGTTTGATGATCTTTATCACCGTCATGGCCATCAATTACATCGGTGATGGCTTGCGTGACGCGTTCGATCCCTATGTGATCCACACCGGGAAGTAGACAGTCCCGGTGAATTAATTCCTGAAGGAGGAAGAGATGAAACCCAAACTATTGACCCTGCTGCTGGTAGTCGTTCTGTTGGCGACCGCCTGTGGCGGAGGAGCAGCGACGGAAGCGCCTGCGCAGCCCGCTCCCGAGGAGCCTGCCCAGCCCGCCCCTGCAGAACCCGCCGCGCCTATGGAGGAAAGTGGCGGCACAGTGACGCTCATCATCCCGGAAGAGCCGACCACGCTGAACTACTTCATGGCGGATGCGGCGGTCGTCCGCCAGGTTGCGGATGCAACCAATATGACCAGTTTGGTAACTATCGACCAAAATGGCGACTTCATTCCAATGCTGGCGGCTGAATTACCAACCCAGGAGAACGGCGGCCTCTCGGATGATTTCCTGACCGTCACGTGGAAGTTGAAGCCTGATCTAAAATGGTCTGATGGGGAGCCCATCACTTCGGACGATATCAGGTTTACCTGGGAAGTGCTCTCCAATCCCGACTCAGGCGCATTTGTTGGGACAGATGGGTTCGACCAGATTGCATCCGTGGATACACCAGACGATCTGACGGCAGTGCTGAATTATTCGACTCCCTACGCCGGTTACCTGGATCAATTTGCCTATGGGTTGTTCCCGCGGCACGCCACCGGGGAAGTAACTGACATGGCAAATTGGGAATGGAACCGCCAACCGGTCGGAGCCGGCCCCTTTGTGGTCAGCCAATGGAATTCGGGCCAGAGTATTGTATTGGACCGCAACCCCTATTACTATGAAGAGGGCAAGCCCTATCTTGACCGATTAGTCTTCGCGATCATACCTGAACCGGCTGCGCAGACGGCCATGATGCTGCAAGGGGAAGCGCAGGTGCACCTGTGGCCCAGCGAGAACGAGACAGAATATAACAATTTGCTGGCCGACAAGGCAACCCAGGTCCTGGTTCCGGGGATTTGGAACATGGCTATCGACCTCAATTTGAGTGCGCCCTTCGATGGCGATCCCGGCCCCACACCGCCCCATCCCATCCTGGGTGATCTGCGCGTGCGCCAGGCGATTGCCTCGGCCATTGATTATGACACGCTGGTCGATGACGTGCTTGAAAAAACAGTCTCGCATGCGACCAACCCGTTTGCCTATGGTTGGTACCAGTGTGACCTGCCACGTCCTTTCCCCTATGACCCTGCCAAAGCAGTAGAATTGCTCGAAGCGGCCGGTTGGGTGGAAGGACCGGATGGCATCCGTGTGGCGCAGGGCGCAATGTACGCACCGGACGGCACGCGTCTCTCACTGGAACTGCAGGGCTATACCAACTTCGAACCATTGCAGCGCACCGAAGAATTCATCGTGGAGAACTTGAAAGCAGTCGGCATCGAGGCCCGCATCCAAAACTACGACTTCTCGATCATCTTTGGCTCCTACGATGACCAATCACCGCGCAAGATCGGCGACTATGACATGCTCATCTTCGACCGTGGCTTTACGGTCGAGCCGCAAGGATACAATGCGAACGCCTACTCGTCCACAACCATTCCATCCGAGGAGCTACCGGGTGGCGGGAACTATTTCCGCTGGGTGAATCCTACCGTGGATGCGGCCTTAGAGAGGGCTGGCAGCAATTTCGATCTCGATGTCCGCAAAGCAGCCTACTGTGAGATCGCTGAACAAAACCAAAAAGACTTGCCACAGGTCTACCTGTATCTCTTCCAGGACGGTTACGGTGTGGCCGATAACCTGGAGGGTGTGGTCGTCAGCACCTGGGGCAGCATGTCCTGGGGCGCGCAGAACTGGAAGTATAAGTAGCTATTGAGTAAGAAGTAATAAGTCGCGAGTAACAAGAAAAAAGGCAGGACGGGTTCCAGCTCATCCTGCCTTTTTTCGAACGGAGTTGAACATCTCCTGACATTTGAAAAGGAATTATGTATGCTCCAACAAACCTGTTTCTGGTGGGCCGATGTGCCATCACCGAGGTCCTATCAAAACAAACCACTGCCCGAAAAGACTGATGTGGTTGTGATCGGCGGTGGGCTCACCGGTACCTCAGCGGCCCTGCGGCTGGCAAAGGGTGGCGCCAAGGTGACCCTGCTGGAGGCCGAGACCATCGGCTGGGGAGCCAGTTCGCGCAACGGCGGGCAGGCGCTTTCCTGCCTGCACCATACGCTGAGCAAACTGATCGAACAGCACGGCCTGGAACGCGCCCGGGAGATGTTTCGGGCCTCCGTCCGTGCGGCGGATACGGTAGCGCGCATTGTGGCGGAGGAAGGCATCGACTGCGATTACGCTCGCAACGGGAATATCGAAGCGGCCAGCAAGCCGGGTCATTTCGACAGGTTGAAAGTGGAGCAGGGGACGTTGGCGCGCGTTGCAGATTACGAAGTCCGCCTCGTCCCGCCCGAGGAGGTTGCCACCGAACTAGGGACGGATTCTTACCACGGGCTTCTGGTCAACGAACGCAGCGCCGGGCTGCAACCCGCAAAATTCGTGCGGGGCTTGGCGCTGGCCGCCGAGCGGGCCGGAGCAGATGTCCACGAAAGGACGCGTGTCACCGAGATCGAGAAGCAGGTCGCTAATGACGGGAGCAGGTTTACGGTCCGGACCGAACGGGGGAGCGTATCCACAAAGGAAGTGTTCCTGGCGGCCAACGCCTGGGTTGGGAGTATCGTTCCCCAGTTTCGCAGACGAGTGTTCCCCGCCGAAAGTTTTGTGATCGCCACCGAACAGCTGCCGGACGAACTTGCGCATAAGCTCATCCCCAATAAGCGCGTGGTTTACGATACCAAGAATATGGTCGCATATTATACGCTTTCGCGGGAGAACCGTATGGTGTGGGGCGGCGAAGGGACCGCCACCGGCTTGAGCGCGAAGCAGAATGTCGCAATCCTGCGGCGGGGGATGTTGCGCGTTTTCCCTGAACTAAGAGATGCCGCCATCGACTATTACTGGGGTGGCACATTGGGATTGACCATGGACCAGACTGCCCACGCCGGGCAGATGGACGGGATGTGGTTTTCGATGTGTTACGTGGGGCACGGTGTGACGCTGGCGACCTATCTGGGGGAGCAAATGGCGAACGCCATTCTCGGCCTGGAAAGCTTCAACCCGTTTGATGGGTTGAACATCCCGCGTGTGCCGTTTTACGAGGGTCGGGCCTGGTTTGTAAATTTTGGCAAGGTCTGGTTCCGCCTGTTGGATATGTTTGGCTAGCCGCCGGTGTATTACTTTTGCAAGATCACATCCACGCTATTACTGCCATTCTGGTCGGGCACAATCGTGATGGTAAGGAACTCGCTTTCGCTTTGGAAGAACAGGATACCGCCCTCCTCGGAAGCTTGAAAGCCGAACGGTGATGTCCAGCCGAGTTCACCCATTTTTTGCGTATAGAACGCCTGCACGTCAGTTGCGGAGGCGGGAACGGTGTAACTGTATGTGCTCTCGCCGAATTCCTCACCCACTGTGGCCTCGGGCATGACAGGAATGCCGTTCCATTGATCAACCGGGGTCCCGCTTGGATCGAAGTAATTGCCGACATCCGGGATCGCTGATGGTAAGGCCTCGATCGTTTGGACAGGTATTACAGATGCGAGGGCTTGAACCGTTTCGAAGGGCATTTCTGATGCAAATGCCTCCGCCGTTGAGGCGACATTTTCGATATCGTTGATAGGGCTGGTGATTATGTTGCAGGCGAGGATGAGGAGAACCAGGGCAGATACCAGTAAAGATTTAAACAGGCGTGACATATAAAGCTCCTTTTCAAAGTAATCCTAATGCGTTGTGTGTGATTTGTAAGGGACTGCTGTACTAAAAACCCATTCGAGAATGTGCAGACTTAAGTCTGCATTCCAGTTTTCGTACAAATTAAGCCTGGGAGATGTGCTCTACCAGACTCCCATTCTACTTCAATTTCTCTTCCACCCATTTTGGCACGGAGGTGAGCGCCTCGCCCACTTTGCCCGGCTCCTTGCCGCCGCCGAAAGCCAGATGCGGCGCGCCGCCGCCGCCCGCGCCCAGTTGTTGCGAAACGTGACTGACTAGGTCGCCGGCTTTTATGCCTTTTTTGATCAGGTCCTGAGTTACAGCGGCCATGACGATCACGTTATCCTCGCCGGGAGTGGCAATGACACACAGGCCATTCTCAGGGAACATCTCGCGGAATTTATCGGCCAGCTTGCCGAGGGTGTCTTTGTCCACGCCAGGGATTTCCGCTGTCAGCAGGTTGATGCCGTTCACTACCTGTTTGCTAGCCAAGAAGGAATTGAAGGAGGCTAGCGCCAGTTCCGCGCGCAGATTGGCCAATTCCCTGCGCAGGTCGACCACTTCGTCTTGCAGGCTTTCCACTTTGGCGGGCAATTCTTCTGGCGTGACTGAAAGCAGTGTGGCAGCTTTTTTAGCGGCCTTGAAGCGACGCGCGATCAGGTCATATGCGCCGCGGCCTGTCACCGCTTCGATGCGGCGGATGCCAGCCGCAGCCGAGCCCTCGCTGGTGATGATGAACGCGCCTACGTCAGAAGTACGCTCGAGGTGCGTGCCGCCACACAGTTCGTAGGAGTAGCGTTCTTGCTCCGCTCGGTTTGATCGGACAGCAGTTGCCCGTCCTGGCCGGCGGGCCAGGGAACTGCTGTCCGCATCTGGGCTAACAGGAGCAATCGTTAGCGTGCGGACGGTCTCGCCATATTTCTCGCCAAAGAGCGCCATCGCGCCTTCCTTGATGGCCTCTTCGCGCGGCTTGAGTTTGGGTTGCACAGCCATGTCCGCCGCGACCGCGTCATTGACAATCTTCTCAACGCGTTCGATCTGCTCTGGTGTCATCGCTTCCGGGTGAGTGAAGTCAAAGCGCAGGCGGTCGGGGGCGACCAGCGACCCGGCCTGGCGCGCGGACTCGCCCAGCACCTGGTGCAAGGCAGCGTGCATCAAATGCGTGGCGGTGTGGTTGCGCATAATGTCATGGCGGCGTTGCATGTCCACTTCGGCGACAGCTATATCCCCTACTTGGGGTTGGCCGGAGACCACTTCGCCCACGTGGACGATGATGCCCGCGGAGGGTTTGCGCAGGTCGGTGATTTCGATTTCCCAGCCTAGCCCCCCTCCAGCTCCCCCCATTTTCTCCGAAAATAGGGGGAGAGATTTTATGTACCCCGTATCACTCACTTGGCCGCCGGATTCGATGTAGAAGCCGGTTTTGGGCAGGACGACTTCGACGGTATCGCCGAAGGATACTGAATCGGCGGACTTGCCGTCAACCACCAGGGCCAGGATTTCGCCTTCGACCACAGGGCTGGTATACGGATCATACTCGATGCCGTTGGGACCGAGTTTTTTGTCTGCTTGCAGGGCTTTGAGCACCCCGGCGTAGAACTCGGCGTCTTCGCCGCCCAACACACCCATAGCCACCCCGCCGCCGGAAGCGATGCGGTGCTCGTCCATGGCGGCGCGGAAACCGGCTTCGTCTACATCCAGGCCTTGTTCGCGGGCGATGTCGCGGGTGATCTCGAAGGGCAGGCCGTAGGTGGCGTACAGGTCGAAGGCTTTGCGGCCATCGAGAATGGTTTCTTTTTGGCGGGAGAGTTCATCGAGTAGATTCTGTAGATGAGCGGTACCAGTTTCAACGGTCCGGGCGAAGCGCACTTCTTCACGCGTCAGATTGTCGAGGATAGCAGTGCGGTTTTTGTCCAGTTCGGGGTAGAAGTCACGATAGGTCTCGATCACCTGTTCGGCCACTTTTGCCAGGAAGGGCTCCGTCAGGGCGAGCATGCCTCCGAAGCGGGCGGCGCGGCGGATGATCATGCGGCAGACGTAGTTGCGGCCGACGTTGCCGGGCACGACGCCGTCGGCGATCAGGAAGGCGGCCGAGCGTGTGTGGTCGCAGATGACGCGGTAAGGCGTGAAATCAGCATACATCTCACTTTCGGAGTGGCCGGTCAGGGCGCGCAGCACGTTCAGGGAAGAGGTGAACAAGTCAGTCTTGTAGTTGGAATCGACATCCTGGAGGACGGAAACGATCCTTTCGAAGCCCATGCCTGTATCCACATGTTTGGCCGGGAGTGGTTCAAGTTTCGTAGGGCTGAGGCGGTTGTACTGGATGAAGACCAGGTTCCAGAGTTCGACGAAACGATCGCTATCGAGCACTACCTCGTCGATCGGGCCTGTGCCGGGACGCAGGTCATAATGGATCTCGGAGCACGGACCGCAGGGGCCGGTCTCGGCCATCTCCCAGAAGTTATCTTTACGGCCAAGATAGAAGAGATGGGATGGGTCATAGCCAGGCTGCCCTTTCCAATACCCGGCGGCTTCTTCATCGGTGGGAATTTCGCCCTTTTCGTCTTTGAAGACGGTGGTGTACAGACGCTGCTTATCGAGACCCCAGACATCGGTCAGTAATTGCCAGGCCCATTGGATGGCTTCCTTTTTGTAGTAATCGCCAAAGGACCAGTTGCCAAGCATTTCGAAAAAGGTGTGATGGGTGCCGTCGCGGCCCACGTCTTCCAGGTCGTTATGCTTGCCGGCCACGCGCATGCACTTCTGCGAGTCGACCGCGCGTGTGTAGGGACGCTTGTCGGTGCCGAGGAAGACGTCCTTAAACTGCACCATACCGGCATTGGTGAATAGCAAGGTGGAATCGCCGCCTGGGACGAGCGAAGCCGAGGGCACAGCCGTGTGTCCATGTTCGACGAAGAAGTCAATGAAGGTCTGGCGGATTTCGTTACCGGTCAGTTTTTTGGGGGTCATTCACGCTCCGTGTCAAAAGATGGGGGGTATTATACCAATGATGAATGATAGGAAATGGAGATTGGAGAATGGGTATTCTACAGAATATTTCTGTGTAAGGCCTTTATCTATCTTATCGAGTTCCCAACGCTTCGATGGCCCCCCGCGCCAGGGACGAAAATTCGCGGTCGCGGCGGTCGATGGCGATGGCCTGCAGGGCGGGCAGCGCGCGGGCGTCTTTCAGTTCCCCCAGCGCTTGGATGGCCTGCTTCTGGACTTCCCGCTCCGGGTCGTTGAGCATCTCCAAAATGGCAGGGACGATGCGTTGGTCACCGCTTAGCGTCAGGCCGGTGATGGCGTGCTGGCGCAGCCAGGCTTCAGGGTGGTGCAGCGCTTCGACCAGGAGCTTCAGGCCTGGTGGGCCGAACCCGGCCAGGGATTCGGCTGCAGTTTTGCCCACTTCGAAATGCGTGTCGTAGAGTGACATCCCAAGGGGTTCGATAGCGCGCTGGTCTTTGATACGTCCCAACAACCCGGCGGCATAGCGGCGGACCGTCATTTCGCTGTCGTGCAGGGCTTCCAGCAAGGCCGCGACCACCAGCGCTCCCATACCTTCTATGGCCTTGAGCAACACACCGGCGGCCTGTTCGCGCTCGTACCACCAGAACGGATCACGCAATGCGACCATCAAGTAGGGGATAGCCTGCGGATGTTTCGTTTCGCCCAGTGCCTGGGCGGCTGCCTGGCGCACTTCGATTTGGGGGTCATCAAGTAAGGGGTCGGCCATGCGGTCGAAGGTGCCCGGGTCTTTGAAGTGACCCAGTCCAATCAGTGCGCCAATGCGGACTTCTGGCTCATTGTCGGACAAAGCCTCCAACAGCGGTTGGATAGCCTGCTTATCGCCAATAGCTCCCAAGGCTCTGGCAGCGCGGGCGCGCACCGTGTAGTATTCGCCGCGCAGGGCGCCCAGCAGAGCAGGCACGGCTTTCGGGTCTTTGGTCTGCGCCAGGACTTCGGCGACCCGCCCGCGGACGAGGGGATGGTCGTTGTGCAGGGAATGGGTCAGGGCGGGGGTGGCAGCAACTCCCATGCGGGCCAGCAACTGCTGATATATCGGGAGCAG
>JAFGKO010000250.1 GCA_016928525.1 Anaerolineales bacterium | reverse complement strand
TACAAGGTTTGCCTCCCTACCAGTACGCAGCACAAAATGCCTGATTTTGTCCACTTCCTAATGGTACTAAATATGGGAGCTTGACACCTGCTCTGTATTTAATTCTGCGCGTTTAATTACTCCTTCCTGCTCTGTTTTCAAATCATACACACGAACAGTCAACCCACTACGACCGGTATCCCAATCATTTCCAACGGGCTCAAAACGATAGCGATCAGCAAAAACCGGGGCATTCGAAGAATCTGGCATAATTACTCGATTTTTCTCTTATTGCTTAGGCAAATAATAGTATTTATTCGCATGTTGACCCTCCCACTTAACAGTGGATATGACCTCCTCATACCACTAAGATTTCCCACAAAGACTAATAAAATTATACACATCTTATCACTTAATAGTCAATGACGAATCGTGAATAGCGTTTTCCAGCACTATTTCCCCCGTATAGAATCAGGTGCTCTGCATTTCCCTGCTATAATAAGGTAAGGATATGGAACTTCCCAACAAGTCAAGAGCCTACATTCCAGCAAACAAAATCAGCGGTTATTTGCTTTCCCAAACTCATGCAATCGGAAAATCCAAAGCAAGATACTTTCGTTCGTTTGGATTCGACGAAACAAACGCTGTCGAATTGGAACAAGGCCTGTTGACGATCGCCCAAACAGGATCAATCGAAGAAACCAGTGTCAACCCGCATGGCGCTAAATATGTTATCGATGGATTTATAAAAACTCCGAAAGGTGCTATGATTAGCGTACGAACGATATGGATTATCGAAACAAACGATAATAAACCACGCTTTGTGACTGCTTATCCAACCGAATGAATTGGGAGCAATTTAATGATTCGAGAATTAGATACTATTGTTCTTTCTCACGATTTCACCGAACATGGTTTGAGGCGCGGTGATGTCGGGGCAGTCGTCCATGCCTATGCAGATGGCAAAACGTATGAAGTAGAGTTTGTTACTGGCGAAGGAAAGACCATCGCGGTTGTGACGCTCTCGAAAGCAGATATTCGCCCAATGCGGCGGGAGGAAATCCTACACGTCCGCAATTATGCAGTAGCCGGTTAACCATCAGCCCCCGCCTCCCGGCGGGGTTTTATTATCCCTGCTATACCCTTGACGGCCACGAATTGCGCTTTTTCTAAGCAGGAAAGCGCAATTTGGGCCTTGGGTATTGTATAATCCCACGGTTACTCCATCACACATACCTCACACAACATGAACACATCCTCTCCCAACAAACCCACAAACAAGCTGCTCCTCACCGCGGCCTATTACCTGTCCTTCATCATGCTCGGCCTGCTGACCGCCGCCGAGGGGCCTGCCCTGCCCGGCCTGGCAAAGAACACCTCCAGCACGCTCGACCAGATCAGCCTGATCTTCATCTTCGGCTCGCTGGGTTACCTGCTGGGTTCGCTCTTCAGCGGCCAAGCCTATGACCGGTTGCCCGGTCACCGCCTGATGGCTTTCACCTTTCTATTGATCAGCACCTGTGCCGCGCTTATCCCGTTCATGCACAACCTGTGGCTGCTCCTGAGCGTCATGTTTGTGCTCGGGCTGGCCAAAAGCGCACTGGACGTGGGCTGTAACACCCTGCTGCTGTGGGTGCACGGCGAGAAAGTCGGGCCTTTCATGAACGGCCTGCACTTCTTCTTTGGGCTGGGCGCCTTTGGCGCACCGCTTATCCTGGCCAGGGTGCTCCTGGTCACCAATGAAATCTGGTGGGTGTTCTGGCTCTTCGCGTTGCTCAGCCTGCCCATAGCCGCCTGGCTGTGGAACCTGCCCGGGTCGCCCGTGGGGACGAAGCCGCAGGAAAATGGAAACGCGCCCTTCCCGGTCATCCCTGTGACGCTGATTGTGTTGGCTTTCCTGTTCTACGTCGGCGCGGAAATCAGCTTCGGCAACTGGATCTACACGTATGCGCTCACCCTGGGGTTGGGCACGGAAGTCACCGCCGCCTATTTGACATCCGCTTTCTGGGGGACCTTCACGGTCGGGCGCTTGCTCGGGGTCTGGATTTCGTCCCGTGCCCGCGCCGCCACGATCCTGTTCGTGGACCTGCTGGGCTGCCTGGCCAGCCTGGGCTTGATCCTGCTCTGGCCGGACTCCGCCCCGGTCTTGTGGGCGGGGGCAATCGGGCTGGGCCTGTTCATGGCCTCCGTCTTCCCTACCACCTTGATGCTGGCCGGGGAGCGCATGCGCGTCACCGGCACGATGACCGGCTGGTTCCTGGCAGGCGCAAGCATTGGGGGCATGTCCCTGCCCTGGGGCATCGGGCAGGCCTTCGTCAGGATCGGTGCGGCGGCGATGCCCGTCCTGGTATTAGCAGCCGTGGCAGTCAATTTGCTGGTTATCCTGCTCTTTCTGGTCAGGCCTGTCAGGACGCTTCAAACCGCGTAAGCTACCCTCCGGGCGGGATTGTTATGTAGGTATAAAGTCCCCCTTGTAATTGGATAACAATAGTCTTATTATGTAGCCGTTTAAAATCAGCTT
Source organism: Anaerolineales bacterium (assembly GCA_016928525.1). The sequence continues at coordinate 4,957 of JAFGKO010000250.1, read as the reverse complement.
TATAGGTTTGGAGGATTTTATGAAAAAGTTTTTTAAATGGCTGGGAATTGTCCTGGGTGGTCTGCTTGGCCTGGTTTTCTTGATCCTGGTGGGACTGTCCCTGAGTGCCGGCGCTCGCTTGAATCGCTCCTATAACATCCCCACAGACAACATCACCATCCCTACCGACACCGAATCCATTGCTGCGGGCAAACATTGGGTGGAGGCGCTGTGCATCGGTTGCCACCATGCTGACCTGTCAGGCGGTCCATTCCTGGAAGCGCCATTTGGCTACATCGACGCCGCTAACCTGACACCGGGCAAGGGCGGCGCGGGCTCCAAGTTCACCGATGCCGATTGGGTACGCGCCCTGCGTCACGGCGTAGATGAGGCAGGTCACCCGCTGATTGTCATGCCTGCACAAGAGTTCTGGCATTTCAGCGATCAAGACCTGGGAGAGATCGTCGCTTACCTTAAGACCCTGCCTCCCATTGATAATGAAACGCGCGAACCCCAATTCAATTTCTTGGGAAAGGCATTATTGGCAGCCGGTATGTTCGGCTCCGATATCATCCCCGCTGAAGTAATACAACACAGCCAGCGTCCTACTGCGCCACTGGCCGGGGTTACTGTCGAGTATGGCGATTACCTGGTCAATGTGAGCGGATGTCGTTCCTGCCACGGCAAGCAACTCTCGGGCGGTAAAAGCGCCGATCCCAGCGCCATCGCCGCGCCCAACCTGACGCCCGGCGGCGAGCTGGTCGCCTGGGAGGAAGCGGATTTCGTCAAAGCCCTTCGCGAAGGCGTTGCGAAAAGCGGCCATCAGCTCGATCCGCTCCAAATGCCCTGGGAGCATTACAGGTATTTTTCAGATGATGAACTTAAAGCGATCTGGGTGTACCTGCAAAGCCTGCCAGCGCTCCCGATAACAATCCCATAGATGGTTTTTTTCTCTGGGATTGTTTTACCCAGCCTGGCACGCAGCACCGCCAGTATCCTGGATGAGAACGGCATAGGCAAGCCAAACGAGGTGAGTTCAAATGACAAAACGGGGCAGCAATTTTCGCTGTCCCGTTTTGGTTTATGGGTTATTGCAAACCGTTTTAGATCACAACAACGTTCTCTGCTTGCGGGCCTTTTTGACCCTGTGAAACAGTGAACTCTACGCGCTGGCCTTCTTCCAGGTTGCGGTAACCGCCATTGTCAGCGAGGGCGCTGAAATGCACGAACACATCTGCGCCTTCCGCACGCTGAATGAAACCGTAGCCTTTGCTGCCATTGAACCATTTGACAGTACCTTGTTCTTTTTCGGACATGATTTGGAACTCCTTTCTTTGTAGTATATTGCCGGGTCAAGCATGGGTTCCAAATCAAAAACGCACTCTTTGTATCAGAACTTCTGTTAATCAAGCAATTCAGTGTACCCCACAATATGATTCCGTGTGTTAACCTTTTGTTAGAATCCAACCCGTTCAGTGGCTGTGAACCGCTCTGCCGTTTTTTAGCAAAACGTTGATCTCATGCGAGGCCTCGACCTGGGATACCCCTTCGACGATAGACCATTCCTGGCAAAGAACGTTTAATATCATTCGCTGGAAGTCTGCCATTGGTCCGAAAAGCGACTTGTGCCAACCATAGGCGCTCAAATCCCTGACAACTTCGCAATGGGCAACGATCGTACCCTGATTAATGCGACCGGCCAGAATGGACAGCAAGCCTCGATCCGGTTTAAGCGGGTACGGTTCAGACTGCAATACCTGGCGGCATTGGTCGAGTTCGCTCCTTACACTCAACTTGCGCAGCCCTGAAGTGAGCAAATCCACCGGCACCCACAGGGTCGTGTCCGGAATTGAGACTACGTAGTACATGCGAGAGGCTTGTGGCGCAAATTGCTTTTCTTCCAGGTTAGCTACATAGCCAACCCCATGCTGCGGATGAACTACCCTATCGCCAATATCGAATTTCATACCCACACTTCACCCTTCTTTATCGGTCCGTCCACCTTTTTCGAGCAGGGCTTTGATCTCAATTGCAGCCTCCGTGATGGTTATCCCCTCCACAGCAGCCCATTCCTGACACAACACATCCAGAGTCACTTTTAGAAAGGCAGCCAGCGCCCCACTGAGCGGTTTATAGCCACCATAGGCGGTCAAATCTCGCACGACTTCGCAATGGGCAGTGAGCGTGCCCTCTTTCAGATGATTGCTCAGTTCCGCCTGACGCAAACGGGGGTCCTGGTTGAGAGGCGCTGCAGGCGTCTTAAGCAATCGACGACAGTTGGCAATCTCACTTTTCACCGTCAGTTTTCTTATCCCCGAGGTGGAAAGATTCAAGGGCACCCACAGGGTACTGCCAGGAAAGGAAATTTCATAGAAAGGACGCTTCTCTCCCTCTACAAATTGTTTCACAGTAAAATTGGTCACCTGTCCCAATCCATGCCGCGGGTGAATCACCCGATCACCAACTTTAAAAGACATAGTAGCCTCTAATAGCGGCGCCGCCCTCCGCCTCGTTTTTGATCTCGATTGCGCTGCTGAAACCCGCCGCGTTCTTCGCGCGGACGAGCAAAGCTTACGGCTAGCTGGCGTTCGCTGATCATATATTCGTTGAACATCGTAATTGCTTTCTGCGCGCTGGCCTGTGAATCCATTTCGATAAAAGCAAATCCTTTGGACATCCCAGTTGTGCGGTCTTTGATCAATGCAACCGAATTTACAGTACCTGCCTGAGAAAACAATTCACGCAAATCATCTTCGGTGGTGTTGTACGACATATTCCCAACGTAAAGTTTCACATCCATATTTTGCTCCTTCGAAAATTGACGCCGAATGTGGTCAAAAAAAGCCGCCAACCCAATAAGAGGGGGGGACGGCAATATCAGCGCGCTTGACCTTTTATAAGATTATCTAATTATAACATATCCGGTTCTTCAGGATTCGCCGTGAAAAGGTCCGGGTATCTACCACGGAAATTCCCAGAGAAACATATATCCAACGTAGTCATATATGTGTGGTAAAATCAACTCACAGAAAAATAACAGGAACCGTGTGTTTTCTCGGCCGCCGTCCCTTTTATAGGGGCGGCGGCCTTTCTCTTTCCGATAAGCCCGAAGAAAGCAGCACAAAATGAATGTCAAGTTATATGTAGGCAACCTCCCAAAATCGACTACACAGGCAGAACTCAGCGCCCTGTTCACCCAGGCCGGAGAAGTTACTACGACAGATATCATCAAAGATCGAAATAGCGGCGAGTCAAAAGGCTTTGCCTTCGTCACGATGGGCACGCAAAGCGAAGCTGAAAAAGCTATCCACATGTTCAACGCTTATTCATTGAATGAACTGGAACTAAAAGTAGCTATGGCTAAACCAAAGCGCGACTTCTAAGCGGGCGCGAGTAAAAAGACCAACTGTAGTCATCAGTTAAGGATTTCGAATGAACGTATACACCCGTTCCACGCGTGAGTGCACATTTGCAGAGCTGCGCCCCGGATTGGCGGTTGCCATTCGCAAGCACATCGACACATACAAACTGGGAGATATCGAAACGTCTCTCCTGATTTGCTGCGAGACAACTTCCTCGCGACAGAAAACAGGTCTTTTTGCCAATGGAGATGAAACCATCATCACAGGGATGTTTGTCACACCGCAGTTGCTGGTTTGGACAAATGGGAAGGAAAAGGGCAAACCTGCCGTGACGTCCGCTCTGTTACGCAACATCGATGCGCACGATTTCGAAAATACGGCCATGTTCCAGGTCAAACCGGATTCCGGCATGAACATCAGCGGTCGATACACCGATGTAACCAAACAAGGACAATCCTTCATTGGGCTTGGTTCTGATCCCGCCGGAGAAAAGTTTCGTCAGGTGCTGCAACACGCCATACAAAAAGCCCAATCGAGATGAAAGGTCGTTCCGAATAGTGTCATAAGGAGTTCGCCATGGAAAAGAGCAAGAAAAATCCGTTGCTTGCGGGCCTGCTCAATATGCTGGTGCCCGGATCCGTCAATATTTATATCAGGAGGAAATGGCGCAAATTTATCCTGACATTTATCGGCATGGGACTTGTGCTGGCAATTGCTGTCTGGTTAGGGACTTCCCTTCAAAGCGCACGTTTCTTCAGTCTGCCTCAGGGATTGTGTCCGGGTATCCTTGCACTGATTGTGCTTGTCCCTTTGTTCCTGAACGGTTTGAATGCTGCCAAAGAACACAACAAAATCCTGGAAGATAAAGTCTTATACCAGTCACGAAAGCCGGTTCCCCAGGACGATGACGACGAACAATTGAAGAAAATCCAAGAAATGCGTGATGAGGGTTTGATATCCGAGCAACAATATAACACTCGAAAGAGCAAGGTTGTCTCGAAGAAATAGGGGCCACCCTCCGCCCGAAAAAGAATAGCGAATGATATCTATCCATGTAAATACACTGATCTTACGACCCGTCTGGGAGGTATTTGAGTTTATTGCCGCGCCAGAGAATAATTCCCAGTGGCAATACGGCTCTATGGAATCCGTGCAAATTTCCGATGGGGGCATGCGGGTTGGCACACTCTTCAGTAGTTTTGGTCACTTTATGGGACGCCGTATCCAGAGCACCTTTGAAGTCACCGAGTTTGAATCAAACAAGGGTTATGGCTTCGAAACAATTTCCGGTCCCATCCAACTGCAAACTTCATATAGTTTCGAGCCCGTTGACCGGGGCACTGCCGTGATAGTGTTTACCCTGATCAACCCGGGCGGTTTTTTCAAACTAGTCGACCCCATCGTGGCAAGAGTTGCTAAGAAACAATTTAAAGAGAACCTTGCAAAGTTGAAGGAATTGTTGGAAGCCAGGGAATCAATCCACATTTGTTAGTGTATCTCGATGCTATTTTGAAAAAAACATCCTGAAAACAGCAATTCTCAATATGGGAGAAGTAGGGATGTCAGCAGGCGAAAAGGGGAAACGGGGCTTGGCAAAATGAGCCACCAGAATTCAG
>JAFGKO010000249.1 GCA_016928525.1 Anaerolineales bacterium | reverse complement strand
TACAAGGTTTGCCTCCCTACCAGTACGCAGCACAAAATGCCTGATTTTGTCCACTTCCTAATGGTACTAAATATGGGAGCTTGACAGGATACGCTGTACTGTCTCTTTCTATTGACACATTCCGCCTCTACTATAAAATAGCGCCCAATGAGTTCTAGCCCTGCTTTCCAGATCAAGTCCAAGCGCCAGCCCAGGTCTGATATTGGATTCGTGGGCATGGGTTGTTAAGCAGGATTAGAAAATAAAGGAAAGCGGCTACCTCCGCTCGTACCCTGTACCCATAGCGCTCTCCGATGCCGGATGGCTTTTTTTAACGCTTTAACGAGTTGAGGGCAAAAGTCGTAACAAAAAACGCCCGCTTAGCGGGTGGAAGAGAAAGATTTGTTGATGCAAAATATCCCGGCGAGTTGCCAATCCGTTAAGAGATTTAGGCCACGCGGGTCAGGTGTGAAAACCAATGTCGGGTGAAACATAAAAATTACCTAACAATTTGCCCACTGGACGAAAATTCAGGGAATCTGCCATTGACATATATTCCTCGGGTGGTAGAATAACGCCCAATATGCACAGTCTGTTTGCACTGCCTCGCTCCCGTCGTCCGCTGCCGACTTCTCACCGAGAAGGCCGGGAGCTTTGCTTTGGATGACGATCTGAACGAAACGGTGCCCTGACACATACCTGAGTTAACCCAAACAGCCCTCCTTCTCGGAGGGCTGTTTTTATTTTTACCCGCACCCTCATCCCCGACCCTTCCCCCGCAGGGGGAAGGGAGTCCCCTCTCCCTTCGGGAGAGGGTTAGGGTGAGGGCAACCCGAAAGGAGAAATTATGAACCCAAAACCGCAAATCAAGAAAGTCGTCCTGGCCTACTCAGGCGGGCTGGACACGTCCGTGATCGTCCCGTGGCTCAAGGAGAACTACGGCTGCGAGGTGGTCTGCTTCTGCGCCGATGTGGGTCAGGGCGATGAAGATCTGTCCAAGCTGGAGGGCAAGGCGCTCGCCAGCGGAGCCAGCCAGTTCGTCGTGCACGACATGAAGGAAGAACTCGCTGCCGACTACCTTTTCCCGCTGCTGCGCGCTGGGGCCGTGTACGAGCGCAAATACCTGCTCGGCACGTCTGTGGCGCGCCCCTTGATTGCCAAACATCTGGTGGACGTGGCGCACGAAGTCGGCGCAGATGCAATTTCTCACGGCGCAACCGGCAAAGGCAACGACCAGGTGCGCTTCGAACTTACCGTTATGGCGCTCGACCCTCGCCTGCAAGTCATCGCCCCCTGGCGCGAATGGGACATTCGCTCGCGCGAGGACGCCATCGAATATGCCGCCAAGCACAATGTCCCGGTAACCGCTACCGTCAAGTCGATTTACAGCCGCGATTCGAACCTGTGGCACATCTCGCACGAGGGCGGGCTGCTCGAAAACCCCTGGAACGAGCCCGAGGAGGCCATGTTCCAGATTTCAGCTTCACCTGAAAATGCTCCGGACGAACCCGCTTACGTCGAGATCGAGTTCGACAGCGGCACGCCAATTGCGGTCAACGGTGAGAAGATGACCCCGGCAGGCATCATCACCTATCTCAACAAACTGGGTGGCGCGCACGGCGTCGGGCGCGTGGACCTGGTCGAGAACCGGCTGGTCGGCATGAAGTCGCACGGCGTATATGAGACACCCGGCGGCACGATCCTGCTGTATGCGCACCGCGAACTCGAGTCGCTGGTGCTCGACCGCGACACCATCCATTTCAAAGATATTGTTGCACTCAAGTACGCCGAGTTGACCTACAACGGCCTGTGGTTCACGCCGCTGCGCGAGGCGCTGGACGCCTTTGTCGACAGCACGCAGGGTCCGGTCACCGGTACGGTGCGGCTCAAGCTCTTCAAGGGCAACCTTATCAGCGCTGGCAAGGAGAGCAAGCTCAGCCTGTACCGCGAAGATTTCGCCACCTTTGGCATGGACGATGTCTACGACCAGTCCGACGCCGAGGGTTTCATCCACCTGTACGGCCTGTCGCTCAAGGTGCGCAAGCTGAACGAACTGCCGATTGCCGGGATGAACCTGCCCAAGCCGGATTATTCACGGTTCAAACGAGATTAATGTCACTGCGAGCGTAGCGAAGCAGTCTCCGGTTAAACGGGAGATTGCTTCGGGACTATCGCCCCTCGCAATGACATGAAGGAGAATCAATGACCAGTTTATGGGGTGGCCGCTTTGGCGGCAAACTCGACAAGAACGCCTTTGACCTGAACGCCTCCCTTCCGTTCGATAAACGATTGGCAAAACAGGATGTGAAGGGATCGGTCGCCTGGGCGGTTGCGCTTGCCCGGGCCGGAGTGCTGACCGAAGACGAATCCAGCCGCATCATCTCCGGGCTGGAAGCTGTGGAGGCGGAATTCGAGGGCGGTTCCTTCGCCTTTGCCGAGTCCGACGAAGACATCCATACGGCGGTCGAGCGGCGGTTGGGTGAGTTGATCGGTCCGCTGGCGGGCAAGCTGCACACCGGGCGCAGCCGCAACGACCAGGTCGCCACCGACTTCCGCCTGTGGCTGCTGGATGCACTGCCCGTATTGGTCGCGGCTATCGCAGGCTTGCAGTCCACGCTGGTGATGCTGGCCGAAAAACACCTGACGACGCTGATGCCGGGTTACACCCACCTGCAACGCGCCCAACCGGTCACGCTGGCGCATTGGCTGCTCAGTCACTTCTGGGCGCTGCAACGCGACCGCGAACGGCTGATCGACCTGCGCGACCGCGTTGCTATCCTGCCACTGGGCTGTGCAGCCCTGGCTGGAACTGCCTTTCCCATTGATCGGGCGATGCTGGCCGAATCTCTCGGCTTCGACGCCCCTGCGCCCAACAGTCTGGACGCCGTCTCCGACCGGGATTTCGCTGCCGAATACCTGTTCTGCGCGGCGATGACCGGCGTGCACCTGAGCAAACTGGCCGAAAACGTCATCCTGTTCACCACGGCGGAGTTCGGCTTCCTAGAACTCTCGGACGCCTTTTCGACCGGCTCCAGCCTGATGCCGCAGAAGAAAAATCCTGACATGTTCGAACTGGCGCGCGGCAAAGCGGGTACGCTGATCGGCCTGCTGACCGGGATGCTGTCCACACTCAAAGGGCTGCCGTCCACCTACGACAAGGATTTACAGGAAGACAAAGTTCCCGTCTTCCAGGCGACCGATACGCTGCTGGCAATTTTGCCGGTGCTGGCGGGCGCGCTCGAGACGATGACTGTCAACGAGAAATGCATGGCTGCCGCTATCGATGCGTCCATGCTGGCGACCGATCTGGCGGATTATCTCGTCCGTAAGGGGGTGCCGTTCCGCGAAGCGCACGGGATGGCGGGGAAAGCTGTCCGCGCGGCGGCGGAGAAAGGCGTCAGCCTGGATCAACTTTCGTTGAATGAGTGGCAGGCCATTGGTCCGTTCGATGCGGATGTGAAAGAGGTCTTCGATCCGCTGAAGTCGGTCGAGGCCAGGAATGCCATCGGGGGTACCAGTCCCCAGTCTGTAAAAGAACAAATTCAAAAAGCGAAATCTTATATATCCAGGTGACAGTCACTTCATCCCTACGCTATGCTGCGGGATGCTTCGCAAAAGTGACTGTCACCTCCAAACTAAGGAGAATAACCATGACCACTGTATCTTGCCCTGAATGTGCTGCTGACATCATGCTGGACGAAGGCACTGAAGTGAACGAAATCATCGTCTGCCCCGATTGCGGTGTGGATCTGGAAGTGACTTCGCTCGATCCCGCCACGGTCGAGTTGGCGCCTATGGAAGAGGAAGACTGGGGTGAATAATTTGTAGGGGCGGGGTGACCCCGCCCCTACGGGAGATTTTTATGCAACCAAGATTAAAGGTAGGCGTTTTATACTCGCGCGTGCGCGTGGAGGAAAAGTGGATCTTCGCGGCGATGGAAAAGCGCGGCCTGGATTACGTGCGGCTGGATGACCGGGTAATCCATTTCGACCTGGATGACCCGGCGCCGTGGCGCGCGTTCGACGTGGTGCTGGAGCGTTCGATCAGCTACAACAGTGGGCTGTATGCGCTACGAATTTTGAACGCGTTCGGCGTGCCGACCGTCAATACGGCGGCGGTGGCCGAAGTGTGCGGCGACAAGCTGACCACGTCGGCGATGCTTTCGCAGGCGGGTGTGCCGCAGCCCCGCAATGTGATCGCGTTCACGCCCGAAGCCGCGCTGGATGCTATTGAGGAATTTGGCTACCCAGTGGTGCTCAAGCCGGTGGTCGGCTCGTGGGGACGGCTGCTGGCCAAGGTCAATGACCGTGACGCGGCGGAGGCGGTGCTGGAACATAAGTCCACGTTGGGCTCAGTGCAACACTCAGTCTTTTACATCCAGGAATATATCAAGAAACCGGGACGCGACATCCGCGCAATTGTGGTTGGCGACAGGGTGCTGACGGCCATCTACCGCAAGTCGGAGCACTGGATCACGAATACAGCACGCAGCGGTGAGGGTGAAGTCTGCCCGGTCACGCCGGAGATCGAGGCGCTGTGCCTGAAAGCAGCGGCGGCGGTTGGCGGCGGCCTGCTGGCCGTGGACCTGGTCGAGCACCCTGAAAAAGGCCTGGTTGTGAACGAGATCAACCACACGATGGAGTTTCACTCGGCGCAGCCGGTCAGCGGCGTGGATATCGCGGATGAGATTGTGAATTACGTTGTAGAGATTGCTAAAAGAAATTAATGTCATTGCGAATACTATGACTTTGTCAAGCCTTTTTTAGGGACAAAGGATTGACCGAGACATAGTTTGAAATGTATGGTTTTTG
>JAFGKO010000248.1 GCA_016928525.1 Anaerolineales bacterium | reverse complement strand
TACAAGGTTTGCCTCCCTACCAGTACGCAGCACAAAATGCCTGATTTTGTCCACTTCCTGATGGTACTAAATATGGGAGCTTGACACCCCACATCCACTTGACCGTGCCACGCACGTGGGTAAGCAGCGCGTTTTGTAAATATTTGGCTTTGAAAATAGTAACTCTAGCAGCAAAAACGCACGGCAAGTAACGCCCTCGTTGGCCAAAGCCACACCCACAAGCAGGAGAGGAAACAAAATGAACACCCAACAATTCTTCACATCCAAAGGCTCACGCGGCACATGGATCGTTTTCTTCGTTTGCATCTTGATTGCGCTGGCCGCCACTGTGACGGCCTCCCTGGTGCAGCGCGATTTCGGGCGCGTGCAGGTCAGCAACGTCACTTATCCGAACAGCAACGGCATCCTGATCCGCGCCAAGCTGTTCAGGCCGGTGGGCGTCTCGCCCGCGACCCCGGCGCCGGGCCTGGTCTACATCCACGGCTACCAGAACAACCGCGAGACCAGCGACGCCTACTGCATCGAGCTGGCGCGCCGCGGCTTCGTCGTCCTGGAGATCGACGCCATCGGGCGCGGCAACTCCGGGGTCCCGGGCAACCCGGATGACATCGCTTTCGACCTCACCTACGGCGGGCGCAGTTCCTTCGCATACCTGAAATCCCTGCCTTACGTCAAGAGCGGTGCGGTCGGCCTGATGGGACACAGTCTTGGCGCTGAGATGGCCTACAACATCGCATTGACCGATCCCAGCGTAATGGCGCTCTCCATCTCCGGTTTTGCCTACACGGTGGACGCGAGCGAGTCCCTGCCCAAAAACATGCTCATGATTTACGGTAAATATGACGAATACCGGGAACGCATGACGAGCACGGACGACGTGGAATCCGAATGGATGAATAGCCCGCAGACCCAGGCCGCCTTCGGCCGCATCGTTCCGGACTTTGGGTCTGTCTACGGTGACTTCGACTCTGGCACCGCCCGCCAGGTGGTCCTGCTGCCGGCCATCCACATCCAGGAATCCCACAGCCGCGAGGGGGTGGCCGCAGCAGCGAATTGGATGTGCTCCGCGCTGAAACCGGACGAGGCCTACTGGGTTCCACCTGAGAACCAGATCTGGGAGATCAAAGAGTGGTCTACATTGATTGCCATGCTGGCCGGGCCGGCTGCGCTCATCCCCTTGGGATTGATCCTGTTGCGGACAAAATATTTCAGTTCCTTGCAAGGGAGCGTTTCGGGAACTTACGCCTGCACCCGGCGCGAGTTTTGGAAGCATGCCACAATCAACGGGATTTTGATGTGGTTATACCTGCCGCTCATCTTTATTTTGTTTGGTCTGCACGTCTACGTGGTGCCGATCGACAAAGCTTTTCCGATGATGATGGTCAACGGCACGGTCTGGTGGTTCGTGTGGATCAACGTGATCGGTTTCTTCCTCATACGGCGCTGGCTCAAACGCCGCAAAGATGGACTGACCTGGGCCGACCTGGGCATTTCATTCGACAAATCGCGTTTTTCCCTAGATTGGAAAGCTATCGGGAAAACAGCCCTGCTGGGGATGATCCTGTTCGCCTTTGCCTACCTGTTCGAGTATGTGCTGGAACAGGTTTTTATCGTCGATTACCGCTTCCTGTTCCCCTTCGCCAGCGACCTGACGCCCTACCGCGCTGGGATGTGGTTGTTGTACTTCCCCTTCCTACTGCTGGGCTTCATCCTGATGGGCATCTTCCTGCACGGACAGTTGCGCCTGCCCCAAAAAGCAACCTGGTGGAGCACCTTCGTTTCCTGGTCAGGCGTCAACACCCTGACCCTGATCGTGCCGCTGATATTATTCCTGCTGGTGCAATACATCCCACTGCTGACGGTGGGGGTTATCCCCTTCGTTGGGCCGGGAGGCGTGCTGGCCAACTTTACCATGAGTCTTTTCCACGTTATCGGCGTACTGATCATGATCACACCGATCTCCACCTGGTTCTTCCAACTTACCGGCCGTCCGTACCTGGGTGCTTTCGTCAATGCGGCGCTGGTCACATGGATGTTCGTATCTTCGCAGGTGATTGCGCCTATACCAGTGTAGTCTGAAATTTAAGAGAGGTCAGTCCTTACATTGTGGTCCATAACGAAAGGAACGAAGCCGAACTTGAATAGAAAACAAACTACCTGACAATTGTTTTAGAAGTAACCGTTGGTTGAGCGGTGTCCTGAGCTTGTCGAAGGGTAGACAGTGGTTTTCCGTCGTATCGCCCGTCCTGGCCGACGGGCCAGGGAAACCAACAGAGTTGTTAGAAAACCTGAATTTGTGGTTTCGATACGCCCGCCGCTATCGCTCCGGGCTACTCAACCACCGTAAAAACCATGCAAAATAAAAAGATAAGGAGAACACAATGACGAAAAAATTAGCAGGGAAAGTTGCCTTGATAACGGGAGCAAGTGCAGGTATTGGTAGAGCTAGCGCAATTGCGTTGGCAGGCGAAGGTGCCAGCCTGGTGCTCACGGCGCGCAGAAACGAACGCCTGGAGGAATTGGCATCCCTGGTCAAAAAGGCTGGCGGAGAAGCCACGCTTGTGGTTGGGGATGCCCGTGAAGAAGAAGTCGCGCAGCATGCGGTAGCGGCTGCCAAAGATACGTTCGGCTCGCTGGACATCTTGATCAACAACGTCGGTGTTGGAAATTACAAAAACCTGATCGATACGAGCGCAGAAGAGTACGATGAAATGATGGACTCGAATATGCGCTCCTCGTTTCTCTTCACCCGTTATGCCGTCCCGGTGATGATCGAACAAGGGACGGGCACAATCTTGATCATATCGTCTATGGCGGGCGTCTATGGCTTTGCCGGGGAGGCAGTCTATTGCGCGACCAAATTTGCCCAGGTCGGTTTCGCCCAGGCGCTGGACAAAGAGTTACGTCCATACGGGATCAAGGTTGGGGCAATTTGTCCGGGCGGGGTGAAAACCGAGTTTGCGCTGGGAAAAGGACGCACCGAGCAGAGTGTCGCCCAGTCGGGCATGCTTGAACCTGAAGATGTTGCCGGAGCAGTACTGCTGGCCTGCACACAGTCACCGGGTTCGCGGATCATCGAAGTGCAGATGCGCACAATGCAGGAGCCTTTGACGTAACAATTGTTCGAAAAATACACCTAACAAGAAAAAGGTGGCCGCTGGAAAGAAGGGATGCAGCATGAAAGATCGCTGATTCCCATTTCGACCTGGCGGCCACCGAATCTTTTAGAAACGCCTGAAGGATAGAAAGAGATACGGGGTTTGTCAGAAAATAGCTCTTAATGCCTACTTATGTCACTTATTTTTATTGTCTCATTATCTTTTCTTCACACATCCTTTACATAGCTGCGCTATAGTAGGGACATCAACGGCAACCGGTCACAAACCGGATGCCGAAAAAGGAGACAATAAAATGAAACGTAACATCTTGTTAGCCCTCGTAGTTGCACTGACCCTCTCGCTGGTTGCTGCCGGCGCAGCTTTTGCCCAGGGATATGGTCCCGGCGGGAACGGCACCAATACCGGCACCAGCCTCAACCTGGAAGTGACCCTGAGCGACTATATGCCTGCCGCTATGGCAGATGTACTCGGCCTGAGCGTGGACGATGTCAACGCCCGGCTGGCCTCCGGTGAAACTTTCACCACTATCGCCCTGTCGCTGGGCTATACCACCGACCAACTCCCCGCGCTGATGACCAGCATCCGCACCAAGTCCATCGATCTGGCAACAGCCGCTGGCGTACTGACCGCCGACCAGGCCACTTTCCTGCTCAACAGCCAGTATGGCGGCAACGCACGTGGCAATGGCGCAGGCGCGGCCAGCATGTACAGCACTGGCAGTGGAACTGGCACGGGCACAGGCCTCTGTGATGGCACCTGCGTCCCACAGAACCTCAGCACGACGACAGGCGGTTCCATGATGCGCCGCGGTGGCCGTCACTAGGAAAAATCACGTTTGAATTAGAAATAGCAAGAGGCTCCTGCATGGGGCCTCTTATGTTTTAAGAATTCTCCGAAATGCTATAATCATTCAAACTCCTTATGACATATGACATTTCATTACGAGAAGTGCAAGAAAGCGACCTTCCCATATTTTTCGAGCAGCAACGCGACTCGCTTGCCAATCAAATGGCGGCCTTCCCGGCCAGAGACCGAGAGATATTCATGGCACATTGGGCCAAGATCATGAAAGATGAAAGCGTCATCCTGAGAACAATCCTTTTCGAGGAACGAGTTGCCGGGAATGTGCTCAGCTTTGAAATGGACGGTGAGCGGGAGGTTGGATATTGGCTCGGGCGGGAATTCTGGGGCAAAGGCATTGCGACGATTGCGCTGTCGCTATTTCTTGAACAGGTCAAAATCCGCCCGTTGTTTGCCTATGTGGCCAAACACAATATTGCTTCCCGGCGCGTGCTGGAGAAGTGCGGGTTTGAAATGTATGGCGAGGCAAAGGAGTTTTCCAACCTGAATGGCAAGTTGGTTGAAGGACTTATCTTGACATTACAGTAGGTCACGCTTAAAGCGTGACCTACAACTTCACAAGTTCATTGGTCATAACTTAAGCCAAAAGCGCTGGACATTGTAGTCTGCAGTCGGGTATGCTTGGAGCATGGCTCATACAAAGAAACCGC
>JAFGKO010000247.1 GCA_016928525.1 Anaerolineales bacterium | reverse complement strand
CTCGAAGCGCCGGCCAGTGCCGCCGAATTTGGCCAATGCCTTAGCCGCCTTTTGCGTGGACAGGCCCAGCAACTCGACTACGGCCAGCGCTGCCAGCGCGTTACGGACATTGTGTTCGCCTGGGATTTGCAGGTCAACCGAGACAGAGGCAAGGCCACCACTTAAATTGGAAGCGACATTAAAACTGAACCCGCCCAGCGCATTCGGTTTGAGCACGCGGGCCTGGATCCAGTTGGGACTGTTGATGGTCATGTCACTTTGCAGGGCATAACCGACCACGGCTTTGCCAGTTTTGCGCGCGCGGGTGATCAATGGGGCCGTCCCTTTGTCGTCGGCGCAGACGATCAGGGTCCCGTCAGCAGGCAGCAGGTCCACGAACGATTCGAAAGCGGAGAGCATGTCCTCGAAGGTGGGATAACAGTCGGGGTGATCGTGCTCGAGGTTGGTGACGATTTCGATGCGTGGCTTGAGTCCCAGAAACATGCGATCGTACTCGTCTGCTTCGATCACAAAGGCATTACCTTTGCCAGCACGGGCGTTGACACCCAGGTTGCTCAGAGTGCTACCAATAATGAAGGAAGGGTTGCGTTTTAGTTCGGTCAATACCCAGGCGATCATAGCAGTAGTAGTAGTCTTGCCATGTGTGCCAGCCACCGCGATGCCGGTCTTGTCGGCCATCAATTGACCGAGGAAATCTGCGCGTTTGTAAACGGGGATTTTCGCCGCCAACGCAGCCTGGACTTCCGGGTTATCTTCAGGAATGGCAGAAGAACGTACGACCCAATCTGCACCTGTAATGTAACGCGGGTGATGGCCGATATAAACTGTTGCGCCAGCCTTTTGCAGGTCGATGGCAAAGGGAGAGAGTACACGGTCTGAGCCCGTGACGGTATGTCCGCTCTCTAGCAGGAGACGGGCGATTGCGGAAAGTCCGCTGCCCCCGATGCCGATGAAATGAACCTTAGCCATAAGACAATTTCTTGAGCAGGGTTGTCCTTACAAGTTTTAGATGAATACAACGATAACGAAAATGAAGCAAATCAGCACTGCGAAATAGATGCCCGGTTCACCCAATAGGTGCGGTGGCATCCAGTTCATCATGGCCTGGACGGTTTCCATTATTCCGCCCTCGGGTCTGCTGACGATATTCTGAAAGGGGTAATTCGCCTCGTGCAGGTAAAACAAAATTGTGCCAGCAACCAGATAACCGTTGATCGCGCCCATGAAGATGCCAAAGAGCGTATCCTGTAAGCGTTCGCGCGCTGCACGCGAAGCCAACCTCGCAATACTGATGACCGTTTGGTAACCGAAAGCGACCAGGGTGACAACAATCAAGGAGCGGATCCAAAATAAGGAAGGGCTATTGGCCTCCAGGGCTGTAACCAGCGGGATATAACGACGCAATACGTGGTTGGTGGTCAAGGCCAGGATGACGCTGAAGCTTACCAGCAATTCTTTGGCCCAACCGCGCATCCCACCGATGACAGCAAACAGGATCACATACATCCAGAAAACATAGACGATACTCATCATAGGCTTTTTTCTCCGGCCAGTTCCAAGAGGTGGCTGGCAATCGCCTGGGCGGCATCCGGCTTGGATAGCGAACGCATAGCAGCTTGCATGCTCGCGCGTTTGCCGGGATTTTCGAGTAAGACTTTTACGGTATCCAGCAATTCATCTTGCAGGCGGCTGTCATCCAGTATCACTGCCGCGCCGTTCCCTGCCAGGTAACTGGCGTTGACCTTCTGGTAACGCCAGGCGTGTGGATAGGGGACTAATACCGCAGGAATCCCAAAGAATGGAAACTCTCCCAAACAGGATGCCCCGGAGCGCGAGACAACCAGATCTGCAACCGCTAGCGCCTTACCCATCTCGTGTAGATACGGAAAGGTGTGGTAACGCTTCTTTTGCCTGGACTTCAAACCTGCTTCCGCTTCTTCGACCTCGTCCCAGTCCAATTGACCGCTGATGTGAACGACTTCCGCCATTTCCAGCAGGGCGGATAAGTTTGCCAGTACAGCTCTGTTGAGTGAGCGCGCGCCCTTGCTGCCTCCGAAGACCAACAACGTGGGTTTACGAGACGAGAGTCCCAGGATGGAACGCGCCTTATCGCGCTCCCAGGCCGACAGATCCGGGCGGAGCGGATACCCGGTGACGATCACGCTTTTGTTGAAATAGTGCTGTGAGTCCGGTGCTGTTACAGTGATCTTGTCTGCAAAGGTTGCCAGGGCCTTGAGCGCCAGCCCGGGTTCTATATCCGGCACATACAGCAGGGTTGGGAAGCGCTGCCCGGCGAATGCCATTGGGAATGCCACGTAGCCGCCAGTGAAGAAGAGCACATCCGGACGGAAGCCGCGCAGAATGTGCTGGGATGCCAGCACACCACGCGCCAATTGCAACAGATTGCGCGGCAAAGATCGGAGACCAACGCCATGTACGCCGGCGGCTGGAATCGAATGATAGGGCAGACCTGCACGTTTCACTAAATCTGCTTCCATACCGTCTTCAGCGCCGACCCAGAGCGTCTCCACGTTTACATTCTGGGATGTTAGCGCGTTATGAACGGCGAGAGCGGGGTACACGCCGCCGCCGGTTCCGCCAGCGCAAATCAACAACCGCACCGAACGACCTCCATTCATTTCCTTCTTGCGTTGTAACGCCAGACTGCCTCGAGACGTTCAATAAAATGCCAATGGATGCCAATGAGACAACCAGATTGGAACCACCTGCACTGATGAATGGCAATGCGTTGCCTGCGAAAGGCATCAGCCCGACCATTACTGACATATTGATCAACGCTTCCAGCCCAATCCACAATGCCATACCTGAAGCCAGCAAGGTGCCAAGCATATCAGGCGCGCGGCGGGCGATGACCATACCACGCCATACCAGCGCAGCATACAGACCAATCAGTGTTACCGAACCAACCAGGCCAAGTTCCTCTGCAACGACGGCGAAAATGCTGTCGGTGGGTGGGACGGGTAGGCCGAGCAGTTTGGTCTCGCCGCGTCCGATACCCGTGCCGAAAATTCCGCCATTGACGATGGCCTCGAACGAACGACGTACATGATAAGAAGCCTGGGTTGGATCCTTGATGCCATTGATGAAATCGCTCACGCGTTCGGCGCCTGTCGGGCTGACCTGCACCACCATCCAGCCGCCTATGACTGCCACGACCATCAACAGGATGATCTGCTTCAAATCGCCGCCTGCCAGGAAGAACAACAACCCGCCCAGGATTAGTACTGTCCCTGCGGCGCTCAAGTCCGGCTGCAGGTAGATCAGGCCACCGACGATACCCAGAATCATACCCAATGGAATTAATCCGAGTTGTATGTCTTTCAAATGCTCGCGTTTGGAGAATAGCCATACGGCCAGGTAAATGATCGAAACAATTTTTGCCAGTTCGGAGGGCTGTATCGAACCGTCGATGAAAGCCCGTTTCGCATTAAAACGGATTTCGCTAAGCAATAAGAGGCTGATAAGTAAGAGGATGGTCATTGCCATAGCCAGGATCACCAGCTTGCGCCAGTGATGGTAGTCTAATCTCCAGAGGATGAGTGCGCCAAACACACCCAACAGCATCCAAAGCACCTGGCGTTCGAACATTTTCATCGGATCGCCGTAAGCGCCCAGTGAGAAATCCCAGGAGGCGGAGTAAAGCATGACCAATCCCAGCACCAGCAAGGCGACAACGATCAACAGCAAGGGGACATCAAAGCTGCGCGTAGGCGCGACAACCTTTTCGCGCCGCTGCGACAACCTGTCGCTGCGTTCTTTTACGAAAGTTCCTGTACCCATTTTCTAAACCATTCTCCTCGTTCGGCAAAATCACTAAATTCATCAAAACTGGTTCCGCCCGGCGAGAGCAGGACGACATCACCACTTTCAGCTACCTCCGCTGCCTGATAGACTGCCTCCTGCAGACCATCACAACGCTGGATGCTGTACGGCCGCACCTGCCCGGACCCCGAATTCCCCTTCGGGGACGATGTGCCTAGCGCACCCAGAATTTTTTCCGCCGCCTGGCCGAATACCACGACATGGTCGACAGTTTTGTGAACTAAACCAGCCAGATCTTCCCAGGGCAGATCTTTGTCCTTGCCTCCCAGCAACAGTACGATAGGCTCGTCGAATGAGCGGATGGCGGCCATGGTCCGCTCCGGGGCGGTGGCGATCGAATCGTTGTACCATTTCACGCCACGCAACTCGCGGACGAGTTCCAGCCGGTGAGGCACGCCATGGAAATTTTCGATGGCTTCCAGCATGGCATCCAGAGTCAACCCGGCCGCATGGCCGATTGTGATCGCAGCTAAAATATTCAGGCGGTTATGATCGCCGCGTAAATGGATGGCGTTCTGGATAGGCAGTAAGATATAAGCATTTCCATCGCGCAGGTTGTACAAGCCATCACTGACATACGTGCCAGATTGCTCAATGGGCAGGTTGCTCAAACCGAATGAAAGCAGCTTGCCTTTCGCTTTGTCGCGCAATTTCCACGCGCCAGGATCGTCACGCCCCAGGGCAGCTACATCCTCATTGCTTTGAAATTCCAGGATGCGCGCTTTAGCGGCGGTGTATGCCTCCATGGTGCCGTGGCGGTCCAGGTGGTTGGGTGTGATGTTCAAGATAGCTGCAATACTGGGCGAGGTGCTCATCTGGTCGAGTTGGAAGCTGGAGATTTCCAGGATGGCCAGATCGCCATGCTGCATCTCATCCACGTAGTTGAGCAGCGGGTCGCCGATGTTGCCGCCGACCCAGGTACGTCCCGGCTTCTCTGTGTAGGATGCTTCAGCCATCTTGCCGAGTAACGCGGTCGTGGTGGTCTTGCCGGCCGAGCCGGTGATTCCAACTGTCTTACAGGGCGCGGCTTCCATGAAGATTTGCGTATCGTTCGAGAGTGGAATTCCACGCTTCTGTGCCTCGACCACGATCGGCAGTGTCAGCGGGACGCCGCCGGAGAGGCAGAGCACATCAGTGTGGTCGAGCAGTTCCAGTGGGTGGCCGCCCGGAACCCATTCGATGGGCAGACCGGTCAGGGTCTGGCGGGCAGGCTCGAGGTCCGCTTTGAGGCGTTTGTCGGACAGGGTCACGCGTGCATTGTGGCGGGCCAACCAGCGCGCCAGCGCCTGCCCCTGGCGGGCAGCTCCTAGAATGAGTACGCGTTTCCCGATCCAATCTGTCATGATTACACCAGGGTCAATCCAATGCCGAACATAGCAGCCAATAATCCGATCAACCAGAAACGTTGTACGACCTGTGTTTCGCTCCAGCCGAGTAATTCGAAGTGCAAATGGATGGGAGCCATCTTGAAGAGACGCTTCCCCTTGGTCAATTTGAAATAACCAATTTGCAGCGTGACGCTCAACGCTTCGCTTAAGGGAATAATGCCGATGACAAGCAGGAGCGGCCATTGGCCGGTCATCAAGGCGACAACAGCCAGTGTAGCGCCAAGAGAGAGTGATCCGGTGTCACCCATGAAGAGCTCGGCGGGATGTACGTTGAACCACAAAAAGCCGAAGATGGCGCCAACCAATGTGAAGCAAAAACGCGCCAGATAAATCTGTTCCTGGATAAGTGCAATACCGCCATAAGCGACAAAGGCGGTTGCAGCGATCAGCCCCGCCAATCCGTCCAGGCCATCCGTAAAATTGACTGCGTTGGATTCGCTGACAATGATGAAGGCGGCGATAGCGATGTATAGATAGTCATTCAAATCCCATCCACCGGGAATGTTCACTCCCGGGACGAAGATTTCAGGGACATCCAGCAAGTATTTAAGCACCCAGGCTGTGCCCACAGCGAGCACCACCTGCGCAAGGAACTTGACTCGAGCGGTCATGCCTTCCCCGCGGCGCTTGCCACGGATGCCTTGCCAATCATCGATGGCTCCAAGGGCGCCGTAACCGACCATGACGATCAATGGCACCAGCACGGAACGACCGACTACGTCCAACCCTAACAGAACAACCGCGTTGAGTAGAACCGTCAAAAGCACCACAGGCAGGATGAACATCACACCACCCATTGTGGGGGTGCCCATCTTGATGTTGTGATGCCCCGGCTCATCTACGCGGATGAGTTTGCCAATCTTGAAGTAACGCAGGATGCGCAGGAGGGGTCCGCCCCAGATGACGGTCATCATGAAGGCCAGCCCGGCCAGGCTGATCGCCAGAGTTGTATCTCTCACGCGCTCACCTCCAGGATGTTGACGATACGATCCATGCGTAATCCGTGCGAGCCCTTGATCAGTACCGAGTCGTTTTTTGCCAAGTTCTGGTTGAGCCAATCTATGATGGGTTCCAGTTCATCGAATTCCAGAATAGACGATTTTCTCATTCCTGACCTGCGAGCGGCTTCGGCAATGACATGCGCGCGCGTTCCCAGCGTGAGCAGCGTGTCGGCAACTTGCGCGGCGCGCAGGCCGACCATTTCATGTCCCTGGCGTTCATATTGACCGAGTTCGAGCATATCACCCAGCACAGCGATTTTGCGACCATCCAGTTCGTCGAGCAGGTTCAAGGCTGCCAGCATGGATTCAGGGGAGGCATTGTAGGTATCATCAAGGAGCAACGCGCCGGTTTTGCTGCGCACAGCCACCAGACGTAATTGGGTATGTCCCTGGTTGAGACCGTCGAAAATTTCCTGCCAGGTCAGGCCTTCTACCAGGCCAACAGCAGTGGCGCGCAGCGCCGTGTGGACAGAATGCCGTCCAATCAGGGGAACGCGCACATGCAGGGTTTCGCGTTTGTAGTGCAGGCGAAAACGGATGCCTTCCAACCCCTGTCCTTCGACGTTGTCAGCCCACAAGTCGGATTCGGAAGATAATCCGTAGAAGAAGACTTGCGCACGTGTTTTCTCTTCCATTTTGCGTACCCAGGGGTCGTCAAAATTCAGGATGGCGACGCCGTCCTTGGGTAGGGCCTGGACAAGCTCGGATTTGCCCTGCGCGATGGCCTCCTGTGAGCCGGCCCGCTCGGCGTGAACAGTGCCGATGTTGGTTACCACACCGACCTGTGGCAGGGCGATGTCACACAGAAAAGCGATTTCGCCGGGAACGTAAAACCCCATTTCAAGGACGGCGCGTTGGTACCCGGAACTCAGTTTCAAGATAGAAAGCGGCAGTCCGATCTCGTTATTTAAATTACCCGGGCTTTTAAGTGTGCGGTAGCGCTGGCTGAGCACTTCGGCGATCATTTCTTTGGTGGTGGACTTGCCCACGCTGCCTGTGATACCAACCACGCGAATATCCAACTGGCGTCGCCAGAAACGGGCGATCTGTTGCAGGGCGGTGACCGAATTGTCCACGCGCAGGCAGAGGGGGAGAGTTAGATCGGGGATGGAATCGGCTTGTAGACCGGCGCGCAAGTCGAGGGTCCGGAAAGAGGCGTCTACGTCCTGTTGGATGAGGGCGAAGGAGGCCCCGCGTTTGAAGGCTTCCACCAGGAAATTGTGACCGTCCACACGCTCGCCTGGAATCGCAACGAATAGCGAACCGGGGATGACCTGGCGCGAGTCGATGGCCGCCTCGGTGATAACCGGGGTGTTACCCTGCGGGCGGAAATCGGTCAGCGCTTCAAGCGCGTCAGCCAGTGTCAGCATCTCGGTCCTAATGTGTGGCCATTTGCAAACGTACGGAATCAGGTGGAATACCGAGCAGGATTACGGTTTTCTGGGCTACTTCTGAGAAAACAGGAGCGGCTGTTTCCGAACCCCAGATAGACGTAGTAGGGCGCTCGATCCAGATGTAGATCATAAACTGCGGATCGTCCACCGGCCCCCAGCCGATGAAAGATGCGTTGGTTTGGCTGGAATCATAAAAGCCATAAGGTGTAGGGATTTGAGCCGTGCCGGTTTTGCCTGCTACGCGATAGCCGGGCACCAGCGCTGCGGACGATTCGTACTCAAGGGAGGCGGCCAGCATGCCCGTCAGCGTGGCTGCGGTTTCGGCTTTGATTGGTGAGCCGGCATATTGGGATGGGACGTTAAATTGGTGACCGTCGCGTAACATCGCATACAGAACATGCGGCGTGACCATGTGTCCCTGGTTTGCGATGGCCGAAGCCCCCGCCATGACTTGTAGTGGTGTAGCGGACACGCCCTGGCCAAAAGAATTTGTGCCCAGATCAACAGGATACCAGTCCGCATCTCCCGGGACCTTGAGCCTGCCAGCCGCTTCACCGGCCATATCCAGGCCTGTCAGGCTGCCAAAGCCGAAGCGGTTCATATATCCATAAAAGTTTTGCGGACCAAGCTGGGTAGCCAACCAGGTCATGCAAACGTTGAGCGAGTGCTGCAAACAGCCCACCATGTTTTGTAGCCCCCAGGCTTCCTGATTCCAGTTTTTGATCGTGACACCGCCAATCTGAATTTCACCGGTGTCCAGAAAGGTGGTATCGGGTGTGACCAGGCCAGTATCCAGCGCAGCGGACATGGTGAAGATCTTCATGACCGAGCCGGGCTCATAGGGCATGCTGGTTGCACGGTTGAATTCGCTGGCGTTGTCGTAGATAACACCATAATTTTGAAAGTTGTTCAAGTCCATACGAGGCGTAGAAGCCATAGCTATGATTTCACCGTTTTGCGGATCCATGACGATGATGGCTCCATGTTGCGCGCCATATTCATACAATGACTGGTCCAGAATCTCCTCGACAGCATTTTGCAAGTCGCGGTTGAGGGTCAGGATCAAACTGGTGCCATTCGGAATTCGCGGGATTTCGACGGCGCGGTTGGGATCGCTCGGCACCCAAACCTGCACCGGATTACCTGCCAGTAAATCATTGTATTTTTCTTCGATGCCAAAATAGCCGCGCCCTTCCAGGTTGACGAATCCGAGCACGTTAGAGGCCAGTGCATTTTCAGGATAGCTGCGTGCCAGGCGCGGGCTGAACTCCAGGCCTGCCAGGCTGGGAGTGGGATTGTCTGATTCACTCAATTCTTTCTTGAGTTCTTTCAAATAAGCAACCGCTTCAGGAGAAGCGTGATTGTCCAAAACCAGGTAGGAGAAACCGGCAGGCGGGTTGAGGATGTCACTGTAAATTTCGTCATAGTTTTTCCCGAGATTGACACTGAGGGCCATTGCGATACTATGCGGATCGCGAACGGTGTTCAAATCCACACCCACTTCGTAGACAGTCCGGTTGCCCGCCAACAAGTGACCGTTGCGGTCGTAGATTTCCCCGCGTTCCGGGTAATAGGTCCTGTATTCGCCCGCAAAGTTATCCTTCTGATTGCGGAAAGCATCTGCTTCGGCGCTAGCCTGGATGCGTACCATTTGCAATACAACCAGGGCGGCTATAAAAGCCAAAAAGCCGTTCAACAACATAGATCGCCACGCATATTGTTGTCTCATCTTAGACCTCTACCCGGTGTCTGAAGGCGCTCGTCGAGCCAATCCAAAAGGGATTGGGTATATTCTGGCGGGATATTGGGAGCGCTAGGTTGCAACTCGGGTGTGGTGGCCAGCATGGCGCCCTTCGGCGCAATATACCCGGGTACATATAGATATTCCACTTCTTCTGGCTCCACTGGCCGGAAACCAAGCGCATACGCTCTTCTCTCTACTTCACCTATAGAAGTCAGGCGGGCAAGTTCGGTTTGCAAATCAGCGTTGATGTGCTCGGTGTCGATAATTTCAAGGCGCAGGTCCTGGATCTCGCGGCCAACGATCGCGGCCTGTGAAGTCACCATTAAATACAGGCTTGCGACCATGGCAAATGCCAGCACGATTAAAAGGAAAATGCTCACCCATTGGCGTTGAACACGCCAGGGAGCCTGTGAAGCAGCATGATTGAAGCGGTTTATAGTATCCATGATGACCTTTTAATTTGGGCGATGGTCATCGCTATCCTTGTGAATGGGCTATCCTTCGAGCAGGACAGGCCTTTGCAAGGATAATGATTACAATTTTTCTACAATGCGCAGTTTTGCACTCCTTGCCCTCGGGTTGGCTGCTACTTCAGCCTCGCTGGGGGTGATAACTTTGCGGTTGATTTCTCTCAGCGTTGCTTTTTTCTCGACATCGTAAATCCGTTCATAAGGTGGATTGACCAGGTCTTTGCTTTCACTACGGAAGTATTCCTTGACGAGGCGGTCTTCCAATGAGTGAAAGGAGATGACTGCCAGCCTCCCGCCGGACTTCAGGACTGCTATTGCCTGGGGGAGCACGTTCTCTATTCGATCCAGTTCCTCATTCACTGCGATGCGCAGGGCCTGGAAGGTCTGCGTGGCGGGATGGATGCGGCCCTTGCGCGGAAGGACGGCTTCGATAACGGCAGCAAGTTGCCGGGTGGTCTGAAGCGGTCGCGCTTTGACAATGGCCTGCGCGATCCTTCGAGAGGCGTGCTCATCTCCGTACCGGAAGATCAAGTCCGCCAGTTCGTCACCCGGCAATGCGTTGACCAAGTCGGCTGCCGTAGTGGGGGAGGCCGGGTCGAAGCGCATATCCAGCGGCGCGTCGTGCTGGAAGGAGAAACCGCGCTCCGGTGCGTCCAGTTGCATCGAGGACAACCCCAGGTCAAGCAGGATGCCGTCCACTTTCTCCCAACCGATTTCGTGCAGTAATTCGGCAAGAGAGGTGTAGGAGGCCTGGATCAGACGGGCGCGCTCCCCGTAAGGAGCCAAGGTCTCACGGGCGAGCGCTAACGCCTGCGGATCCACGTCCAACCCCAACAGACGTCCGTCTGGTGCGCAGGCCTCCAGTATTCCACGGGCATGGCCGCCCGCGCCCAGTGTGCCGTCAACATAAAAACCTTCGTTTTTAGGCTGCAACGCGTGTATAATTTCATGGTAAAGAACAGGTTGGTGCGTCATGTCGTTGGGCGAATTGGCAATTCGCCCTACACTTGACCGGAGAGGTTCAGCGTCGAGAAGCGCTGGTTGTTGGCTTCCGTGTCCTGGATGTCATCCATCTGCTTGTTCCACTCTGCCGGCGTCCAGACCTCAAAATACTCGCCCTGGCCTGCTACAATTGCTTCGCCGTCGAAGCCCGCAAACTGGCGCAGGTTCTGTGGAACCAAAATGCGCCCGACCTTGTCCAACTCAACCTGGTAGGCGTTGGAAAGGATCATACGGCGCAATAAACGCGCATTTGTGTCTGCAATGTTCATGTTGTTGAGCAGCTCGTACACTTGCTGAAAATAGGCCTCGGTCATGACCATCAGGCAGCGGTCGAACCCCTGGGTGATGAAAGCGCCACCTTCCAGCGTCTGACGGAAGGGCGCCGGGATCATCAGGCGACCTTTCTCGTCGAGGTTGTGCTGGAATTGCCCTAAGAACATTAGTTCTACCTTTCCATTTAACAGGCGAACGCCGGGGCCACCGGCGCTCGTACCACTTTCTACCACTCTTTCCCACATTATACGGGTTTTCAGGGTAAAAAGCAAGTGGTATTTTGCACTTCTCCCACCCGAATAGTACTTTTGACTCATTTTTTATGCCGAAAACTCCCACTTTCTCCCTCCTGGAAGCGCCAAATTGGAACGACTATGCCCTGCTCGACAGCGGCGATGGCCTGAAGCTGGAGCGATTTGGCTCCTATCTCTTTGTCCGCCCGGAAGTGCAGGCCATGTGGTCGCGGGCGTTGCCGGAGAAAGAATGGGCAAAGGCGCATGCTGTGTTTCAGCCAACCAGCGAGGAAAGCGGCGGGCACTGGCAGTTTAAAAAGAAGGTAGCGGAGAAGTGGGAGATGGGCTACCCCCTCACCCTGCCCCCCCCTGTCCCCCCATTTTCTGAAGGCAAATGGGGGGATGAAATGGGGGTCCGATTTTGGGCGATGACCACATCGGGACGTCACCTGGGGGTATTCCCTGAATGCGCCACGCACTGGGATTGGTCAGCGGATTTGATTTACAAGGCGAGGTGGCCGATAAAGGTTTTGAATTTATTTGGATATACCGGACTGGCGACGCTGGCTGCCGCCGCGGCTGGGGCGCAGGTCACACACGTGGACGCTTCGAAAAAATCTGTTGCCTGGGCGCGCGACAACCAGGTTTTATCGGGCCTGGCGGAGAAACCTGTGCGCTGGATCGTGGAGGATGCGCTCAAATTCGCCCAGCGCGAGGCGCGTCGTGGGAACAAGTATGATTGCATCCTGCTCGACCCGCCCAAGTTTGGGCGCGGACCCAAAGGGGAAGTTTGGGAAATTTACAAGTCTTTGCCAAAATTGCTGGAGGCCTGCCGACAGGTGTTGAGTGACAGACCGTTATTTGTCATTACCACTGTTTATGCGGTGCAGGCTTCGGCTCTTCATGTAGGTCAGGCGTTGGGAGAGCTGATGCGTGAATTTGGAGGTGTTGTGGAAAGTGGTGAACTGGTGACGCGGGAACAGTCTGCCGGGAGATTGCTCTCGCAGGCTGTATATGCGAGATGGTCGTCAGGAGATGAATAAGTAAGAATGAAAACCGAAGGATTTGTTATTCAAGCGTTTCGAGATGTATTCGAGGATAGGCCAACCACCCTTGTTCGTGCGCCGGGGCGAGTGAACCTGATTGGCGAGCACACGGATTACAACGACGGCTTCGTGCT
>JAFGKO010000246.1 GCA_016928525.1 Anaerolineales bacterium | reverse complement strand
GATTGTGCAAATCAGATATTCAACGTACTGTTGTTTGGTAACCATGACCACATGGTATCATCTCGTCACTCTAAGCGAAAGTCCTGTTTAAAATCTTGACAAATAGAACAATTGTTCTATAATATAGTTATCCTGGTTTTGTTTGCATGGCTTTTCCAAAAGGAGGTTGCCATGAATCGCTCTTTCCCCATTCAGTTGCTCCCCTTCTTGCGTGGTACTGCCTCACGGCGCGGCGCGCTGTTCGGCGGGATCCTGCTTGGAGCGTTGCTGGCTTTTGAAGTATTCAACTATTCGACCACTGACTTCGCTTTACGCGATGTACTGGGCGACTTGCGCTTTGCCGGTTTGCGCTGGGCAACCATTCTCTCGCTGGCTTTTTGCGGGATCGACTTTGCCGGGATTGCGCGTCTCTTCACACCGGAAAAGGGACGCGACGAACCCGCCGAAGTCTGGTACCTTTTCGGGGCCTGGTTGCTGGCTGCAGCTATGAACGCCATGCTGACTTGGTGGGGCGTCTCAGTGGCCATCATTAACCACACGTCCGCGGGCGGCGTGCTGGTCGGCCAGACAACCATGACTAGAGTCGTGCCTGTTTTCGTGGCAGTCATGGTCTGGTTGATCCGTGTCCTTATTATCGGAACGTTTTCGGTAGCGGGTGAAAACTTGTTCAGCCTGGCGGATGACCATCCACGCTCACAGCGCCGGCAGCAGCCAATGGCAGACCCGATTCGTGCTTCCACGCCTACCTTTGTCCGTCCAGCACCAAAGCCGCTTTCTGCAGCACCGACTAACCGCCCTTCCCGGGTGGAGCCGACCTATCACCCGATCGGTATGAATGCGCAATCCTACGATGAAGGGCCAGGGATGCGCCGTCAATAAAATATCTGCTTCCTCTCCTTCCACCCCATCCAACCGCAAAGACGGCCACGAAAGGCCGTCTTTGCGCATTTCAAAATCAATTGCTATTCATCGTTATATGTGTCTTCTCCCAGGCGAAACGCAGAGAAATAAGCCAACGGGCGATAGCCAAGGCGGATCGTCATTCCCAGGGCCATATCTGATGGCACCATAACCATGTGCTGATACCCCAATTCAACAGCGGCAATTTGTGCTCGTTCCAACAGCGCGGAACCGATTTTCATACCACGGTACATCAACATTGTATAGACATGTTGGATATATCCAACATTGGGATACATAGTAATCAGTTGAATCCAGCCAACAGCATGACCAGAAACCTCGGCATAGAAATTATGAATGTTCTTATCTCTCAGACTGTCAAGTGGAATACGTTCGCCTTCATTGGTCAGACTCTCATTGGCAAACTCGGCTTTATGAATGGTATTCGCTTTGTGTATGTGTGACACATCGTTTTGTTGTTTCTTGGGCGGCAATTCGCGGCTTAGAATTGGACCGGTGCGGATAAAGTCGTAACCAAGCGACTGATATTTTGCCTTGAGCTCAGGGACGGTGGGCGATGCGTGGAATACATTCAGGATGAACTTATCCTTTTCGCCCATCGGATAATTACGAATAGCCTCGGTGACAACGCGCGGGTTGGAACTGAGCGCCTGAAATTCGAATTGGAAAGGGGCAACATGTGAACTGCCGTATTTTGTAACTCCAATTGGACCGTTTACTTCGTAGGTTGTCTTATATGCAACTTGATAGGCATGATTGTAGGAGGCAATCATCGCCTCCACAGCCCACCAGTCTTTGATCTTTACGATGAAATCCATCATTCGTGATCTTCCAAGGTAGTATTACCATCGGTGAGTACGTACATGCTGTGCGGTTCTCCGCTAGTACGATCAAAGATGAAATCGGTGATGAGGTAACCCTCTGCAAAAGTGGTTTCGAAGACTTCCCGCGTGAAGAAACGCCAGTCGCGTGCCAGGGCGAAATCCTCAGCTTTGAGAGTCATGAAATCAGACGGAATCTCGGCCAGTAAGAGCGCCGCGCTGATCGACGAGAAATGTTCGGGTGGGCGTAGCAGGCCATCGGTCCCAGTGTGAAGCGTGTAGAGAGGCTGTAGATCAGCTTTCGCAAACTGGTCCAGTTTGAGCATTCCTCGAGAGCGTCGGCTAAGTCTACGCTTCACGCGGGCGGTATTGAGCCACCAATCTACCTGGAAACGGTCGGTTGGAAGACCGACGTTCAGACCGTCGCGCAGATCGCCATATTCGGACCGGCGGTAGGTATTGCAGACGGTGCCAAGCTTGGCGATATTGAGATAAGCATTGCGGCTGAGCAGCGGGTCATAGGTCCAGGTAACATGGTCAAGACCCTGGTGGCGCACCATCTGCCATTGGGCGCGTTTGAGAGCAAAGCCCACGCCGGAATCACGCCAATCAGGGTGGACCCCAAGCATATGCGAACAATGTTTGGGGTGTGGGCCATCAGGCAGCATATCAAGGCCAGGGAACCCAAAGATGAATCCAACCAGCGTTTCTTCTGAGAATGCGCCCAATACGATGCCGCCATTGTGGACAACGGTGATGAGTATATGTGTGGGAACAATCTCGGTCTCACTGCCGGGCCAGACAATACGCTGGATATCTTCGACAGCGGTCATATCTTCGGGAGATTCGAGCAAGCGAATGGTATAGTCAGCCATATTATTCAGCGCGTGGGGCGAAATAAGTCCTGAATCCTGGCACTTAGCCTGGACACCTCAATTGTGAGGCTTTCCCACAAACGAGCATGCCAGGGTTTATAGGCAAGATAATCCAGCCGGTAAGTGAAACGAGCCGGCATCAGGCCAAAGATCCGTGGCAGGTTGTCCACTGGGCAGGTGCGGTGGATGGCGTAATAATCGATCCAGAAGGAGGAAGCAGGAAACCGAGGGACAAAAGTCTCCAACGTAACGATCAACGCCCGTAAGAAAGGAGGTGAAAGAGGCGTTAGCAAACGACGCTTGCCGATCACCTGCATGATCGTTTCTAGCGTTTGGCGCAGGGTGAAATATTCACTGCCACCTACTTCATAAGTCTTATTGATCGTTTCGGAATTTTCCATAGCCCATATCAGACAGGTGACCAGATCTTCTACCCACAATGGTTGGATGCGCGTCTGTCCGTCTCCGGGGACAGGAAATATACCGGGGGCACTCCGCAGAAGACTTGCGAGATTCGTGGTGAAATGATCCTCTGGACCAAAAACGATAGAAGAGCGTACGATCGTATGCGGGACCCCAGACCTGCGGATGTGTTCCTCGGCAATGCCCTTAGCCTTAAGGACAGGAAAGGCAGAGGCACGATCTGCGCCGATATGGCTCAGGTAGATAAAACGCTTTACACCAGCCTGTTTGGCAGCCTGTGCAAGATTTTGTGTCCCCTGGATATCGGTTGCAAGCAGGTTGGCATTGCGCCCCTGGTGCTCTGCGCCAGCGAGATGAATGATGACATCCACATCGCGCAAAGCAGCTCGCAAACCGCGCACATCACTCAGGCTGACTACAGCCACTTCCACTGGAACCCCTTTGGGGAGCCGGGGCGTGCGCGGTGATGGGCGTAACAACGTCCGCACTGGGTAACCGGCATCAAAGAACTGGCGCACGAGCGCGCGACCGATGAAACCAGTTCCGCCTGTGATAAGGATCATGGCAGAAATTATAGCAGAGTGACACCCTGAACAGCGATTTGACAATTCTTATGCAACTAATCCCATGTATCAATTGCAGCCAGACTATAAACACATCATGGATTTGAATCGATGGGTCTTTTCCTCCTTTCAAACAAAAACTACAAAGCGGGGTTGTCCAAAAAGGGTGAGAAAAAAGGGTAAAAGGGGGCAGAAAAAGCAAAAGGCAAAAAAACTGGCGGTCACTGGAGCGCCAG
>JAFGKO010000245.1 GCA_016928525.1 Anaerolineales bacterium | reverse complement strand
TCTGTAGTCATGAGTTTGCCTCCTATGGTCTCGTAACCTATAGTTTGGCTTGCTCATGACTTTTTGTCAACTAGCACCATTGGTTAAATACAAGAATCCGTTCCCTGAGCTATCGTGATGGTGTCATATGGTTCATCGGAGTAGAAGGTAGGATTGTGCACATTGATCTGATTACAGATGAGATGATCGTTTTCGATGATGAAATACTCTTGGACACCAGCAATATGTTTTCTAATTTCTCTATCAGTGGGACATCAGAAGGGATTATCTGGCTCTTTGGGGAAAGAGGATTAGAAATATACAACAACGGTATTTGGACGAATATAGTAGGGAGTTCTATTCAAGGATTAATTTACGACATTTACGAAGCACAAAATGGAGACGTGTGGTTTGTTGGCAATGGAATCTATAAATATTCCCCGGCCAGTAATGAGCCAACCACAGATTAGCGCGGCGGCTCGGTAACCACCGCATTTTTCAATACCCCAATCCCCTCGATGGTGATCTCGACCTGATCGCCCGCCAGCAGCGGAGCCACTCCGGAAGGCGTGCCGGTCAGCAGCAGATCACCCGGTTCCAACGTCATCACCGAAGAGACAAACGCCAATAATTGGCGCACGGTAAACACCATGTCTCGGCTGGAAGCCATCTGGCGCAGTTCGCCGTTCACGTGGCAGGTAATTAATGCATCGGTGGGGTCGAACTCGGTCTCGATCCACGGGCCGACCGGGCAAAAAGTATCAAAACCTTTGCCGCGTGTCCACTGCCCATCACGGCGCTGTAAATCGCGGGCCGTCACATCATTGGCAATCGTGTACCCAAATACATAATCAAGGGCTTTTTCGGGTGGAATCCAGCGCCCCTGCTTGCCAATCACCACGGCCAGTTCAGCCTCATGTTCCACCTGCTGCGACTGGGGCGGCAATTGCACTTTTCCACCGGTGCCGATCAATGCCGAAGACGGCTTCAAGAAGATCAACGGGACTTCAGGCACCTCGGCATCATGTTCCTGGGCATGCTCGACGTAATTGCGCCCGATGCATACAATCTTGCCAGGCTGGACGGGGGCCAGTAATTTCACCTTTTCCAGGTCGCGCTGGGCTTCCAGGCGGCGGAATTCGCCAAAAGGAGAACCCTCTATAGGGCCGACTTTATCTTCCAACACCCAGCCATAGCGTGGCGTGCCTTCATCCAGAT
Source organism: Anaerolineales bacterium (assembly GCA_016928525.1). The sequence continues at coordinate 1,821 of JAFGKO010000245.1, read as the reverse complement.
AACGAATTATTTGCATGGTTTTACCATAAGAGTAAATGGTTGCGGTAAATGCGCAAAAAATTTTTGGAAAGAAAAATACTCCCAAGCGCATTTACCAAAAGGACTGACCGTTCAAAATTCTTAAAAACAAAATCAGCCGGAAAGAGCATTGTCCTGATATAAATATTAAATCATTCCGGTCAGTAATCACCCCACTTGAATACGAGCAAAGATCGCCTCGATTGCTTCATCTGCGCCCTCGAAGCGTTCCGGGTAACGCCAACGCAAGGCCTCGGCTAGCGTGTAAACGACCGCATCCACCACTACCACCCCTATGCCGATATCCGGCTGGTTCTGGGCGGCCAATACTAGGTCTGCGACCTGGGCAGAATCCAGGGATGCCGCCCCAACCACCGCGGCAGTCAACGCGCCGCGTGCCTGGGCCTCCGCCAATGTGCGCGGGATGAAAGGCGATTCTCCGGCAATATCGATGGCCAGCAGCAAATCGTCTTTAGACACCGTTGCAACCGTACGCGCCAAGTCAGTGAGGCCGCGCTGCGGCAGATTGACCAGAAAGCCGCCCCGCTCCAACAACGAGACCAAGCGGTAAGCAGCCGCTTCTCCCAAGCTTTCCGGCAAAACGATGATCCGGCGTACCGAACTCATGTTCTCAACCAGATCGGCCACAACCTGGGCATCCAGCAGCATGCTGGTCTGTTCAATGGCTTCCTGTAGCCGCTGTAAGGTAGCCTGCACCATGCCAGCGATCGAGTCCGCTTCGGCATCTTGCCTGGGTCGCAGCAGCAACTCATCGCGCACGCGATCCTTGATCTCACGATGCAGTTCGGGGAAACCGGAATAGCCCAACGTTTGCGCAAAGCGCACGACCGTCGCCGCGTCCACGTCCACCTGGTGAGCAATCTCTGTTGCCGTCATCATGGCCGCGTCGATGTGGGAATCTAACAGGTACTCGGCCAATCTGGCAAAGCTCTTCGACAAGCGCGAACGGTTTTCGCGGATGAGGTCTTCGTAGGACATGAACTCAATATAGCATAGTTATTTCAGGCGCGCAAACGAGTCTTGGATTGGTTTCCTGTCTATTCTGTAAGCCCACATGGGAGAGGTATTTCGCCATTCAGCGGTCACTTTCTCATATATTTCCAGACTCCAAATTCCGCCTGGAGCATCTCTTTTCTTAGTGGTATAATCTCTTCACCCCGGGCGGGTAGCTCAGTTGGTTAGAGCGCCTCCCTTACAAGGAGGAAGTCAGGGGTTATCCCTTCCTCACACTGTATGCTCAGCCCCCCTCCCTAGTGAAATACACAAAGGGAGGTGGTCCAAAGGTCACGAAATAAGGAGTGTTTCAGATGACCTCAGACCACCTCCCTTTGTCGCGTTCTATTCAAGTGTTTTTGTTGTTTCGGCAGTCGGAAGGATTGTCGGATCGGACCATCGAATTTGACGAGTACGCGTTACGGATCCTCCAGGAATATCTGTGCGACCCACCTGTTGACAGCATCCAACCCGATGACCTGCGCACCTTCATCCGTTACCTGGGCACAGAGTACAAGCCCACACGAATGGGCGGAGACGCCAGCCCCCTATCGCCCGCATCCGTCAAGCGGATCTGGAACACACTCAGAGCGTTCTTTCGCTGGACGCGCGAAGAGTTTAGCCTCGAGCGCCCGGACCTGAATATGCCCAAGCCGAAGTTCAAGAGCCCCGTTGTCATGCCGTTCACCAAAGATGAGGTCAATAAACTGCTGAAGGCGTCACGGGTGACGAAAGTCGACAACCCGGCTCGAGGCTCCCCCTATACGATGCGCAGGCGCACAGGCAAAC
>JAFGKO010000244.1 GCA_016928525.1 Anaerolineales bacterium | reverse complement strand
TGGCGAGCACACGGATTACAACGACGGCTTCGTGCTGCCCATGGCGATTGACCGGGCGATCTGGATCGCGCTGCGTCCGCGCGATGGCCGGCGGGTGCAGGTCCATTCGCTGGATTACGAAGAGACGGTGGAGTTCCCCTTGGATGGTTTACGCAAGGGAGATGGTTGGGGGGAGTACATCAAGGGCGTGGCAAATGAGTTGCGGGTTGAAGGTTTCAAGCTGGCAGGTTGGGAGGGCGTTTTGGGCGGCGACGTGCCGAAGGGTGCCGGGCTGTCATCCTCCGCGGCGCTGGAACTGGCAGCGACGCGCGCGTTTGCAGCAGTCTCTGGTTTTGACTGGCAGCCGGCCCGTATGGCGCAGATCGGGCAAAAGGCTGAGAACCATTGGGTGGGCGTGAACTGCGGCATCATGGACCAGATGGTCAGCGCGGCGGCGCAGGCAGGGCATGCGCTCTTCCTGGATTGCCGCTCGCTGGAATATGAGCATGTCCCCTTGCCACTGGGTGTGGCTGTGGTGGTGATGGACACGTCCACGCGGCGCGGGTTGGTCGATTCGGCTTATAACGAGCGGCGGGCGCAATGCGAGGCCGCCGCAGAATTCTTTGGCGTGCCAGCGTTGCGCGATGTCAGTCTGGAAGAGTTCAATGGGAAGAGTAGCCAGCTTGAGAACACGGTCATGCGCCGAGCACGGCACATCATCACCGAGAATCAACGCGTGTTGCAGGCGGTTGCTGCCATGGAGGCGGGTGACGTTCGCAAATTGGGGATTCTGTTTAATGAAAGCCACACCAGCATGCGAGATGATTTCGAGATTACCAATGAGGCTTTGAACCAGATTGTCGAGGCAGCACAAATGCAACCCGCCTGTCTGGGAGCGCGCATGACGGGTGGGGGCTTTGGTGGGTGTGCCGTGGCATTGGTGGATGGGGAGCAGGTGGAAGCATTTACGAGCGTAGTGATGGAAGCGTACCGTCGACGCTCGGGGTTGGAGGCGCAGTTCTACGCCTGCCAACCTGGCCAGGGGGCAAGTATCACTAAATTGTCGATTGACGAATAACAATTTTCGTATCTTTTCATTAAATCGGGGTGTGGGGTTACCCCACTTCCCCCTTCTTTTTGAGAAGATACCGATTTTCGTTATTTCCAAAACTGGGGCAAGTGCTCTTTGTACGTCCTCAGGTAATCATCCAGGATTTGCTTTGCCACGCCGATGTCGGTGATCATGGGGTCGAGCAGCAGGCACTGCAATGCTTTTTCACGGCTGCCTTCGATGGCGGCATCCACGCAAAGCTGCCCAACGGTGATCTCTCGTTGCAGGAGTTCGGCCACAGGTTCGGGCAATGCGCCGACGTGGACCGGGTTCACGCCCGCGCTGCTGACGTGTACCGGGGTTTCGACTGTAGCTCCAAATGCCAAGTTTGCGATCTGACCGATGTTTGGCCTGTTTGCCGCAATGTGGTGGTGCGTCCCCCCTCCGGCGAGGTTCTCAATCATCTCGAGCGCGCCTTCAGAATCGGTATCCAGCAGGCTCTCGATTGTCGAGTGACCATCTGCCATGTCGTTCAGGCGGTCGAGGCTGAAATCCCGTAACCCGGCCCACACATCCCAATCATACAAGCGGATGTGGTACCTTTCCCAGGGTTTGGTCACGGGGTCACTGACCCAGGGCAGGTATTCGCACAGGTGCGTGTCGCCGGGGACAGGGAATAAACCAAAAGCATCGAACACGTCTCTCGTAAGCGGTTCGAATGCAGGGTCGAAAGAGGCGAAGCGTTCCCTGAAAAGCGGGTACAGGTTCTCGCCAGTCTCCCTGTCGCGGATATATAGGATCCAGGTGAAGTGGTTCAATCCGGCGGCCGTGATCTCGACGCGCGGCAGGACCTGGTGGATGACCTGCTCGCGCAGGGCATGCTGCATAAAGTTGGCATGCATGCCTTCGATGCCGTCGGGCACTTCGATGCCCAATTCGGCTGCCAGCACCATGCCCACAAAGGCGTAACCGATATAGATCTGGTGGCACAATCCGACCGACCTGATCTGGCTGTGGCGGTTGACGGCGTCGCAGATGCGGGTCATCGGGTTGGTGAAATTGATGAACCAGGCCTCAGGGCAGACCTGCTCCATATCGTGCACGATCTCCATTACCGGCCCGATGTTGCGCGCGGCGTGGGCAAAACCGCCGGGCCCGCCGTTCTCAGCATAAGGCTGGCGCAGGCCATACTTGAGCGGGATCTCGAAATCGGACTTCCACAGTTCCTCGCGCGGACCGATCTCTATGGCTGAGACGACGAATTCCGCGCCCTCGAGCGCTTCCTTGTGGTGGGTGTGGGCGCTGATGGTGAACCGTGCATCCCACTCGACATTCAACCTGATCGCCAGACGATGGACAATGTCCAGGCTTTTGGCGTTTCTATCCACCAACGCGAGCGTAGAGCCGCGTAATTTCTTCGAGCGGAGCAGGGCGGAGAGGGTGTTTTCGCCAAAGGAGGCGCTGCCAGCGCCGATGACGACAATTTTGGTAGGGAGGGTCATGAAATTCTCACAGATGAAGATTTGATAGCGGTCATTTTAACGCGAATAGTTCCAATAAGCGAATGTTTGGGGTGGTGCTTTTAGGTTAATTGCAGAAAAGCAAAATGATTTATATTTCACCCTGTGCTTCATCAAAAAGCAACACGAAAACCGGTTCATCTTTTTTGGCGATCGAACCGTGCCCGTATCGGGAGCAGGTTCCGTTGTCCAGCCCTGAGCGGGAAACGTGCCTCGAGCTATCTATTCGTAATGTACAGCTTCCAGAATGCGCACTTTAGCCGCCCGTCGGGCCGGGGCAATGGCTGCCAGTTGGGAAATGATCATCGCAATGACTACACTGATGATCACGCCCTCAGGAGGTAGGACAAAGGTTAGTCGGTAGCCTGACATGGTGGTCATACCGATAAAAAGAATACGTGCTAGCACAACCCCGGTGCCTAATCCAAGAATCCCTCCGATCACGCCCATTAGCATTGCTTCGGCCAACACCATCCTGACGATTTGACCGCGTGTGGTACCAATCGCGCGTAACATGCCGATTTCCCGTGTGCGCTCGATGACACTCATGGTCAGGGTGTTGATAACCCCCAACGAACCGACCACAATCGAAATCAGCGCCATGACATCGAACATGCTAAAGGCCTGATCCATTAAAGTCAGGACCTGATCGCGGATCATTTCATTGGAGATCAAAATCAGGTGATAGCGCTCACCAAGCTGGGCGTCGATCTGTTCCTGGACGGAGGATGCAGCGATATCTGCATCTACTTTAACCAGGAGCGTATTGGCGTCCTTGATGTTGAAATAACGGCGCATATCCTCCCAATTGCCCTGCACCACCAGCCCCTGGTTGTAAAAATCAACGACAACGCCAGCAATTTCGAAGTCCTTGTAGCCTCTGCGCGTTTTCAAGCTGATGATACCCCCCGGAGTCAAGTTATATTTTTCTGCCAGCACGGTGGAGACAAACACAGCCCGACCGGCCTGTAAGCGCTCCAGAGCCTGTTGAGGGTTGACCTGTTCGCCGCTGAACACAAAGCTGGTGACACGCGAGTAGGCGGCCACATTGATGGCCATGAAGTTGATGGTCTCAGTCTCGCCTGTGGGTGTCTTCCAGTCCACGTTGAAGTAACGCAGCGGCGCCACCTCGTAGACTCCTTCCACGCTTTTGAGCCTTCTTTCCATGTCGCTACGCAGGCGCACGGATGAAGTCACGTAAATATCCCCGCCAAGGTAGGCCTGGATCCAGGTGCGAAGGTCAACAGCAAAAGACTCTGTCATCCCACGTACCATAATGACCATGGCTACACCAACCATGAGAGCAGCAACGGTCAAGGTGGTTCTTAGTTTTGAACGTTGCACATTGCGGCTCCCCAGGCTGCCACTGGACCCGTAGATCAATTTGATGATCGGTCGCGATATAATCTCCCAGGCTCCCACTGTAATCGGAATGAGCAGGGTGGCCCCTGTGAACAGGCCAAATACGGTCATGCTCCCCAGGCGGAATTGCACATCATAAGGAAATGGATTGATAATGAGCAGCGCCACGGAACCGCCAAGCAGGAGTATCCCAAGAATCCAACCATACCGGATCAGCCAACCCTCTTTTGTTTTACCTCTAACGCGTAACGCTTCGATAGGGGAAATGCGACCTGCCTGTAGAGCAGGGATGAGCGCAGCCAAGAATGTGACCCCCACGCCAATTGACATGCTAAAGAGCATATCATTTGGGGTAACCTGCACAACTCCCAACTCCTGACTCATCAGTGTTTCCATTAAGGAAGTCAGACCTCGTGCCAGCAAGATCCCAAGGCCAACGCCAAGCGCAGAACCAACAAACCCTAAAATGCCTGCCTCGACGAGAACCGTGCCGATCACTTGCCGCCGTGTCATCCCAACAGTACGTAGCATGCCAAATTCGCGTGTCCGCTCTACAACAGTCATGGCAAAGGCATTGTAGATCAGGAATGCGCCCACAAATAGCGCAATGCCACTCATAAAATTCAGACCAATCTGGTAGTTCTGCAGCATTTGTGTCATGCGCTCTCCCTGGCCAGATGGGTAAGTAACGGAGTAATTGTCACCCAATTGGCCTTGAAGTTCTGCGCGGAGTTGAGCCAGTTCTGTCGTGCTGGGATTTAGATTGACCGGAACAATGTCGATCTGATCCAGGTCATTCGAGCGATTAAAAAGCTCCTGTGCCGTTTCTAAAGGGATCACGCCAAATGAACCGTTGTTTGTCTTCCCCGGGCCTTCACGCGCGACCAATCCAACAACCTTAAGTTCCTTGGTGCCATTGGGCGTGATGATTTTGATCAGGTTATCCACATGGATATTTTCATCTTCGGCAAAATTTTCTACCAAGACGATTTCACGTGTTTTGAGATCTTCCGTCAAAAACCGGCCTGCTATGAGTTTGTAATCTCGGGTTTGGATTTCCAAGGAGGGAACCACTCCGTGAATCAATAGCCCGCCACCGCTGGCGCCAAAGAAACTTATATCCAGTTTATCGGAGGCCTCTTTGTCGGCCAGGTCTGTGTTTTCGATCACTAGTGGATTAGCAACCAGGATCCCTTCCATGTTGTTTACTTTGGTTAGGATATTTTCCGAAAAGCCGCCTTCATCCGTATCGGCAGAAGATATGGCTAATTTTGCTCGCCCGGAAGTGCTCTCGAAAAGATTCAATATCGAAGCCAACGCAGTCTGGTTGGTTGCCTGGATCGAAAGCATGCCAGCTACACCCAGAATGATTCCAAAAGCGCTCAATAAAAACCTGAAGGAGCGTGAGCGCATGGAACGCAGTGTCAGTAAGCGGAATAAGTGCATGTCAGGATTCCAGCCTCTCCATGGTGCTCATAATACTTCGCAGTCGTTTTGACAAGGCCTGTTCTCTTCCCGGGCGTAATTCCTCTACAATATCCCCGTCTCGTAAAAAAATGACTCGGTTTGCAAATGCAGCCGCTTTAGGATCGTGGGTTACAACGATAACGGTTTGATTGAGTTCGTCACACGAACGACGGAGCAATTCCATAATGGCGGTGCCAGTCTTGGTGTCCAGGTTGCCTGTAGGCTCGTCCGCTAGCAGAATAGCAGGTTGGGTGATCAGCGCCCTGGCAATTGCCACGCGCTGCTGTTCACCACCTGATAACTGATCGGGTTTATGCGTCCGGCGATCGAGCAGACCTACCAGATCCAACAGGTTGGTCAATTGTTCTTCATACTTGCGAGGATTCTTCCCATCAATAATGATTGGCAGCAGAACGTTTTCCTCTGCTGTCAGTGTGGGTAATAAATTAAAAAATTGGAAAACAAAACCAACATTGTGGCGCCGGACTAGCGTGGCTTTGTACTCAGATAATTTTGCCAGTGAGTGTTCCGCCAGTGTGATATTCCCTTCTGTGGGCGAGTCCAGACCACCTAGCAAATGTAATAGTGTAGATTTTCCGCTCCCTGATGGGCCCATGATCGCCACGAACTCACCCTCCTCAACCTGAAAGTTAACTCCTGTAAGCGCTTTAACCAGATGTTGTCCTAATCTGTATTCTTTCCGTAGATCCTTGGCTTCCAAGACAGGCATGGTTTTCTCCTAATTTTTACGCTCATTATGAATCAATACTTCGCCGTTGTGCCCGTTCACTGTAACGAGAGTTTGGTCTTGCAATTGGGTTGCGCCAGCAACTGAGACAACCGCCGGGATATTATATTCGCGCGCAACGATCGAACTGTGAGAAAGCAACCCGCCCGATTCAGCTACTACAGCGCCTGCGCGGGCAAAAAGCGGAGTCCAACCTACGTCAGAATAGGGAATGACCAGCACGTCGCCTTGCTGGACTTTGTTGAAATCTTTGAGCCCCCGCACCACCGTGACTCTGCCGGTGTAGTGGCCGATCGAGGTGGGTACGCCAACCAATTTATCTTGAGATGGATCATCCATTGGGGGTGGCGCATCCCCGTAAATGACAGATGGCAGAGCGACATGTTCAAACCGTTTGATATCCTGTTTGTGCTTTGAAACGATCTTGCGCGCGTCAATCCCAGTATTCTCATTCGTTGCCAGTTCGCGAATTTCAGAATCATGAAGGTAGAAAACATCCTGGGGATCGTCCAACAAACCGCGCCGGACCAGATGTTCCCCGAGTGCAAGGTAATAATACCGGAACAGGCCATACCCGTAGGTGTAGGATGAGCTGATTTGTTCACGAAGCAGGCGGAATTCCCGTGCGCGGCGGTAGAATAAACCGACGCTAATGCGCTGTGATCCCTTCAGTTGTAAATCAGAAAACTGGATTTTCGCGTCTGAGGTTGTTGCTGTTGGTGTGAAGTTCACGATCAAATCCAGCACCAGGTCGGGCGTTTCGCGCCAGGGCGTGGCAGAGAAGTCATTGCCGTTGTCGCTAAATTGTCCAAAGCGCTCCAGGAAATTTACCACATCGCGTTGGAACGCTTCCACGCCGGGCAACTTTAAAAATTCATCATAGTTACTTTGCCGGATTTGCTCCTGTTTGACTGCATCCAGGTGGAGAAATTTTTTGTGCAGAGCGTGTAAATGATGGTTTGGATCATAATCATTGATCTCTGGTACTCCTGTCATCAAATCGAACTGGGCAGGCTCCACATTTAGCTTTTTGAGCTGGTTATTTAAAACGCGATTGTACATCATCATCAGAAGCGGCCCAACGATATTGTAATAGGCGGCGTTTTGTGCGATGTCGAACAATCTGTCGATCTCCGTAAGTAATTGTGGGACCTCCAACTGGCTTGCACGCCGGTAATTCACCATGTCGAATTGCTGGCGAATTTCCACAAGCGCTTTGCGCATCTTGGGCTCAAAGGACCACTTGTCCAGGAAGAAAAGCGCCAGATTGGGCAGGCGCAAGAGCGTCTTCGGGGTAGGTTTCATGGAAGGCTTGTTTGCGCCAGGGGGAACAAGTCCCATCAACGTTTCGACGGAATCGGCGGGCATCCCTACTTCCTGGAATATCTGGCCCAGGGTGCCCATGTTGAAATAGACACGATAATAAAACGGTCTGGCCAGGTCTTCCGGTTTTATCTTTGTTCTTCCCACCATCTCTGTCACCAGGCGCACCCACATAGAGCAGACCAGGGGAATATTGATAGAACCAATCAGGGGCTTGATTATGCCCGGTAGCATTTCTTTCGAAATATGATTTGAATACACATTGTGACGGTTGAGGGTGGTGATTTCACGCACTTGTAACCAGTAAAGGTTAGCTCCATCATAAACCCATTCCAGGTCCACGTGGGATTTGAGTTTTTCTGCAATTATGCGTGTTTCTTGGACTACCTGGTCTATGATGGCAGTTGGGATGCTACCCGCTTCTGGTTTGTAGATATACGTGCCCCATTTATTGATCCAGCGGAAAGGCGTGACACCGCTCTGCACTAACGCATCTCCCAACCCCTCAACTGCCTCCACGACCACTTCATCAGCCCCAGTGACAGGGTTTCGGCTTAAGGCGACACCCGCGCAGACAGGGGTGATCATCTCCTGAATGATGACTGCCATGAAAAGTTTGCTTGCCGGAACCCCGTGTTTTTCCAGATAAGATTGGATGCTTTGCGATTTTACTGTTCCCCAGATAGCCCAAACTGCCTGGAAGACCTGATTCACGCCTTGTACGTTGAGCACGGATTTGAACTGTCCGGCAAAGGAACGTTCCAGACTGTCCTCGATATTGGCCGAGGAGCGAATGGCATAAAGCGACCCAGGTTTCAGAATGTGGGAAAGTTCTCGTTGCAATTCATCCACCAGTTTCACATCATCGTCCAGATAGCGTCGATAAGCCTCCCAATTCACAACATAGGTTTTCGGAATCCGAATACTAATCTCAGCCAATTGGCGAAGGTTCAATGCCTTGTTTCCGATGGTTTTGGGGACACCCCGGTGACTAAGATCAATTATATATTTCATAGTCCCTCCCGAAAATCACTTGATCATTTGATCTCCACCCTAAAGAATTTTGCAATTTTCAACATCCCGCGGCCCATGGGATTAGATTTCAGATTGCCCAATCCATACTCAATGTATTTCCCCTCTTTTTTATATTTCAGCGCAGTTTGATATTCAGGCAGCATAGCGAGCAGGAAGAGGATATTTACAACAACAGCGTATAAGATATAAGCCACATCCCCATCCTTACGCCACCATAACCAGGGAATGAGCAACCAGAGCCAGGACAGACTGGCAACGATCATATTGCGGAATACCAGCATCCCCAGCAGCAGGCCTGCTATGGGTGTGACAAGCACTGCCAGCCAGTCGATCACAAACAGGCCACCCATGATGGCTGAGAACCCAGAGCCGCCATGAAAGCGATAGTAGATTGGCCAAACATGACCTATCAATCCGAAAATTGCAGCGAGAAGGAAATAGGCAGGTTGTTCGGGAAAAAACAATTTGAAAAATAGGGTTGGTAAAAACACTTTTAGGATGTCGAAAATACTGACCACCATCCCCGCCTTGGGTCCAATGCTAGAACTGACCGAGTTTGCTCCGATGGATAAAACCTTATAACTTTCGTCTGATCCATCAACAGGAATTTCATGGTCGGTTACATTTTGCTTTCCAGATGTCCATAAATACGTGACAACCCGTGCAAATGAAATGGAACCGAGGAGATAAGATACAATAGCACACAGGATTGCAATGCTAGGGTTCATGAAGCTCTCCTCCAATAGTAGTGTGATATAAAATTTGGTCAGGCTTTGGCTTCAAATTCGTTGCTTCGTAAGAATGTAGCTCTCTTAATCAGGACGGCGGATGTCTCAAAGTGTTACAATTTTTAATAAAATCAAAACCCTCAAAGCACCTCGAGTTCCAAGGGACTAATTTTACTATCTTTTGTGGACAATATTGGCCTCCCGCTCCGAAGAAAATCACTTTTTTTAATGCAAAAACCGGGATATAATTTTTTTCAAATTTTATGATTGATGTCTAAAATCACTTAGCTTTCAATAAAATAAGAAAGGATGTGGATAAATGAAGGCTTTATTGTGGTTATACGTTGTTGCATTGGCAGGTTTATTGGGGGTGTTATTTGTTCAATACCTCTCTGTGCATCCTCTTCAGATGAGTTTCTACCTATTTGCTACTTGTGTCGTTTTCTTTGTATTGATCGTTGCTTTGATAGTCGGCTTTAAACGGACGTCACTCTTGATTGCGATCATTCTATCTTTAGGTGCGTTTGTCGTTGGTCACCTTGCTATGACGAAGGTCATTCTAGCAAGAGAAGACCCGAGACCTGTGCCTGAATTGACTAGAGAGCCTGGCGATCCGGGATTGGGTCATACTGCGGTCGTTTATTTCACCCACGGCGAGCCTGAAACGTATAATCCTATTGGGTGGATAAACCAGTTCAATGAATTCGATGAACAGGGCATTGATTTCATTCCAATGCTTGCACGACCTTTTTTCTTTAATGCGCTCAGGAATAAATACCTTGAGGTTGGTAAAAGCGAACATCGAAAAATGCATTACCAAATGATTGCAAGGCTCGAAGAGGCGTACCGGACCGAGGGAGATGCCACAACTAAGTTTTATCTTTCCTTTTTGGATGACAACCCTAGGCCAGACGCAGCAGCTATCCAAGCTCTCAACGAGGGCGCCAGTAAAATTATTGTAAGCGAGGTTTTCCTTACCATATCAAATCACACTGCCGAGGGAGAGCATCAGATCAAAGAACTGAAGATCGAAGAAATCTTTGGCATTCCAGTGGAATTTACTGGTCCTTTATATGACTCTCAGACTTTGAAGAGTATGTTTGTACAAAGGGCCAACGCAAATATTGGCGATACGGATAAATCCAAAGTAGGGATTTTACTTGTTGGTCACGGCCAGCCTGACGAATGGGATGTAGAGTGGCCGACAGAAACTGAGCAGGAACTTGGCTTTCGGCATGATGTGCTGGCCATGTTAGCAGCCGACGGCTACCAGTCTGACAATCTAAGCTTGGCCTGGATGGAATTCAAAGAGCCCAAACCCGCAGAAGTAGTGACCCAATTTCTCCAGAACGGTGTCGAGAAAATCCTTTTTTTCTCAGCTGCCATCAGCGCCAATGCCATTCACAGTCAATATGATATTCCAGAACTGGTTTATGCGGCGGAGTATCCTGAAGGTTTCCCTGTAATTGATCTGGGTGCCTGGAATGACGACCCCATTGTGATCCGGGCTATTAAAGAAAAAATTGATCCCTTCATGGAGTGATTAGAGGATTAAGTACGACTTTAAATGGCTATCACTTACCTCTAGAGGATGAATATCTGCGTCGGGCAGTATAGCTTACAATTACTTTTCGCCAACCTAAATTTCTTGCTGAAAAATCAAAGAGAAGACTGCGCAAGGGAAGTCTTCTCTTCTTGTATAGTAACAACAGGATAAAATCCCGCCCTACTCTACATTGATTTCGATATCAGCGCTCATGCCCCAGAGTAAAGCTTTTGGCTGTTCATCTAACTGTATGGTGACCTTAAAGACCACGTCACCGCCAATCGTGTTGGAAACGGGCGAGATGGCCGTCACCTGGCCGGGAAATTCTTCATTCAGTGCTTCAACATAGACGGTAGCAGGTTGGCCGATTTTTACCGCAGCCACGTCCAGTTCGCTCAGGTCGGTGGTTTCAATTTGCAAATTCTCAAGGTTTACCAGGACGATGACCACCTGGGCAGGCTGTACATATTCGCCGGGTGAGATATTGACCTCTACAATTGTGCCGTCGAAGGGCGCCAGGAGTGTGCCCTGGGCAAGAGATGCTTTTGCCACTTCCAAGGCAAACCGGCTTTGTTCTACTCTGGAATCAGCCGCTAAGATCTTTTCTGCCGGTGGACTGACATGTACGAATTTGAACGTTTGGAAATTAAATTTTTTCTCGCGCTGTCTTTGCGTTTTTGCATCGATTTCTGCCGAGGTAAGAGCAGCTTCTGCTGAAATAACGTCATATTCCAATTCGGAAGTATCAAGCTTGACGAGTGCCTGTCCTGCCTGGACTTGGTCGCCTTCCGCGACGGTTATATCCTCAACCAGACCTGAAATGACAAAACTCAGGCGCGATTCCTGTGTGGGGACAACCACCGCTGATGCCTTTACTTGGCCGGGCGTAGAAGTGTCTGCGACATCCAGCGAGACGGATGGGATAGGCGTTGCAGTAGATGCGGGGCTGCAACCCGCCATCGCCAGAACAAATGCAGACGCTAATAACATTATCCAGAAAGTGCGCTTCATGCTATTGCTCCGTTTGGATTTCAACATCAGCACTCATACCCCAGAGTAAATCCACTGGTTGTTCCTCTAGTTGAAGAGTAACCTTGAAGACCACATCGCCGCCGAGGGTGTCGGAAATGGGCGAGATGGCAGTCACTACCCCCTGAAATTCCTTATCCAGTGCTTCGACATAGACGTTAGCCGGTTGGCCAACATTTACCGCTGCTACATTGAGTTCGCTCAAGTCGGTGGTTTCGACTTTCAAGTTATTCAGTTTTGCCAGCACGACAACAACCTGACCAGGTCTGACATATTCACCAGGTTGAACCTCTACTGAGACAACCGTGGCCGCGAAAGGAGCAACAAGTTCTGTCTGAGTCAACTCGGCACGAGCAGTATCCAGCGATCTTCGAGTCATTTCGAGTTCCTTCTCGGCCACTGGGCGCCTGTCGACGACAGTACGGTCTGGTAAGCGGCGGGGGAGTTTCCAGTATTCATAGTCGAATTCTGCCACACGCAAGGCGGCTTCTGCTTGCAAGAGGCCATATTCCAGCTCAGGGGAACTCAAGGTTGCCAGGATTTGTCCAGCTTCGACCACGTTCCCTTTTTCGACAGTCACTTCCTTGATTGGACCGGAAATAACAAAGCTCAGGCGTGTTTCCTGCGCAGGGACAACTTCTGCGGAGGCTTGTACGATGTCAACTTCAATAGAACTGGTTGAATCCAGCGCGATGGTGGGGATGGGTATTGCGGTAACTGCGGGAGCGCAGCCTGCTGTCGCGAGAACAAGCGCCAATACTGCAAGCGTTGTCCATTGGGTGAGTTTCATGTCCCTACTCCGTCTGGATTTCGACTTCGGCACTCATACCCCAGCGCAGGCCAGCAGGTTGCTGGTCCAATTCTATGGTCACTCTATAGGTTACATCACCGCCCACGGTTTCAGATTGGCGGTCGATGTCGACAACTTTGCCATCAAAAGACTTGTCCAGTGCATCGATGAATACACTGGCCGATTGCCCGATTTGTACAGCGGGGATGTCGCGTTCGCTCAAGTCGGTAGTTTCAACACGCATATGACTCAGGTCAGCAATCACGATGATAACTTGCCCGGGATTAACGGTCTCGCCGGGAGCAACATCTACTGTGATGACTGTCCCGGAGACAGGCGTCGTCAGCGTGGCTTGTTCCAATTGTGCCTTGAGTTGGTCAACTACAGCCTGGGCCCGATCTACATCAGCCTGGGCTGCGTCGATTTGCTCGTAGGCATTACCCACTCCCACACGCTTCAGATATTGGACCTGCGTTTCAGCGGTGACGACGCCGGCTTCGGCTTCGGCGATGCGGGCTTCGATGATGGTCGTATCAAGCGTGACCAAGGTTTGCCCGGCGGTGACGGTATCACCAACCGCTACTTCTACAGTTTCAACCCTGCCGAGCAGGGGGAAGCTTAGATTGACCGAATCCACGGGGCGGACTTCAGCTGAGGCGATAACTCCACCCAAAACGGGAGCAGTCGACCCTGAGTCTGAGGCGCTGTCGCCCAGTGCGACGGTGGGAATCGGGGTCGAGGTGGCGGTCTGGCCGCAGGCGGTCAGTGCCAGGGTCAGCGCCAGAAATATAAGCCAGGTTGTTTTCTTCATTCGTTCTCCCTATATGGTTATGGACATACACAAAAAAATGATATTGCACTTGATTTTTTGTAGTGGTGCTAATGGTATTTTATTCCATTAGCTGATTTTACCTTGAGAAGAGGTGCAATACACTTGTGATTCTATGCAATCTTATGCGTTCTTGCTATCAGCAACGATCAGGCCGTCTTGCAGGGTGACAACCCGTTTGGCATACTTGATGACGCGCGGGTCGTGGGTGGCAAACACGAAGGTAGTGCCGGTTTCTTCGTTGAGTTTTTTCATGATTTCCATAACTTGCTCGCCGTTCTCGGTATCGAGGTTGGCGGTGGGCTCGTCGGCCAGGATCATCATTGGGTTGGTAGACAGCGCGCGCGCAACAGCAATGCGTTGTTGCTGGCCACCGCTGAGTTGGTCGGGGCGGTGGTGGGAATGGCTGGTCATGTCCACGGCTTCGAGCAGTTCCATGACGCGCTGCTTTCGCTCGGTAGGGCTTTTGCCATTGAGCAACAGCGGCATTTCCACGTTCTCGTAAGCGGTCAAAGTAGGAATAAGAGCGAAGAACTGGAACACGAAGCCAATCGTGCCTTTGCGCAGGTCGGCGCGCTGGTTGCGGCTGAGACCTGTGGTTTCTTTGCTGTTGATGACCACCTGGCCGGAGGTGGGCTGGTCTAGGCAGCCGATGAGTTGTAGCAGGGTGGTTTTCCCGGAACCGGACGGACCGACCAGGGCGGTGAACTCGCCGCTTTCGATGGTCATGGTGATGCCATTCAGGGCACGGGTCTCCACCTCGCCAATTTTATAAATGCGTGTGACATTTGTCAGTTTTGCGACTTCCATGATATTTCTCCTTATAAACGCCCTAATCTGAGCCATGCAAGGCTTCGACCGGTTCCATGCGGGCAGCCAGCCGGGCGGGATAGAGTGAAGCAAGTATGGTGATGATGAAAGATACGATGGTCAAGTTGATGGTATCTTCCAGGGTCAGGTAGGTATAGATGCGGTCGCCAAGGTAAAAGCCGCTCATGCCCAGGTCGCCAAAGTACACACCGACCTTGCCGAAGTAGGCAGAGATACCCCAGCCGAGCAGCAGGCCGAAGGCGAGTCCGCCCAGCGCCAGCAGGCTGGCTTCAGTCAGGAACAGGGAGATCACCTGGCGTCCCTTCATGCCTATGGCGGTCAGGATGCCGATCTCGCGTGTGCGCTCGAAGACGGACATGATCATCGTGTTGACGATCACGGTCGCCGTTACGCCGATCACGATCAGGTTTATGATCAGGAGGTAGGCGTTCGAGAAATCTTCCATCAGTACCAGGATTTCGTTCAATTCCGACCAGGTTTTGACCTGGTAATTCGGACTTTGCAGCGCGGCGGCAACAGCATCGGTCTGCTCGCGGTCTTTCAACAGTATGAAGATGAAGCTGGCGCGGTTTTCCGCACCGGAGAATGTCTGTGCCTTGGCCAGCGGGAGCAGCACGATGCCCTTATCATAGGTGCTTACGCCAGTGGTGAAGATACCGCGCACGATAAACAACTGTTCATCCACGGTGCCGTCGGAGGTGTTCACCAGCAGGTTGAGCTGGTCGCCGACTTTCAGGTCCAGGTTTTCTGCCAGTGGCAGGCCGATCAAAATCCCTGTGCGGTCATCAGCAGCAGGGAACTCACCGCTTACCAGTCCCTGTCGATAGGGGTCGTTGGCGCTCGAGGCCGGGTCGACGCCCATGATCTGGACGCCGCTCGACTCGTCCCGCACCGACACGATTCCGCTGGCGATCAGGCGCGGGGTGGCGACCTGGACCTGGTCCAGCGCACCCACCTGCGCTGCGATCTGCTCCGGGTTTTGGAGCAGGTATTCCCAGGCGACGCTGAGTTTGTCGGGGTCATAGTCCGTGGCGCGGATCTGGATGTGCCCGCTGTCGAGGCGCAGGGTGGATTCCATCGAACTGCGCATCTCGCCTTCATAGAAAGCGGCGATGAACAGCAGCAAAGCCAGCCCGATGGACAGGGCCAGCGCCGAAAGCGCAGAGCGGCGGCGGTGGCGGCCCAGGTTGCGGTAAGCCATTTTGAGATAATTCAACATAAGATTTTTCTCCAAACCTGACAGGTCTGATAGAGAGACCGTTGGATGGGTATCTTCACGCCAACAGGGTCGTATTCTGAAAAGTCCTCGTGAAGACCTGTCAGGTTTTGTACTAGACGTAATGCAATGCTTCGGCCGGTTCGCGCCGGGCAGCTTCGCGAGCTGGATACAACGCCGCGAGAGCAGCGATAATGGCCAGGGTCAAGGCATGGTTGAGCACCTTCAGCGGTATGATTTCGGGATAAATCTTGCCGGTGATCAGCGCAGTATATTCGGTCAGGTCGGCAAACTGGCTGTAGTCGATGCCAACCATGCCGAGCGCTCCGGTCAGCGCCAGCCCCAGAATCGTGCCCAGAATGGCGCCCATGATGCCGATCAGGATGCCTTCCAGCAAGAACAGAAGCGTGATCTCGCGTGGCTTCAATCCCAGCGCGCCGATGATACCGATTTCACGCGTACGCTCGAAGACGGCCATCATGAGCAGGTTGAGGATGCCGATGGCAGCAACGCACAGCATAATGACACCAAAAACGCCCATCACGGATGTTTTCATGTCCATGGTTTGTTTCAATTCGGGCATGCTGTTGACCCAGGTTTCCACTTCATAGCCGGGTTGTTCCCTGTTGATCTGAGCAACCACGCCGGGTTCCTGCCCGATCTGATCCAGCGAGACCACAATTTCGGTTACCTGTCCACTCAGGCCAAAGAGGTTCTGTGCTTCGGCCAGGGATATGTAAATCGTGTTCTTCTCGACCGAAGGCACGCCTACATCGTAAATGCCGACCACTGTCATCGTGCGTTGACGCGTCTGCTCGTGCAGGGAACCGCCTGCCATGATGATGCGGTCCCCGACGGTGATGTCCATCGCGGTTGCCAGTCCCTGGCCGATGACGATCAGGTCACCATCATCCGGATTCAGGTAGCGGCCTGCCGAGATGTTTTCTGCCACCGGGCTGATACGGGCCTCCTTATCCGTTTCGACGCCGATGATCGAGACCGAGAAAGCGCCCTCACGGTTGGTAACCAACCCGCCGGTGACGATGCGTTTGGCCGCAGCCACGGTATTGGGATTTGCTTCCGCTGCCTGGACGATACTGTCCGGGTTTGCCAGTGGCAGCAAGGGTTTCTGCCCTGTTTTCTGGCTGTAACCGGGGGCGTGGACTTGAATGTTGCCGCCCAGCAACTGAATGGCATTGCCGTAGATGGATTGTTCGAATCCCACGATGACGCCATCGAAGAGCACCAGCAGGGCCATAATAACGCCCATGGCAACAGCAATCAACAATGTCCTGCGACGCTGCCGCCAGACGTTACGCCAGGCGATTTTTAAGAGAGTTGTCACGTTTTTACCTCCGCGATGTTTACCAGTATTTTGCAATCAGAAATGAGTGCACTCGCACTGGTTGGCTTAATATTAATTTCCTATACATAGTGTAGCGCTTCAGCCGGTTCCCGCCGGGATGCCTCGCGAGCAGGGTAAAAGGCCGCAATCGCAGCGATGATGGTTACCGTCAGGGCATGCTGAAGCACTTTGTAGGGTACGAGTTGAGTATAGACTTTGCCAGAGATCAGCGCGGTATATTCGGTTATATCGGCAAACTGGCTGTAATCGAAGCCGTAATAACTGAACAGGCCGTTGATCATGGTACCCAGAACTGTGCCCAACACAGCGCCCATGACTCCGATCAAGATGCCTTCAAGCAGAAACAAGGTCGTGATCTGGCGTGGTTTCAATCCGAGCGCGCCCAGTACGCCGATCTCGCGCGTGCGCTCGAAAACAGCCATCATCAGCAGGTTCAGAATGCCAATGGCGGCGATGCCCAGCATGATGACGCCAAAAATGGCCATGACGATTCTGTCCATATCCATGACTCGTTTGAATTCTGGCATGCCGGTCATCCAGGTATCAACTTCGTAGCCGGGTTGCCTGGCATTGACCGCTTGGACAACACCTGATTCCTGGCCGATCTGATTCAGGGTGACAACAACTTCGGTCACCTTCCCGTTCAGGTCAAAAAGCTGCTGCGCTTCGTTGAGAGAAAGATAGATTTGATTCTTCTCGATAGAAGGGACACCGACATCGTAGATGCCGATCACTGTCATCGTACGTTGTCGCGTTTGTTCATGTTTGGTATTGGCGACCATGGTAATGCGATTGCCAATCTCGATATCCATAGCGGTTGCCAGTCCCTGGCCAATGACGATCATGTCGCCATCATCGGGGGACAGGAAACGACCTGCCGAGATGTTCTGTGCGATAGGACTGACCCGGGCTTCCTTTTCGCTTTCCAGACCGACAATCGTAACAGAAAAGGCGCCCTCACGATTGGTGATCATTCCACTTGTATTGATCCGTTTTGTGGCGTTGATCACATCCGGGTGCGCTTCTGCAGCCAGCACAACTGCATCCGGATTTTCCATCGGAAGCAGCGGCGTACGGCTGGATGCCTGGTTATAGCCCGGAGCGTGGACTTGAATATTGCCACCCATGAGCCGGATGGCGTTACCGTAAATAGCCTGCTCGAATCCGACGATGAAGCCGTCGTAAAAGACCAGCAATGCCATAATGAGGCCCATTGCGATGGCGATCAGGTTTGTCCTGCGGCGTTGGCGCCAGACATTGCGCCAGGCGATTTTGATGAGTGTTGACACGTTTTTCCTCTGTAATACTTGCGCACCGAAAGTCTTTTACTCGAATTTAAGCCCGCACACCCGTATAGAACAACGGAGGTGATGCGGACTTAAAAATACTCTACAGGTTTATATTTTATGCGAGTATATGCAAAATTGCTTGTTTTGTCAAGACAGATGGATATAAAAAGTGCCTCCCATCTATACGGAAGGCGACGAAAGTCACATTAATTTTCTAAGACTGAGGGTTTGTATTATACGAGATAAGCTAACTGACCGGCGTTCCGGTTAGTCTTTGTTTCACCATGCCAGACAGTTGCTTGATGACCAACCCGGCTCTCCAGAAAGCAACGGCAGCCATGCCATGCGCCAGCACGGCAAATAATGGCGGCGTTTGATAGGTGTAATATGTCCAGCATTCGCGGGTGGTGCCCCACAGCTCGAGGAAATAGCCCAGCCCCGCCCCGGCAAGAAAGGTCAGGACGGCCATGCGGTGGTCGCTGGGCGTCAGGATCAGGAGTCCGCACAGGAGCAGGGAGAGCCAGGTGTAGGACTTGTCGAAGGTTGGGGCTACGAAAGCAAGCATGAGCATATAAAACGATGCGAAGGTGATCCAGTAGAGAGTAAAGAATAGGGAATGGTGAATAGGGGTGATGCGTTTTTCGATTCTGATGATTGTCCAGTTTAGAAACCTGGTAATCCTGTCAATAGATAGGGAGGCAATCGGCCAGGCGGGGATGATCCACAGCGGCGGGCGTTCTGCGGTGTAGTAGTGCCACAGGTTCGTTTGTGTGCCCCAGGATTCGATGGCCAGGCCACCGAAGACACCGACGAAGACAATCAAGCCGTCGGTTTTCAGGTCGGCGCGCGAGATGACCGTCAGCGACATGAACAGGAAGATGCCGACCAGCAGCCAGTCCATGTACAGCCACCAGGGACCGTTCCAGTCGACGTACGAGAGCACCTCCTCGGCCAGCGGCCACCAGATGTAGACGATCAGGAAGATGGTCAGCAGGAAGCCACCCAGCAGGATGGAGGAGTGCTTCGTCCAGCCGAAGAGGGACAGGGCGCGACGCAGCGTCGACATGCTTTGGATTATATAATACCCACAGTTGAAAATTGCGCATTCCTTCTCGAAAAAAAGCGTAATCTTCAACCGACCTGGGTATAGCAGGACAAATTGGGGGGATAGGCAAAGGAATTTTTCTGCTTCTAACGGAATTTGTGGTTTAGGCCGAAATGAGGCATGATAGGGCTAAAACTCTGCCAAGAGAACAGCCCACATGCC
>JAFGKO010000243.1 GCA_016928525.1 Anaerolineales bacterium | reverse complement strand
TGCCCCTGCCTCAACCCAGCCCAACCCCACCCCCTGGAGTGGAAGTCACCCCTGAATCTGCACCGACACTTCCGGTGCTAATCCCTCAAAGCGGGAGTGAGGAGGTCGCTGGCGCAGTGCTGATCCCTGCCGGGGAATTCATCATGGGCCGCTACGCCAACGACGAGCTGGCCAGCTGCCGCGAATATGAAGCGGAATGTCGCCTCGACTGGTTCCAGGATGAAGAGCCTGTCCACACGGTCTATCTGGACGCATTCTACATGGACCTCTACGAAGTGACCAACGCGCAATACAAAGCCTGTGTGGATGCGGGCGTCTGCGAGCCGCCCCACAAGCCGGATTCCTATACCCGCTCCAGTTATTTCGGCAATCCCGAGTTCGACGACTTCCCCGTGATCCATGTCAACTGGTACCAGGCGCAGGCCTACTGTGCCTGGCGCGGCGGGCGTCTGCCCAGCGAAGCGGAATGGGAGAAAGCGGCGCGCGGCACGGACGGGCGTACCTATCCCTGGGGGGAGGGACTGGATGAGAACTTTGCGAATTTCCACTACAACGTCGAGGATACGACCGCCGTTGGCAGCTACGAGAAGGGCAAGAGTCCCTATGGCCTGTATGACATGTCAGGGAACGTGTGGGAGTGGGTCGTAAGCCTGCACCGTCCCTACCCGTATACCGCGAACGACGGGCGTGAAGCCGCCAGCGTGGAGGGCGTGAGAGTCTTTCGCGGCGGTTCGTGGGGGTATGTCGGGGTCAGTGTCAGCGCGGCTTACCGCTATGCCGGTGACCCGTCCGAGTCGAACCTGGACCTTGGCTTTCGCTGCGCCCGCGACAAAAGCCCGTAATTCATCGGCCGGTTTTGAGTTTTAGAAGTGACAGTCACCTAGCAGGTGACTGTCACTTTGTTACGCATAGGCCCCCGACCAGGTTTCGAAGTGACGCCCTTCGCGTTCATTGTCTGTGTAGAATGTGAGATAGGTCAAGGCCTGGTAAGGGACGAATTTCTGTTCCATGGGATTCTTGATCGCCAGGGCGTAGTAGGAATGCCAGGTGCCTGAGTTGAAATAGATCTGGCTGTCGCTGTGGGGCGGTTTGGCGTCTTCATCCAGTGGAACGATCTCGTAATGGTGGGTGTGCCCGTAAACAATATAGCGGGCCGAGTCGTTCAGGAAGGCCGGCTCGCGCAGGGCGTGCTGGGCAAAGGATTGTTCCCCTTCCCTGAGCCTGTCATGGATCCAGAGCACCAGCTCATTGATGGTGGTGAAGGAAGTACGCTTGGATATTTTGACGATCAACTCCATCGCGTCCACGATGTCGAGTTGGAAGGCCTTATCAGCTTCACGCACATACTCGCTCTGCAGGAATTCTTCACAGATATCGTCCCACACTTTTTTGAGGTCGTTTTCCAGCGCAGCGTTGCCGGCGTGATGCTTGATCTGGCCGCTGATCCACAGCGGGGTCGCCAGCACGGGGCGGATGTTGGTCAACCGGCGCAGGCTGTCTACGATGCCCGCGGGCAGTTCATCCCCGTAGCGTTTTTGCACTTCGATCGGGAAGCGGTTCAACACCTCCATCGTGAAGACATCCCCCAGCGTACCATGGTTGCGTCCCTTTTCGCGGTCGTAGTTGAACTTGTCGTAACAGTCCCCGTGGCGAGCGTAGACCCTGTAGCGCAAGAAGATATTTCTCATCGATGGGAGTTCTTCCATCGCGTATGGGAAGTTGGTGTTCGGATTATGCAGGCCCATGGCGTCGATCATCTCCTGGCGGACCTGGTCGAAGGCTCCCCCCGGGAGGTGATAATACCAATCGTGGTTGCCAACCATATAGTGGGTGCGGACCTTGAGCGGGATGCGCTCATCGGTCTTGCGGTCCGGTTCTCCCCGCCGGGTGGCCGGCAGGACGGTGGCCACCTCGCCAGCCGCGCAACGGCGCAGCACGTCGATGGCCTCATTATTTTCCTTGAAAATGGCCTGCGTGACCTCGCGCAGCTTGGCGGCATAGCCAGGCTGGCTCGGGTCGATCCAGGGGCGGAGGTAGTTTGCCTCTCCGGGCGCGGTATCCAGCCAACGGGTGGAGTGAAGCGGGTCGAGGATGTCGCCCATCAAGACCAGGTCGATGTTCTCGATCGGGCGGTAGCTGCCGTCGGCGCGCCAGGAGGCGAAATAGGCCGTTTCTCGCAGCCGGTCTGCAAATAGTTTGAATGCGCTCGGGGGAATGGATTCAGCGGTCGTTCCGTCTCCCAGGTGGACATCGCTGATAATGACTAACATGCTCTTGCTCCTTTTTCACAAACGGTCGACCATTGTATTATAGTCCCAAGATGTTCCTCGAAGGAGAGGTTATTGCCCTTGCCTCCAGATTACTATACAATGTTTATTGGAGGTATCCAATGGGCCGAACTATTGTGCGCCGCTTGCTCTACCTGGTTGTTGTTTTGCTTGTCGTTTCGGTAATTACTTTTGGCCTGATGTATGCTGTTCCGGACGGGCCTCTCGCGTGCGAGATAGCCCTGGCGGGAGAGAAGGGTGCTGAAGGTTTTGCGGAGCAGGTTGTGTATGATCTGATCGCCGCAAAATTGGAGGCCATGCAAGCGCAAGATATCGAGCGCTACCTGGCCCTGATCGACGAGACCGATAAAGAATATTACACGGAGCAGCGCAACTGGTTCCTGATCTACCAGGATGCCGATACTGCCGACTTTTCGATCAGGGTGCTGAAGGCTGCACAAATCGACGATAGCACCATCGTCGCAACGCTTTGCCAGCGCTACCTGTACGGTCCTAAAAAAGAAAACCGGACCGTTAAATATGAAGCGAAGTTCGTTGAGACGCCAGACGGTTGGAAGGATGCGGACCTGAACTTCAGGGTGATGGAAACACCGCATTTTACGATCAAGTATCCTCAGAAGGCTGAGGCGAAGGCATTGGAAGTGAGTGAGGCGGCCGAAAATGCCTATGCCAGCGTGATCAAGGAGCTTGGTTTCGAGGCGCAAAGCAAAACCACGGTCAAACTCTACGCGGACCGGAAAATGGTGCGCGAGACTACCGACATCCGGGTGGCCTATCTCTTCAACGGGTGGGGGGAAGCCGGTGAATCGATCAAGATGTACGCATACCGTAAAGGTTCAGCCGAAATCTTGATCGCCCATGAACTGGTGCACAAGATCACCCTGGAAATCACCGACAGCCAGACTGCCTGGCTGGCAGAGGGGCTTGCGGTTTACTTTGGGGACCGTCCTTTTGAAGGCGGCAATCCTGTCCAGTTGGGGTCTTCCACGGCCGAAGAGCTGTCGCAACCCACAAGCTGGCTGGATGAAAAGAACTTGGCGCTGCTCACCGATGAGAAAACAAGGATCCTGTACTATGACATGTCTGCGATGATCGTGGAATTCATTGTTGAAACCTACGGGCTCGACAAGCTACAGGCTGTGTTGGTCGAATTGTCGAAATATCCGCGCTATGATCACGGTTACGACTATGCAATGGAAGCGGAACTCCAACAGAGACTGTATCAGGCCATTGAAACCGTGCTGGGGGTAAACAAGGATGGATTCAATCAACAATGGCTTGCATGGATCAGTTCACAATAGCTGTGGATGATGCTGGCGACAATCTTGTTCGCTTGGTCAAGTAACGAGTCATTTCTTTTCCCTTCGACACCCCTTCGGGGCGCAGGCAGGCTCAGGACACCATCTCTCCCACGCCCATGCAACAACGTGTAATGCCCCAAAAATAGCCAAAATGAAACATGCTCCTCGTAACATGAGGAGCATGTTTCATTTGCTATCCCTTTAATTTCTCGAATTCCTTGATCATTTCATCGACAGTCAGTGTCCCCGGGCTAAAACCGAGTTCCCGGACACTTTGCGCCAGTTGCGTGATCTCGGGTGGTTCCAGGAAGGCCTGTGCCAGGATTTCGGGTTGAGAAAAAACGCGCGCTGTTTCGTCATCGGCCAGGATTTTCCCTTCGCTCATCAAGATCACGCGACGGGCATATTGCGCCACGATGGGCATATCGTGCGTGATGATGATGATCGTGTGGCCGTGATTTTCATTCAGGTCTTTCAGAAAATCCATGATCTCGAAGGACTGGCGCGCATCCTGGCCGGTTGTGGGTTCATCCACGATGATGACCTGGGGCCGCAAAGCCAGAATGGAAGCGATCGCTACCCGTTGCCGCAGACCCTTCGAAAGGAAAAACGGATGTTCTTCGAAGTATATTTTGGGTAAGCCAACAACCTGGGTGGCCTCCTCTACACGGATCTTGACTTCATCTTCAGGGAGCTCAATATTCCGGGGACCGTATGCGATTTCGTCCCAGCAATTGTTGTTAAAAAGCTGGTGGTCCGGGTTCTGGAAAACGTATCCCACACGCCGCACCATTTGTACAATGGGCGTTGTTTTAGAATTCAGCCCATCGACGATGACATCCCCTGAGGAGGGTTTGTACAGGCCGTTCAGGAGTTTGGAAAGTGTGGTCTTGCCTGATCCATTTTGCCCGATCAAGGCGATGAATTCACCGATTTTGATCGAGACATTTATATCCTCCAGGGCTTTTGTACCGTCAGGATATGTAAAGTCCAGGTTGTTGACTTGAATGAAGGGATTATTATCGGTCATCATTTTCTCTGTTGATGTTCTTATCTAACTGAACAGTTGCTTCAGTTGTTTGCTGGACTCCGAAAGGGAGATGGGTAATGTGCCGCTCACCTTCCCGGCTTTCTTCAATTCATAAAAGAATTGGAGCGCTCCAGGAGGGTGAATGCCTTCCTTGGAGATAAGTTCCATGTTTTGAAAGAACTGTCTGGTCTCGCCTTCCAGGATCAGGCGGCTATTAGACAGCAGGATCATGTGGTCAGCCAGTCGAATTAAATTTTCCAGACTGTGTTCGATGACGATGATAGTGTTATTTTGCTCTTGCTTCAGTCTTGCCAACACCTCGAATACGCGTCTGCGGCTGACTGGGTCGAGCATGGTTGTAGGTTCGTCCAGGATGAGCAATTTGGGCGTCATTGCCAGGACCGCTGCCAGGGCGACACGTTGTTTTTGACCGCCGGACAGCTCGTAGGGCGGCTTGAGCAGCATCTTGTCGAGACCGGTCAGCTGCGTGACCCATTCCAGCCGTTCGCGGATCTCGGGAATGGTCATCCCCAGGTTCTCCAATCCGAATACCAGTTCATCCTCGACGGTCATGGCTGTGAACTGCGCTTCGGGGTCAGAAAATACCATGCCTGTAAAACGCTGTAATTCACCGCGACCGTATTCTTCCACTTCCTTCCCGTAGACCAATACCTCGCCGTGCTTTATCCCATTGTATTGACCGGGGATCAGGCCATTCAACGAAAATGCCAGCGTTGTTTTTCCTGAACCATTGGCCCCGATAATGCCTACAAACATGCCCTCTTCGATTTGCAAATTGATTTCCTGCAAAGCAGGTTGTTGGGTATTCAGATATTGCCAGGAGTAATCTTTTATCTCTATGATGACAGACATGCTTTTCTCCGATCAAAATTTACAGCAATGCGTTCCTCAGCCAGTTCATCAAGGCGGACTCATCGACTCCGAAATAGCTGTATCCAAAGCGCATGATCAGCAACGCAAGGAAAGAGATGCTGATCAGCGCTGTGAATATAGCGTCGAAGTACTTGAATGAGTAGTGTGTCAGGACGTAGTCAGCGCGTTTGATGCGGCTGGCTTCACCGGTAAAGGCATATCCGCGCGCGACCAGCGCATTGGTGAATTCTTCCGAGCGCCGCAGGGACAGGGCAAATAACGGGATCATGTAATTGACATATTTCCGGATTTTGTAAACCAAAGACTTGCCGGTTGTGTCGAAGCCGCGCGCTTGTTCCGCCTGACGCACGATCTGGAAGTCCTCCAGCACCATGCCTGCGGAACGTAACGCCATGGCAAAAACATACGTGACCACAAAAGGCAAGCGGATCGTCCGCATGGCGACGATCACGTCCCGTTCGCGCGACGTGCTCAAGAAAAATACCATGGTGAATATCATCGGCAAAATGCGGAAGTAGACCACAATAGCGTCGCGCACGCGTTCCCAGTACACTTTAATGCCTGCGAATTGGGCGATCAGCTCATACTCCGGATGCGTTCCACCCATCAGGACATATGAAATAATGATGATCGAGCCCATGGAAATAGCCACCGGGACGTATATTTTCAGCGTGCGCATATCCACGCGGCTGATCCACATCAATAGAATAATGACAAGCATCAAAAGCATGTTCCATTCCGGGGCGGTTACAAACATCGGGAACAGGCTCACGATGAGCAGAAAGAACAATTTGACAAAAGGGTGGATCGCATAGATGGGGGATTGTGTGGGGACGTAGCCCAGCAAAGTTTTGTTCATAGTTGGTTATTGTACTTTATCCACAGGGATGTGGTGGAGAAACATGAAAGAAGCAGTTAGCGCCCGAACCTGGACGCTAACTGCTTGATTACATCAGAAAACTTTGTTTATGACCACCAGCGTTTGACAAAAGCGGGGGTGCGGATGACCACGGCTGAGAGAGCCTTCAACAACACAAAGTTGAATACCAGACCAGCGACCACATTGCCGCCAAACCAGCCCCAGATGAAGAGCGGCAGGGAATCGGTGGTGAGCAGGCCAAAGCCCTTGAGTACGACCAGCGGTGACCACAGGGCGCCAAAGGCGCTTGAGAGGATCATGGCCAGGAGCAGGATGCCGTAATCGCGGCCCGATTTCAGGCGCGGATCGAGCTTGAAGCGGCGGAAGACCCAGGCGGGCAAAAAGGCCTGAACCAGGTTGGCTGGGATGTAGGCAGCGGACACGTAGAAGGGAGTGCCAGCAATAGCGTTGGAAAAGAACGGGAAAATCGTCCCGGCGATTACGCCCCAGGCTCCGAACCAGATTGATCCCACCTGTTGGACAGCAATGCCGGTCCAGAAGAAGTTCACGCCAAAGCCAAGCGGGAAGCTGATGCTGCCAAAAGCGCCAACAACGAAGCCGATGCCGATCAGCAGGGCCGTGATGACAATGTGGATGACGCCGACAGAACGCCGTTCCCCGGGCTGTACTTCCCAGATTTGCTCAGCGGTCATTTGAGATGCAGTGGTTTGCTCAGACATAACATTCTCCTTTGAATATGTGAAATTGAGGGTTGAATTGCGGGGAAACAAATGGTGTGTGTGTTTTTCTAAGGTCACCTCCTTTACCGCTTGTAATAAATAATTGACATTTATATAATATTTATCACATTAACTTTACATCGGGTGAGAGATATTGTCAACTTGTATGCGTTAACACAAATATGTCAGACATGTTACGTTTTTTACGATGGTTATGTCTGATGCTCAGTCATCAAAGGATATTGATTTTTACATTGCTCAGTTCAATTCCTGGGCAAAATTCAGCCGCAGATGTTGGTCGCGGATGTCTGTCACCCAGACCCCCTCCGGCGGGCGCGCCCCCGGCCCCGATTCATCGTTCGTTTTTGGCTGTTATAATTGGGATATGAAGCTGTCAGTTACGCATGACCGTCAGGATGAGACAATTGAAGCCAAGACCCTTTGGTTTCGCTCACTGACCCTTGCCGAACGCATGGACATGCTGTGTGCGTTCACAGAGTTATTACTGCTAACAAACCCAAAGATCGTGGAGCAACGCGATGCTAAACCTGTTGAAGGACGTATTCTCGTCCTTACAACGAGATAAAGTTCGATACGTTGTGATAGGGGATATTGCAGCAGCGCTGCATGGTGTGCCACGAGCAACCTTCGATCTTGATATTCTGATCGATACAAATCCCGATAACGCCAGAAAATTACTCGATGCGCTTTTGGAAGCAAAACTGGGGACGGCAGCTATGACAACCCCTGAAGAATTGCTTTCTCAGGAAATTACAATTTTCAAAGACCGTGTCCGCATTGACGTACAAACTTCCACCCCTGGCTTGGTGTTTGAAGAAGCTTGGCAGCGACGTGAAACGATGGAATATCAAGATCAAAAATTCTTTGTTGCTTCACGTGAAGACCTGATTGCATCCAAACGCGCATCTGGCCGCCCTGTTGACCTGGAGGATGTACGTTTACTCGAGCTCAAAGAATAAATCTTCGTATTTAAGAAAATTACGCCTTTACTAAATTCATTTCCACCGGCATCTCATCCCACGTGCGACCTTCGAGCACGCGACCAGCCTTCTTCTTGTTCGTCCCACCCCATTGTTTGAAAAAGAACGGGACCCCGGCCCGCAGGCATTGATCGCGAATATCCGTTACCCAGACACGCTCGAGCGGGCGCGCGCCGGGGCCTGATTCGCCGCCCACGATCGCCCAGTGGATGCCTTCGAGATTCAAATCGTGCAACGGCCCCAGCAACGGCTCCAGCGACAAAAACTTGACCACCGCCCCCGTCCGGCGCAGGTGGTCGATGCGGAAAGTGTAATCCCCGTTTTCCACGCTGACCCCCATCCACACATTCTCTGGCCAATTGATCCTGGGACTGAGTTCTTCCAATCGCTCGGCGCGTTTGGTGAGCACCTGGAAGGTATGCCAATGAGCGCGCCGCATCACATCGAACACTTCCAGGACAAACGCGACCGGCACGTCTTTGTGGAACAGGTCGCTCATCGAATTGACGAAAATGACCTGCGGCTTCTTCCATTCGAGCGGCTTTTCGAGCGCGTTTTCGTGCAGGGTAAGCTTGAAACCGTTGCGATAATTCGGCTGGCCCATGGCCTGCAAGCGCTTCGCCATTCGTTCCGCGTAGCAATGCACGCAGCCAGGACTGACCTTGGTGCAGCCCGTCAGCGGGTTCCAGGTGGATTCGGTCCACTCGATGCCCGAATGTTCAGCCATGATTTCTCCTCCAGAGAATTGTTACCAATAATATGTATATATATCGTAGCACGAATGTTCTGCATTGTCTACGGGCTTTGTTTTATTCTGAAACCTACAAGTCTTGGAGAATTGTATTCGATGTAGTTACCTTGCGCGTGTTGTCCATCCAATGAGATGCGCTCAATTTTTTCTTCTTGCTTCCAGGAACGCAATACATCGTTTGTATGTTTTGGTAAGAAGCCATTCTCCAATCCAAACTTGTAAATTTCGGCATTTGTTCGATATTCTGCGCTGGAGACAAAGGCCTTCAATTTTTGTGGATACCCTGATAATTGAATTTCACTAAATGATGGGAATTTATTGAGAGTATGGCCTTTTCCTCGATTTTCATCCATATCCCATTTTGTCGCGAGCATTGTTTCATACCCTTTGATATGGCTCGTAAAGAAAAAAAGACAATATACATTGCCTCCGCCACGTTCAAGGGTGAACGAATCAACAAAGATTCCTAATTCCCTTAAATACGCCCTGAAGCTCCCAGTAATTTGTTCAATAAAATCGTATACAGATTTGAATAAAGGATGATTTTTCCCGAACAACGCGATAATGAATTCTTTTAACGGTTCACCACCTTTGAAATCAGACCGAGTTACAGTATTTGCAAAACGATACATGAAGGAGGCTGGCAACCACAATAGAACCTCTGTATTATTTCCATCCAACATGTTACGAATATCTTCTGGCTTTATTGCTTTGTAGCCATAAGGATCAATGAAAAATAATCCTTTTGCTCTGTAAGTACTATTTACTAATTGGACAGCTTTTGGGTAGAGGTCTTGGTAGTCCTCTTGATAGAACTTAACGTTGACATTTGAAGGACGATATATTTTCTCTCCGAATATTTTGACTCTATCAATTTTCAAGACATCGTTCTCAATTTCAGAATAACCAATATCATTAAACCAAATTGTAATATTTGGGCAAGAACGGTTGTTTGAGTAGTAATGATCCTTGATGGTTTCTAACGCCATGATGGGGCTTCCCTTTTCGCCCTTCTCATAAATTCCTTCCCTGCAAAGTAGGTCAAAAAGAAAAATCTTTTCAACATACGGGGTTCTAGCAAGAATGTTTAGATATCTTGCCAAATACGTATCGTAAAGTTTTAATTTAGCTTCGGAATGTTCAAGTAGGTGGGTTTTGGGATCTGGTTGTTGCATAAAACTCCCCATTTTCAGGAAAGCATTTTTATTGAATTATATAAGGTGAAGTCAATGTTATTGTAACAACAATATTGTGAAATTTAACGTATAATTTTCATAACCCTTTTTGGTGGAGAACCAGATGCCCGAAGAAAAACGCTCATGACCCAGATCTTCATCTCCTACTCCCGCAGGGACCTTGCCTTCGTCGAGCAACTGGCTGCTGACTTGAAAGCCACCGGCCTGGATGTGTGGTATGACCTCTCGGGCCTGGAAGGCGGCTCGCGCTGGAGCCGGGAACTCGAAAAAGCGATACGAGAAAGCCAGTATGTGTTGGTGGTGTTATCGCCGGATTCAGTTTCTTCAAAGTGGGTGGAAGAAGAATTTCTATTTGCAAGCGAACTCAACAAAAAAATTGTCCCCTTGTTTTACCGGCAATGTAGTCTGCCGTTTGGATACCGCACTCTCCACTTTATCGATGTGCAGGGGAGTAAATACAAGCAAAACTTTGATGAGGTGTTGCGCGCACTGGGTGTGTGGTCAGTTGAGCATAAGGAATCTCTTGCAGAGATAGCATCGACTGGCACAAAGCCAGAAGAAGGGCAGAAAAGAGCAGCGAGACCTAAACCCCAGGAAAAAACACCTGAACCAGAGAGAATACCCAAACAGCAACAATGGAAGCCGCGAAATCTAATCATCCTTATTGCGTTGATAGGGTTAGGTTGCGTGGCGATATTTGGCTTGCCACAATTACTTTCTCAGCCAGAAAGTGCACTTGAACCGACACCGACCATCACTAAAGAAGTGGCACAAGAAATCAGCACTCCTGTGACGCTAACAGTTACAGCAGAGCCCAGTTTGACGCCAACCAAAGTGACCACCCCAACCGTAACTCCATTTCCCGCAGAAATCACCGATGAGTTTGGCGTTGAAATGGTACCCGTGCCAGCAGGTGAATTTACAATGGGGAGTGATGATATCTATGGCGCAAAGCCTGCACACATGATTTTTTTAGACGCGTATTACATTGACAAGTACGAAGTGACGAATGCGCTCTACAAAATCTGTGTGGATGCAAAAGTATGTGACCTGCCCCGTCGAACCAGTTCATCTAGTCATTATAGTTATTACGATAACCCTGAATTTAATAATTATCCCGTTATGTACATAAATTGGTTTAAGGCCAAGGCCTATTGTGAGTGGCGCGGCGCAAGGCTACCTACAGAAGCCGAATGGGAAAAAGCTGCACGTGGTACGGACGCACGCACTTACCCATGGGGCGAAGGGATCGATTGCAAAAAGGCCAATTACGCTGGTTGTGTCGGGGATGCTGTCGAGGTTGGTCGATATGAGAGCGGCAAAAGCCCGTATGGCATTTATGATATGGTTGGGAACGTGTCGGAATGGGTGGCTGATTGGTATTCAGAAACGTATTACCAGAACTCGCCAGTATCCAATCCCTTCGGCCCTGAAATCGGAGAACATCGTGTGCGGCGGGGTGGTGATTATTCTGTCTCCAATAATAATGTATCATCTGCCCATCGTTTTTATTTCGATCCAGCATATACAAGTGTTGGTCTTGGCTTCCGCTGCGCCAAGGATGCCACCCCATGACCCAAGTCTTCATCTCCTATTCTCGCAGGGACCTCGCCTCCGTCGAAAAACTGGCTGCCGACTTGAAAGTCGCCGGCCTGGATGTGTGGTATGACCTGTCTCTGTTGGAAGCCGCCGCTTGTTAACCCGTTCTATAATTCTTTCACGGTATAATCCCATAACGAAATCGCAATAACTAGAGGGTTTGTTTTTGACCACACTACAAAAGGGCCGAATTTTCATCTCATATCGCAGAATAGATACAAGCTATGCTGCTGGGCGTATCTATGACCGCCTCGCCACGCATTTTGGCGAGGATGCAATATTTATGGATGTAGAAGTAATCGAGGGAGGACTTGATTTTGTAAAAGTTTTGGAAGATGCTGTACAGTCTTGTGATGTGTTGATTGCTTTGATTGGTAGGCAGTGGCTCAATACTAAGGATGAAGGTGGAAATCGACGTTTAGATAATCCTGAAGATTTTGTGCGGATCGAAATTGCCGCGGCATTAAATCGCAACATTCGTGTGATTCCAGTTTTGGTTGACGGAATTGATATGCCACGTTCAACCGAGCTGCCAGAAAATCTTAAGCCTTTAGCACGGCGAAATGCTTTGCAGGTTAATCATCATTCATTTAATCCGGATGTTTATCGCTTAATTACACACATAGAATCAGCATTGAAGGCAGCCGAAGAATCCAAAATTATAAAAACGAAAGCTGTAAAAGCCGCTCGTGAGAAAGCAGAGCAAGAAGCCGCTGAGAAAACCGCTTATGAGAAAGCGGAACGAACAGCCGCCAAGAAAGCCGCACATGAGAAAGCAAAACGCGAGAAAGCGGAGCGTCAAGTCGCTCGAAAGGCAGCAATAAAACAACTATTTTCCAGCGTAATGCCTTTTCTCAGGGTTATTGGTATTGTTGGGATAATAATTGCTTTATTTTTGATTGGCTTATGGACGATTCCTAAATTCAATACACCTGTGCCAACTGCAAAGGCTGGTACAACAACAAGACCTAATGCCACAAATACTTTTACAATTTTCTCTATATTTTCCACAAAAACTGTAAAACCTAATGCGACATCAACGAAAATAAAAACACCGATTTCAACTTCTCTACCCGCTGAAATCACTGATGAATTTGGCGTTGAGATGATATATGTTCCAGCAGGGGATTTTATTGCGAGAACATATAGCTCCTCACAGACCCTTTATACGGATGCGTTTTATATCGATAAGTATGAAGTAACGAACTCGTTTTATAGAGATTGTATAACTGCTACAGTGTGCCCTGCCCCCACTGATACTAAATTGGCATCTATTAACTATTTCGGTAATGATAAATATGCTAATTATCCTGTAGTTTGGGTGACTAGAGAATACGCAGAATTGTATTGTGACTGGCGAGGGGCACGTCTACCTACAGATGAAGAATGGCAAAAAGCTGCCAGCGGCACAGATCAAAGGTCTTATCCATGGGGTAACCAAACTGATGATGTGGCTTTAAGGGCCAATGGGGCCGGGATTGAAGACGGGTTTGAAATTACTGCGCCTGTAGGAAGTTTTCCTCTGGGTGTAAGCCCATATGGAGCTTATGACATGGCGGGAAATGTGTCAGAATACATAAGCGATTATTATGTGAGTATTTCAACAGGATCTGAGGGAAGATTGTTACCAAAGACTAAGGGAGGTGATTGGCATGAGGAGCATTCGTATTTGAATGGTTTTCTAATTTATTCCTCACAGCATGAGTACGTAGCCAATAGTTGGACGGGTTTTCGTTGCATTCGTTCAGTTTCGAATAATTGACAAAACTCTTCAAAACAGGATCAACCCTAAAGTCCCGCGTAAATCGGGGTTTTTTCGTGCGGTATAATCCCCCACGCTATTATCCCAAAATCAAATAGAGTAACCCATGACAGAAAAAGCAACCTTCCAAGAAATCATCCTCAAACTGCAAAACTTCTGGGCCGAGCGCGGCGCCGTGCTCTGGCAGCCCTACTACACCCAGGTCGGCGCCGGGACGATGAACCCGGCCACCTTCCTGCGCGTCCTGGGTCCCGAGCCGTGGAACGTGGCCTACGTGGAACCCTCCGTGCGTCCCGATGACGGGCGCTATGGCGAGAACCCCAACCGCTTCCAGGTGCATTACCAGTTC
This sequence comes from Anaerolineales bacterium, assembly GCA_016928525.1. The sequence continues at coordinate 40,021 of JAFGKO010000243.1, read as the reverse complement.
CAGGTCATTCTCAAGCCTGATCCCGCCGACCCCGGCTCTGTCATGGGCGGCGAACCGCAGGAACTCTATCTCGACTCGCTCAAGGCCATCGGCATCGACCCGCGCCAGCACGACATCCGCTTCGTGGAGGACAACTGGGAGCAGCCCGCCATCTCGGCCTGGGGTCTGGGCTGGGAAGTCTGGCTCGACGGGCAGGAGATCACCCAGTTCACCTACTTCCAGCAGGTCGGCGGTACCCCGCTCGACCCGGTGGCGGTCGAACTGACCTACGGCCTGGAGCGCATCCTGATTGCGCTCAACAACGCGGAGGACATCTGGGGCGAGGAGTGGGCCCCTGGTGTCACCTACGGCGAAGTCCGCCGCCGGGAGGAATTCGAGCACAGTAAGTACTACTTCGAGGTCGCCGACGTGACCCGCATGCGCGAGGTCTTCGAGCGCTTCGAGGCCGAGTGCAACGCCTGCCTGGAGCAGGGGCTTGTCCTGCCCGCCCACGACTACGTGCTCAAATGCTCGCACATCTTTAATACACTCGACACGCGCGGCGCCATTGGCGTGACCGAGCGCCAGGGTTACTTCCGGCGCATGCGGGAACTGGCCCGCCGGGTAGCGGTGGCGTATTTGGAGCAGAGGAAAGAGCTTGAATATCCGCTTCTCAAGACTTCAGACGTTAGCCATCAGACCTCAGCTAAAGTCTCAAGTCTAAAGTCTGACATCACAAGCCCAACATCATTCCTCCTCGAAATTGGTGTCGAAGAGTTGCCTCATACGGATGTGAACGACATTCTGACTCAGTTCCGCGAGCGCGTCCCGGCCTGGCTGGATGAACTGCGCCTGGAACATGGTCCCGTGCGCGTCGAAGCCACGCCCCGGCGTGCTGCCGTTTTCGTAGAGACTCTCAGCCCGAGCCAACCCGACCTGGAAGACCTGGTCAAAGGCCCGCCTGCCGATAAGGCTTTTGACCCTTCGGGCGTAGCGCTTCCCGCTGCGATGGGCTTTGCCAAGAAGAGCGGCGTGGACACCAAAGACCTGGTCGTCCGTGAAGAGAACGGCGGTAAGTATGTCTTTGCGGTGGTCAAATCCACAGGCCGCCCGGCGCCCGAGGTGCTGGCCAAAGCATTACCTGAGTTGGTTGCAGGTATCAACTTCACCAAGTCCATGCGTTGGAACGAGAGCGGCGTGGCCTTCTCACGACCCATCCGCTGGTTCGTCTCCCTGCTGGGTGAGACCGTCATCCCGTTCGAATATGCGGGTGTGGTGGCAGGCAATGTCACGCGCGGATTGCGTCCGTATGACTCGCCCGAAATTACCATTCCCTCGGCTGACAAATATTTTGATGTGATTCGGGAATCGGGAATCGTGATCGATGTGAAGGAACGCAAGTCCCAGATCGTAGAGCAGGTCAAACAGGCCGCCGACCTGGTCAAGGGTCAGGCCATCATCGACGACGATTTGCTGGCCGAAGTGGCCAACCTGGTCGAAATGCCGACTGCCGTCATGGGCGGATTCCCAGAAGAATATTTGGATTTACCTCGAGATGTTTTGATTTCGGTCATGAAGAAGCACCAGCGATATTTTCCTGTGGAGAATGTGCGACGTGACGATGTGCGAAGTGCGGACAACGCAAGTGGCACGTCGCACTCCGCACTCCGCACGTTGTTACCGTATTTCATTGCGATTAGAAACGGCGACGACCTGCACCTCGACATTGTCCGTGAAGGCAATGAACACGTCCTTAACGCGCGCTTTGCCGATGCCGATTTCTTCGTGCGCGAAGACCTCAAGTATCCGCTCGAATATTACCGTCCGGGACTGAGCAAGCTCATCTTCCAGACCGTACTCGGCTCGATGCTGGATAAGTCCGACCGCATGCTGAAACTGGGCGCTGAATTGGGCGCCATGCTCGGTCTTAGAGACGTAATGCAGCTCAAACACCTGGCGCGCAGTGTTTACCTGGCCAAAGCCGACCTGGTCACGCAGATGGTCACCGAAATGACTTCCCTGCAAGGCGTCATCGGGCGCGAATATGCGCAGCGCAGCGGTGAAGACCCTGAAGTGGCGGCGGCGATTGGCGAACAATACCAAACCGTCCCGCAGACGCAGATCGGCATGATGCTGGCGCTGACTGACCGCCTCGACTCGCTGGTCGGCCTGTTCGCAGCAGGCTTAGCTCCCTCCGGCGCGAAAGATCCGTTCGCCCTGCGCCGTGCCGCCATTGGCACGGTCCAACCGTTGATTGAGCACGAGCTTGATTTCGACCTGCGCAGAGCTGTGGCGCTAGCTGCCCAATTCCAGCCGGTTGAAGTTAACGACGAGGTGCAAAATCAGGTGCTGGATTTCATCGCCGGGCGCCTGTCGGTGCTGCTCAAGGAATCGTACCGGTATGATGTGGTCGATGCGGTCTTGGCGGCGCAGTCCGATAACCCGGCCTCCGCGGCCCGGGCGGTGAAGCAGCTCCAGGCCTGGGTCGAACGGGAGGATTGGAATGAGATCCTGCCCGCCTACGCGCGTTGTGTCCGCATCATTCGCGCCGCGGAAGTGGACAATGGACCATTGACCATCGACGATGGAAAGCTTACTGAGCAAGCTGAGCGTGACCTTTACGAAGCGCTTCGGTCGTCGGTCGTCGGTCGTCCATCGTCCGTGGATGAATTCCTGAGCATCGTCGTAGCTCTCATCCCTACTATCAACAAATTTTTCGATGAAGTGCTGGTCATGGCCGAGGAGGAAGATGTCAGGGGTAACCGCCTGGCGCTCGTAGGACGAATTGCCAATTTGTCCCACGAGATTGCTGACCTGAGTAAGCTCGAAGGTTTTTAGAGAATTCAACTGGGATGGGCAAGAAGCCATCCCAGTTTTGTTTTTAATGAGGTACTGCATGGATATGAAAAAGAAGTGGTTGTTGATTGCCCTGCTTGCTCTAATACTCTCATGCAACGTATTGACTTCGCCAATGATGTCTCCAATTATTAGTAGAAATTAAGTATTTTTGCTAAATATGATAAATTTGGTATAATTTACATGTCGTCAAGAACAGAGGGGAAGTGAATGTCTACTAACAAAAGCCTCACCATTTCATCGAAGCCAACCAGACTAACAAGGAGAAGGTAACATGTCCAAGTTGAAAATCCGGATCATTCTCTCTGTATTGCTCAGCCTGGGTGTAATTTTTGCGGTTTACACATCTGTGCTGGGCGCGCCGTTGAACTTTTTCTTTGAAAAAGCGGAAGCGCACTCTGCCAGCGAAAGGATGACCAATTTTAACGGCCAAATAGTTACGGAGCGAGAAGCATACTATAACCAGCTTGATGCCTATGAACCCCCCCCAGCAGGGGATGGCCATGGCTGTGAATCTCAGTATGACGGTCCCATCGATTAAAGTTTTCCCACATCGACCGTAGATGAAATCCTGAAAATTGTGGGTACCCTCATCCCTACTATCAACAAATTTTTCGATGAAGTGCTGGTCATGGCCGAGGAGGAAGATGTCAGGGGTAACCGCCTGGCGCTGGTCGGGCAGATCGCCGGCCTGGCAGACGGGATCGCTGACCTGAGTAAGCTCGAAGGCTTTTAGAGAATTCGACTGGGATGGGCGGGCCTGTCCCAGTTTTGTTTTAACAAGGTAATGTGTATGAAAAAGAACTGGTTCTATTTTGCCGTGATTGCACTGATTACCGCCTGCAGCGGGTTGACCCCACCAGCGACGCCCCCCAACCCCTGAAGTTTCGCCCACGCCCTCCATTGCGGGGACGAACTCTGTTCCGGTTTTGACGTCGACGATCACAGAGACTGTTAAGCCTGTTCCAACCGAATACAGAACTACCTATGGCGGGCTATCCAATTTTTAACGTATAATTCCATTACGAAGGTAATGGTACATGGCACGCATTGAAAAGACCGTGTTTATCAGCTACCGCCGCACGGATGTGTATACCGCGCTTGCGGTTTATGAAAACTTGAAGAATCAGGGCTATGATGTTTTCTTTGATTACAGGAGTATTGCTGCTGGGGATTTTGAACAGATCATTACCACCAACATCAAAGCGCGTGCACACTTCTTGATCATTCTCACACCAGCAGCATTAGATCGGTGCAGCGAACCGGGTGATTGGTTGAGACGTGAGATCGAGACTGCCATTGGTGAAAAACGCAATATCATCCCGTTGTTCTTCAAGGGGTTTCGATTTGGAACGCCTTCTATTTCAGATAAATTAACAGGCAGTCTCAAAAATCTCAGTCGCTATAACGGACTGAACGTGCATGAGGATTATTTCGAAGAAGCAATGTACCGTCTGTGTACGCAGTATTTGAATATTCCTCTAGATATGGTCCTGCACCCGGTGTCCACCGAGGTGCAGAAGGCGGTCAGAGATGAACAAGTCGCCGCAGATAATGCGCTAAAGCAAAGAGATAACGTTGGAGAAGTTGTCAATCATGCTGAAGAAAGGCTGAGTACATCGAAAAAAGTTACTGATATTGACGTTGCCCAGAATGATACAAGTGTACTGCTTGAGGAATTAATCGCGGGACATTATCAAGAGTATAAGATAAATGGGTACAACGATGATTTTTTGAGACGAGGTCTTAATTGGGGAGTCGAGAAGACAGGTGATGTAGTACGTGAAATGGCTATCCCTGTTAGTACTAAAGATGAGATTGCTGATGTTGCAGCTAATTCAGTTTCGGACATAGAGATTGGTGAACTCATTGCTGATGTGTTGGACAAGGTTGGCAAGGATGGTTTTATTACTGTAGAAGAATCCAAGAATCCGTATTTCGAGGTTGAATATATAGAAGGTATGTGTTTTGATAATGGTTATCTGTCTTCCGATTTTGTTACGAATGTTGATGAATTAGAAGCGGTGCTTGTTGAACCGCATATTCTCATCTACGAGGGAAAGGTCACTAATACACAGGCTATCATCCCTCTGATTGAGAAGCTCATGGAAACCGACACACGCGAACTTGTCATTATTGCCAATGACATTTATGGTGAGGCTCTTAATGCCCTTACTTTATATAAACTACGCGGTGACCTGAACGTGCTGGCTGTCAAAGCACCGGATTTTGGCCAATACAGCGAAGCCATTTTATTTGATATCGCGGCTCTCACCGGAGGTAATGTGCTGTCCGATGAAAAAGGGAACAAACTTGAAATTGCTACATTACAGGATCTCGGCAGGGCTGAGAAAGTTGTTTCTGACAAGGAGAACACCACTATCATTGGCGGTAAGGGTAAGTATAGCGATATTAATAAACGTATCAGGGAAATCGGCGCGGAAATTAATCAAAGTGTGAACGATTACGATCGTCTGCTTCTTTGCAAACGTCTTGCAAAAATGAGCGGCGGTGAGGTCATTATACGTGTTGGTGCTGCCATCAAATCTGAAGCGAAAGCAAAGAAGCACCGTGTTGAAACCGCTCTTTCCGCTACGCGTGCTGCAATAGAGGAAGGAATTGTACCCGGTAATGGTGTGGCTTATCTGGTATGCAAAAAAAAGCTTGCCAGTTTTAATGCGAATTATGACTATGAAAAAGTTGGACAATTTATTCTTTGTGATGTGTTGGATGCTCCGGTTAGGAAAATAGCTAATGACCTTGGGTTGGATCCTAATATGGTCATTGATCAAATTACCAAGAAGCACAAAGGAAAGAGAAATATATTGACAGGATTGGATATAAAAACTGGAAAAATTGTTGATTTGGTGAAGATAGGGGCGATTGAGCCGTCAGGCGAGGTGATTCGTACGATAAGCCATGCTGTTGATGCGGCTATCACACGGGCAACATCAACAGATTAATATATCAGTTTTCCTACGTCAACCATCGACGAATTCCTGAACATCGTTGTCGCCCTCATCCCCGCCATCAACAAATTCTTCGACGAGGTACTGGTCATGGCCGAAGACGAAGCCGTCAGGCGAAATCGCCTGGCCCTGGTAGGACAAATTGCCAATTTGTCCCACGGGATTGTGGATTTGAGTAAACTCGAAGGGTTCTAACACAAAACTAGAGGCGGCCGAGTGGCCGCCTTATTGTTTTAATTATCCTCCGTGCTACAATAATTCTGTAAACTTGGCTTACTCGGAGGGAAGCATGTCTGTTGATTACACTCAAAAATCATACTGGCTGAATACCTACGGGCCTTACACGCCGAATGCGCCCGTAGCAGGCGACGTCAATGTGGATGTCGCGATTATCGGTGGCGGATATACAGGACTCGCCACCGCGTATTTCCTGCGCAAAACTGAGCCGACCATGAAGGTCGCGGTATTGGAAGGTGAGGTCGTCGGCTATGGCGCCAGCGGGCGCAACGGCGGCTTTGCCATGACCTTGTTTGGCCTCGAACCAGCCGTGACCGCCATGCTGTTCGGCAAACAGAAAACGGTCGATGCGCATCACTACTGCGAACGTTCGGTCGATCTGGTGCGCGACCTAGTCCGCGAGCACAACATCCAGAGCGATTTCGAATATACGGGGTTTTTGCGGCTGGCAACCACACCGGGCTACGTTAAGCGCATCCAACATGACCTGGAACTGCTCACGGGCCTGGGCGTGACCGGCATCGAGTGGCTCGACCAGGAGAAGGCCCGCGCCGAGGTGAACAGTCCGCTCGTGCTGGGCGCCTGGAGCGAGGCGCGCTGCGGGATTTTGGACCCGGCCAAACAGGTCCGCGAGTTGAAGCGTATCGCGCAGGAAGTTGGCGCTGTTGTCTACGAGGGGTCGCCCGTGACGGAAATCCGGCGCGGGACGAAGTTTACTTTGCAGACGCCGGGGGGCACAGTGACTGCCGATAAGATCGTCTTCGCCACCAACGCCTATTCGCACCTCATCCCCGAGATCTGGAACAAGCAGGTGCCGGCCTTCACGCACATGGTCATCACCGAGCCGTTGACCGAGGAACAAATGGCCTCCATCGGTTGGAAGAACCGCCAGGGGCTGGAAGATGCGCGCAACCTGGTCCATTACCTGCGCCTGACGGTGGACAACCGCCTGGCGATCGGCGGCAGTGACGTGACGCTCGCCTATGGCCGCGACATGGCGCGCGACCTGAACGAGAAAACTTTCCAGCAATTGGAGAAAGATACAGTGGAACTTTTCCCCGGCTTGAAGGATGTCAGGTTCACCTTCCGCTGGGGCGGCCCGGTCAGCGTGACCCTGCAAATGGCGCCTGCCATCGGCATGGTCGGCGACGCGCGCGCCTGGTACAGCCTGGGCTGCGTGGGACACGGCGTCGCGCCGACCCACCTCAACGGGCAGACGCTGGCCGACCTGCTGCTCGAACGCCAGACCGACCTGACTTCCATCTGGTTTGTGGAGCGCAAGCCGCTCGCCTGGCCGCCGGAGCCGCTGCGTTGGGTGGCCTCGCAGGCCCTGCTGGGTTACCTGCATGCCGAAGACTGGTGGTACGAGCGGAACAAGAAGATAATTTCGTAGCACGCTATTTTCCCCGCCAGAAGTGCCGTCCCGCCTACGGGCGGCGGTCGAGGCAAAAAACCGGCTGACCTGACCCCGGCTCAGAGGAACATCTCTGGGCAAATATTGAACCGACCCGGCTCCTGGGTAACCTCCCTGAGCCGGGTCCTTTTTATACATGAAATTTGCCAAATTGTCTTATTCGAGTCTATAATTCAACCACACTGAAAACTGTCTACTGATGACTGTCTACTGATCATTGGCCACTGAAATGTCTACTATAGACGAAGTCAAATCCCGCATCGATATCGTCGACCTGGTCTCCGAGGCCGGGGTGAAACTGCGCAAGGCCGGGCGCAACTACACCGGCTTTTGCCCGTTCCACAGCAACACCAAGACCCCGGCATTTGTTGTCTGGCCGGAGACCGGGACGTGGCGCTGCTTCGGTCAATGCAACGAGGGCGGAGACATCTTCAAGTTCGTCATGAAGAAGGAAGGCTGGGATTTCAAGGAAGCGCTGCAACACCTGGCGCAACGCGCTGGCGTGGAACTCCAGGAATACACGCCGCAGCAGGAAGCCCAGAAGGAACTATACGATTCCCTGCGCGCCCTGCTGGAAGAAGCTGTCCTGTATTACCACAATCATCTGCTGAACGCGCCGGACATATTGGCCTATCTGCGCGAAAAACGCGGGCTGAGAGACGCCGCCATCGAGACCTTCGGCCTGGGCTACGCGCCCCCCGGCTGGGACAACGCCCTCAAGCATTTCACCGCGCGCGGCTACTCGGAACAGGACCTGATCGATTCTGGCCTGCTCACCGTCCACGAGGACGATGGGGAAACGGGTGAACGAGATAACCGCCGAACGTATGACAGATTCCGCCACCGCATCATGATCCCCATCCGTGACGAACGCGGACGCATGGCCGGCTTCGGCGCGCGCATCGTCGATCCCGACGACATCCCCAAATTCCTGAACTCACCCGAAACGCCGATCTTCTCCAAGGGACGCCTGCTCTACGGACTCGACCGGGCGCGCAAGGCCATCCGTGCTGCCGACCAGGTGGTCATCGTGGAAGGCTACCTGGACGTGATTGCACCGCACCAGGCCGGTTTCGAGAACGTGGTCTCGCCGATGGGCACCGCTCTCACTGAAGACCAGTTGCGCCTGCTCAAGCGCTTTACGCGCAAGATCGTGCTGGCGCTCGACCCGGACGCTGCCGGGCAAAAAGCCATCCTGCGCGGGTTGGATGCGGCCCGCCAGGCCATGGATCGCGAAGGTGAGTTGCGTTTCGATGCGCGCGGTCTGCTGCGCAATGAAGCCCGTTTACAGGCCGACCTGCGCGTGGCCTCCCTGCCCGATGACCTCGACCCGGATGAGATCGTGGCGCGCGACCCCCAAGAATGGGCGCACCTGATCGAAAATGCTAAGCCGATTGTCACGCATGTGATGGAAACGCTGGCCGAAGGGCAAGATTTGAAGGACCCGAAAGTCAAGTCGGGTATTGCAGCGCAGGTGGTACCCTTAATTGAAGATTTGCCCAATCCTGTCGAGCGCGATACCTATCGCCAGCAGTTGGCGCGCTTCCTGAAGGTAGATGAACGTTCCTTGGTCGGCGGGCAGGCTCAGGGTCCGCGGGTGAGGCGGCCAAGGCGCCGCCCAGATGAAGAGGCACAGCCGGTCGATGTCCGGGTTATCAAGACGGTCAGTCCATCCTATAAAACGGAACTCTATTGTATCGGTTTGCTGTTCCGCAAGCCGGAATTACTGCACCGCCTAGACCGTCAGTTGCAGGAGGCCGGATTACAGCGACTCATAAACGAAGATTTCGGGTATACTGACCACCAGATGCTGTTGGACCTTATCCGCCAGTCGCTGGAACAGGATAAGACGGACCATTATCAATATGTAATGGATCACCTGCCTGAAGCGCTCCAGGACCTGACCGGAGAATTGCTGAAGCAAATTGAAAAGCTCGACCCCGTTGAAGAACGTCTATTGGAGGAATTACAGCGCAGCATCATCAAGCTCCGCCGATTGGGGTTGAATGAAAGCCTTAACCAACTGCGCTTCATGTTGGAGGAGGCTCAACTGCAAGGTGACCTAAGAGCAACTTCTTACCAGGAACAGGTGTTGAAACATACGCGCCTGCTGCGTGACCTGGATTATGCCGGGAGAAAACTGTCTTTACGTCGAATCGAATAAGCTATGACCCGCAAAGCCAAATCGAAATCCAAACTCGCAAAGCGCCCTCCGCGCACTCCTCAGCCCAAAGATGAACTTTTGGATATTGCGCAGGGCGATGCGCCCATTGATGAAGAACTCGCTGTTGAAGACGTGGATGTGAACGATGACGATGCGGATGAAATTGGTGAGCCAGATGACGAAATCCTGGCGCAACAGGAAGAAGAGTTCGACGAAGACGAAGATGTTCTCGATCTAAAAAAGACTCCCGAACTGGCTGCCGAACTCTCCGAAGACCCGGTGCGCCTGTATCTGCGTGAGATCGGCCAGGTCAAGCTGCTGGACGCCGACAGCGAGTTCCGCCTGGCAACCCTGATCGAGGCGAACCGTTTGGTCACAGCTTTTTTGCGCCGCCCGCAGCGTCGTGGAATTTCTGTTTCGAATGGCGTTTACCGCACGGTTGTCAGTGAGTTGGTTGCCTCCTGGGAAAGGTTGGAGGAGGATGCCAAGCGCCTTGAGTGTGAATTGCCCGATCTTTCGCTGGTACTGGCCGAAGCGCTAGTGCTACAGTTGGGTTGGAGTATCGAAGAACCCTCTTATCTGCGCGCTTATCTCGATAATGGCTTGTGGGGGCAGGATCCCACCTGGGACAGCATGGTGCGTAAAGCCTTCAGCGTATTTATGTGCCTATATTTGCTGCCCTCAGAGTTTGCAAACTGGCTGCTTAATCATCTCCAGCAGCATCACACACTTCCTACGGGACGTACCTTCCAGCGTAATATCCCGGACGATTCGATCCTCGACGAGGAACTTGCCTCTGTTACCCTGCGGGCCGAAGCCGCCAACCATGCCTTGATCCGCGCCAATTTGCGCCTGGTCGTCAGCGTGGCCAAGCGTTATCTTGGGCGTGGTATCTCCTTCCTGGACTTGATCCAAGAAGGGAACCTGGGCCTGTTGCGTGCGGTGGGTAAGTTCGACCCGCGCCGGGGATTTAAATTCAGCACCTACGCCACCTGGTGGATCAGGCAATCCATCAACCGCTCGATTGCCGAGCAGGCGCGCACCATTCGCATTCCGGTGCATTTGTTCGAGTCGATCACGCGTATTCTGCGCGCTCAACGCCAGTTGACCCAGGAATTGGGGCGCGATCCAACGAATGAGGAACTGGCGCTGGAAGTGGGGTATCTGCCTGCTACGGACGTGCAGGCCATTTTGCTGTCACAGGCGGATGAAAAACCGCTCGAGCCGGCCTTGCAACGTCGCTGGGAATATGCCACCCAGAAAGTGGATCGCGTCCTGCGTTCCGCCGAGGAGCCGGTTTCGTTGGAAGGCCCGGTTGGTGATGAGGATTCGAGCCAGCTGGGCGATTTCATCGAGGATGAAGACGCCCTGGAGCCATTGGATGCAGCTTCCCGTGAGATGTTGCGCGAGCAGGTACAAAATGCGCTCACAGCGCTCTCGGAGCGTGAACGTCAGGTGTTGGAATTGCGTTTTGGTCTGCTGGACGGTAAGGATCATACACTGGAGGAAGTGAGCCGCTACTTTAATGTAACCCGCGAACGCATCCGCCAGATCGAAGCCAAGGCGCTGCGCAAGTTGCGTCATCCAACTCGCAGCAGGCACCTGCGGGATTATTTGGGGTAGATTCGATAGGGACGAAGCAACGCTTCGCCCTTATTTTTATGTCATTTTTCCAATGTGACTCCTGCCTGTTCTTTTTGTGAAAAGCGACACATTGTCTGGTTCGCAAAAATCTCTTATGATATACTTTGCCAAGCATGGCAGTTTAGTGCTCTTTGTTTGTATTGGCAACCCTTTCTTGTAGCTTAATCGTGTCTTTTCTGCAGAAAAATCCATTCGCCAATACGCAGTACGAGTAAACGCATCATCGAAGAGGTGTCTATGTTGCTTGAATATCTCGCCATTGCTGTTTTAATTGCACTGGCAACCCTGGTTGCATTGATCGCGATTGGCTTGGGGGAGCTATTTGGGCCAAAGAAAAAAACAGAACAAAAATCCATGCCCTACGAATCAGGTATGCAGCCATACGGCCCGGGTACGCGCCGTATGCCAGTGCGTTTCTACCTGATCGCTGTGCTGTTCATCTTGTTTGATATTGAAGTCGTTTTCTTCCTCCCCTGGGCGATTGTCTTCAGGCAGCTCGGCTTGTTCGGGTTGATCGAGATGGTCGTCTTTATTGTTATCTTACTGGTAGGCTACGTGTATGCGTGGAAGAAAGGAGCCCTGGAATGGGAGTAGAACAAAAACTCGGTAATATGGGCGTGGTGACCACGACGCTCGAGCAGGTTGTCAACTGGTCACGCACGCGCGCCATGTGGCCGATGCTCTTTGGATTGGCCTGCTGCGCCATCGAAATGATGTCGGCGCAGGCCGCGGATTACGACATGAGCCGCTTCGGCATGGAACTGATGCGCGCCAGCCCTCGCCAGTCCGATCTGATGATTGTGGCCGGGCGTGTTTCGCGCAAGATGGGCCCGGTGTTGCGCCGCCTGTACGACCAGATGCCCGAACCCAAATGGGTGCTGGCCATGGGCGACTGCGCCTCCTGCGGCGGTGTCTTCAACAACTATGCCATCCATCAAGGGGTGGATGAAGTAGTGCCAGTGGACGTATACGTGGCTGGCTGCCCCCCGCGCCCCGAGGCCCTGATCCATGGTGTGGTGACGCTGTACGAGAAGGTCTACGGCGAAAAGTTCAAAGATTATGCAAATATGGGATAACCACAAAGTAACAAAGACACCAGGACACAAAGAAAAAACTACTTGGTGACTTAGAGACTTTGAGACTTCGTGGTCGCTGACGGTGAGATTTTATGGACAATAAACTCGAAACAATCGTCCAGGCTTTGCAAAAAGAATTTGCCCTGACGTTCGAAGAGTTCCGGGGTGAAGCGCATGTCTTCGTCCAGCCGGAACAAATCGTAGAGGTGATCACATCTTTGCGTGATACACATGAATTTGCGCTGTTATCTGCGCTGACAGCCGTGGACTATTGGCCGCAACAGGAGCCGCGCTTCCATGTTATTTATCAGTTAACGTCACTGGTGAAGAACCTGTCGATCCAATTGCGCGTCCCGGTAGCGGCGACCAGGCCAGTGCTCCCGACAGTGACTGGTGTGTTCGCATCTGCAAACTGGCGCGAGCGCGAGATCTGGGACATGTTCGGCATCCATTTCGATGGCCATCCTGACCCGCGTCGCATTTTGATGCCTGCAGATTGGGAAGGGCATCCGTTGCGCAAAGATTACCCGTTGGGCTACGAAGAGCCGCAGTTCACCTTCAACTTTGAAGAGATCAACCTGCGCAAGCCTTACGCCAAGGAATAGTTATGGCTCAACTACAAGAAGTCACAGTCGATGATTTGAAGCACCTAGTCTCGGGACGTGCAATCGCAGGCGAGACCATGCTGTTGAATATGGGCCCGCAGCACCCGGCGACACATGGCGTGCTGCGCCTGCTGCTGGAACTCGACGGCGAAATTGTGATTAACTGCATTCCCGACATCGGTTTCCTGCACACTGGCGTTGAGAAAAATATGGAAGCAAAAACCTACCAAAAGGCCGAAGTGATGACCGACCGCCTGGATTATATGAACACGGTCGGTAACAACCTGGCGTACTGCATGGCAGTGGAAAAACTGGTGGATCTGGACGTGCCGCCGCGCGCGCAGGCGATACGCGTGATCCTGACCGAGTTGCAGCGTCTTGCTTCGCACCTGGTGTGGATCGGCACGCATGCGCTGGACCTGGCAGCCATGTCCATGTTCATGTACGCCTTCCGCGAGCGCGAGATCATTCTGGACATCCTTGAACTGGTCTCGGGCCAGCGTATGATGACAACTTACATTCGTCCGGGTGGCGTTTGGCGCGATGTGCCGGTGGAATTCGAAGGGGCAGTCCGGGATTTCATCAAAATGTTCCCGAAACGGATCGATGAATACGAAGCCCTGCTGACGAAGAACCCGCTGCTGCTGGACCGTCTGCTTGGAATTGGCGTCCTCTCTAAGGAGACTGCCCTCAGCTATGGTGTGACCGGCCCGATCCTGCGCGCCAGTGGCGTGGACTGGGACTTGCGCAAGAAACGTCCTTATATGGGCTACGAGCAGTACGATTTCGTCGTCCCCGTTCGCACCGAAGGCGACAACTACGCCCGTTACCTGGTCCGCGTGCAGGAGATGCGCGAGTCGCTCAAGATCGTAGAGCAGGCGCTGAACAAACTGCCCATGGGTCCAGTGCGCAGCGACAACCGCAAGTTCGTCCCGCCGCCACGCTCGGAGATTGGCACCAGCATGGAAGCGCTGATCCATCACTTCAAGTTGTGGACGGAAGGCTTCGAGGCGCCCAAGGCCTCTATTTACACGGCGGTGGAAAGTCCGCGCGGCGAATTAGGTGTGTTCCTGGAAGGGGATGGTGGGCCGAAGCCCTATCGCATTCACATGCGTACACCCTCCTTTGAAAATGTAGGCGTATTATCTGAACTGGCGAAGGGGCATCTGGTCGCTGACCTGATTGCCATCATCGGTTCGATCGACTTTGTCCTGGGAGATATTGACAGATGAGTTTGGCAGAAAAGTATCCCAAGGAAGTGAAAAAGATCCTGGCGAAGTACCCGCCGGAGCACAAGCGCTCGGCGGTCATGCCGTTGCTATACCTAGCGCAACGTGAGGAAGGCTATGTAGATCGCCATGCCATTCGTGATATTGCCACGATGTTGGAGATCACCGACACAGAGGTCTCTTCCATCATTGGCTTTTACACGTTGTATCACGATAAACCGGAAGGGAAACTACGCATCCAGGTCTGTACCGACCTGCCCTGCGCCTTGCGTGGCGCCGACCAGTTCTTGGCAGATTTGTGCGCGAAGCTGGGGATCGAACCCGGCGGCACGACCTCGGACGGCCTGGTGACAGTGGAGCCGGTTATGTGCCTGGCGGCCTGCGATAAGGCTCCCATGTTCCAGACGCAGGGGCCGGATGGCATCAAATACCACGAGAACATGACCGTCGAAAAGACGATGGAACTGATCAATGCGCTCAAGGAGGTGAAGTAATGACTCACGTCCTTTTGCGCCATCGAGACATAGCCGACATCAACAAGATCGATGTCTATAAGCAGGAAGGCGGTTTCAAGGCCTTCGAAGGGGCTGTCAAGAAGATGAAGCCGACCGAAGTGACCGAGGTAGTCAAGAATTCCGGCCTGCGCGGTCGCGGCGGCGCGGGCTTCCCCACTGGCATGAAGTGGGCCTTCATGGACAATAATAATTGGCCACACTACGTGGTTGCCAATGCGGATGAGTCCGAGCCGGGCACCTTCAAAGACCGCGAGATTATGGAGAGTAATCCCTTCCAGTTCCTGGAGGGTGTGGCGATTTGTTCCTATGCGGTTGGCGCGCATGCGGCTTACATCTACCTGCGCGGCGAGTTCTGGCAGGTGGCTGCTTTTCTCGACGAGAAAATCGCCGAAATGGAAAAGGCCGGTTATCTGGGTGAGAAACTCTTTGGCAGCGATTACTCCCTCAAGATTTACACCCACCTTGGAGCGGGCGCTTACATCTGTGGAGAAGAGACTGCCCTGCTCGAATCGCTCGAAGGCAAACGCGGACAACCGCGCGTGCGTCCGCCCTTCCCGCCTTCGTTTGGTCTATACGGCAAGCCGACCGTGGTCAATAACGTCGAGACGCTCACTAATGTCCCATTGATCATGGCCAACGGCGCGGACTGGTACAAGTCGATGGGTACGGCCGACAGCGCGGGCGTGAAAATCTTCTCGCTGTCCGGTCGCGTTCGCAAGCCGGGCAACTATGAGCTTCTGTTCGGTGCGACCTTCCGCGAGTTGATCTACGAGCACGGCGGCGGCATCCTGGAAGGACGTCCGGTCAAGGCCATCATGGCGGCTGGCGCTTCTTCGTCCTTGATCGCTGTGGACGACAAGGCACTCGACACTCCGATGGACTATGCTTCCGTACGCACGCTCGGCGCGGACCTCGGGTCTGCTTCCGTGATTGTGATCGACGACACCGTCAGCATTGACTGGGTCATCAACAAGACCATCCATTTCTTCAAGCACGAATCGTGTGGCAAGTGCACACCCTGCCGGGAAGGCAACTACTGGATGCAACACCTGAGCGAGCGCATCCATAATAACGAAAGCGGCAAGGAAGAGGTAGACCTTTTGTACAGCGTTGCAAGGCAGATGCAGAACAAATGCCTGTGCGCGCTGGGTGAATTTGCCACCATGGCAGTTGTTACTGGTATCGAACGCTTCCCGCAAGACTTCAAACTGCCGGTGCGGAAAGAGGCAGCTGATCTATGACAAAACAAGTTACCCTGACGATTGACGGCGTGCAGGTCACCGTTCCCGCCGGGACATTGATCGTGGATGCGGCCAAGAAAGTCGGTATCGACATTCCGGTCTTTTGCTACCATCCCAAGATGGAACCGGCCGGCATGTGTCGCATGTGCCTGGTCGAGATCGGTCGCCCGATGATCGACCGCAGCACCGGGCAGCCAATGCTCGATGAAAACGGCCAGCCACAGATGCAGTTCATGCCCAAGCCCGAAGCGGCCTGCACTAACGTTGTTTCGGACGGCATGGTGGTGCTCACGCAATCCGAGAAGGCCAAAGAGGCGCAGAAGGGCATCCTCGAATTCCTGCTGACCTCCCACCCGCTCGATTGCCCGATCTGTGACAAGGGCGGCGAATGCCCGTTGCAGAATCTGACCATGGAACACGGTCCGGGCAAAAGTCGCTTCCTGTATGGCGACAAGATGCACATGGACAAGCATGTCCCATTGGGCGAACTCATTTACCTCGACCGGGAGCGCTGCATTTTGTGTGGACGTTGCGTGCGCTTTCAAGATGAAGTGGTGGGCGAGGCGGTATTGGCCATCGATGAACGCGGGCGGGGCAGTGAGATCATCTCCGTTTCGGAGCCCGGATTTGATTCTGTTTTTTCAGGTAACACCACCGATATCTGCCCTGTTGGCGCGCTGACGACCGCCGACTTCCGCTTTGGGGCGCGTCCCTGGGAACTGCTGGCGGCGGCTTCGGTCTGCGCGCAGTGCCCGGTGGGTTGCAATATCACTTTCAATACCCGCCGCGAAGCCAAAGCGGATGGTAAAGTGGTCATCAAGCGCGTGATGCCGCGCCAGAACGAACAGGTCAACGAGGTCTGGATCTGCGACAAGGGCCGCTTCGCCTATCATTATGCCGAGAGCAAGGCACGCCTGGAAAAACCGCTCCTTCGCAAAGATGACAAATTGAAGATCGCCTCCTGGGACTCGGCTACCAAACTGGTTGCGGAAAAGCTGGGTGAAGCCGGCAAGGACGTGGTCGTGCTGGCATCCGGGCGCCTTTCCAACGAAGACCTCTTCAACCTGAAATCCCTGGCCGATGGACTGGGCGGGAAGGCCGTTTTATACACCGATATGGGTGGCGGCGACCTGGTCATGCAGGTTGGCGTAGGACAGGGCACGAACTTTGCGGACCTGGGCAAAGGCGATGCCATCCTGGTGGTTGCGTCTGATTTGTATGAAGAGGCGCCCATCTGGTGGCTGCGCGTCAAGCAGGCTGCGGACCGCGGGGCAACATTGATCGTGGCAAATGCCCGTGAGACAAAACTCGATAAATTTGCGAAATTCGTTATTCGATATTCGAATGGCGATGAAATCAAAACTGTCCAGGACCTAGGCGGTAAAAGCAAGATTGCGGAGGCATTCGCCAAGGCTGAAAATGCAATTGTGTTGTTCGGGAGCGATGGACTGGGACTGGAAGGTTCAAGCAACCTTGCCGCCGCCTGTGCTAACCTGCTCGTGAAAACCGGGCACACGGGAAAACGGAACAACGGCCTCATTGGTGTATGGCCGAAAGCTAACAATCAGGGGGCCTGGGAGATGGGTTTCCGTCCCGAGGCCGATTTAGCAAAAATAATCAAAGGAAAAACGGTTTACATCGCAGCCGCTGACCCGGCAGGCGATGATCCCGCGCTGGAGAAGGCGTTCAAGAACGCGGATTTTGTCGTCGTGCAGGATTTGTTCCAGACGGCGACGGCTGAACTGGCAGATGTGGTCCTACCCGCGCAGGCTTACACCGAGCGGGATGGTACGTTTACTTCGGGTGAACGCCGCGTGCAACGCTTCTATCCGGCTGTCCCGCCGCTGGGCGAAACCAAAGCCGATTACGCCATCACAGCAGAAATTGCGAAGAAACTCAACATCGACCTGGAAGGCTCTTCGCCCGTGCTGGTCTTCGAGAGGCTGGCTGCCAGCGTGAAGGACTTCGCAGGTTTGTCCTACGCCAAATTGGCCGAAGTGGCCGAGCAGTGGCCCATTGTTGGCCGCGGCGACCTGTACTACGGCGGCACAACCTACGAGAACACGCAGGGGTTGGGCGTGCAACTTGTCAGCGCGGCGGAACGCGGCGAAACGGTCAGCATACCCAAGGTCCGGGAAGAGGCGGGTTTACGTCCAAAAGAGGATGAACTGCTGGCCGTCCCTGTCACGAAACTGTATGACCGCGGCACGACAGTCTCTCCCGCAGAATTGCTGGCCGAACGCATCGGCGAGACGTTCATTGCCTTACATCCGGATGCAGCCAAGAAGTTGGGTGTAGAGGCTGGCAAGACTGTGAAGGTCAGCTTTGACGGTGTGAAGGGCGAGGCCATAGTCAGGATCGATGAGACAATTTCGGCCGGGGTGGCGCTGATCCCGCGCAGCATGGGGCTGGCGATCCGCGAGCCGGTGGCGATAAAGGTGAAATGATATGGACTGGACAACCTGGCTTGAATGGGCCATCAAATCCCTGGTACTGATTTTCACGCTGCTGATCGGCTTCGGCTACCTGACATATTACGAACGTCGCTTCCTGGCGTTCCTGCAATCTCGCCTGGGACCAAACCGGGCCGGGCCGCAAGGGTTGATGCAGTGGATGGCAGACGCGGTCAAGTTGATCTTCAAGGAAGAGTTGACGCCAGCCAAGGCTTATAAACTGGTGTTCTTCCTGGCTCCCATCATTACGATGGTGCCTTCGATTGTGATTACGGCGGTCATCCCGTGGGGGCCGCCGGTGCAGCTATTTGGCCGTACGATCACTCAATCCGTTGCTGACATCAACGTGGGCGTGCTTTTCTTAATGTCAATCGCCTCGATTGCGGTATATGGCATCGTGCTGGCGGGCTGGTCCTCGAATAACAAGTATGCCATGATGGGCGGCCTGCGCTCTTCGGCGCAGATGATATCTTATGAGTTGACGCTGGGTTTATCATTCGTAGCTGCCATCTTGCTGGGCAACTCGATGAGCCTGGTAGAGATCGTTGAAGCGCAGCGCGGCCCGTTTGGTTGGTTCGTGTTCGTTCAGCCTGTTGGTGCATTCATTCTCTGGATCGCTACGATTGCCGAAGTTAACCGTCACCCGTTCGATATGCCCGAGGCCGAGCAGGAAATTGTGGCCGGTTACCACACCGAATATTCCGGGATGAAATTTGCCTTGTTCTTCATGGCCGAATACCAGAAGATGATCGTGGTCAGCGCGATTTTGGCGACGCTGTTCTTTGGCGGGTATCTTGGCCCGGGTGTGGACCAGTTCCCCTGGCTCGGACCGCTGTATATGTTCATCAAAATTTTCGTTTTGCTCGGTATCATGATCTGGGTGCGCGCCTCCTGGCCACGCATTCGCTATCACCGCCTGATGGATTTCGGCTGGAAAGTGCTGCTGCCGCTGGCGCTGGCGGTTGTCTTCATTACTGCAGTCGGTATTTTGCTGGCACAGGATGTCAATCCCTGGTTGTTATGGTTGACTCCCATCCTTTCGTTGTTAGCGGGTTGGTTTGCTACTTTAATGGTAGACCGCACGATACGGAGGAAGAACTATGCTTAAAGAACTGGGACGTGGCCTGTTTACCACGTTCAAGATGCTGATCGAAGGGCCGGTCACGACCCAATACCCGGAAGAGAAGCGGCAGGTGCGTCCGCGCTACCGTGGACGTCATGTGCTGAAACGTTACGAAAACGGACTGGAGAAGTGCATCGGCTGTTCGCTGTGCGCGGCCGCTTGTCCGGCGGATGCCATCTTCGTGGAGGCCTCTGAAAACACGGACGAAGAACGCTACTCGCCCGGCGAGCGGTATGCTTCCACCTACGAGATCAATATGCTGCGCTGTATCTATTGCGGCTTCTGTGAGGATGCCTGTCCCACTGAGGCTATCGTGCTGGGCGATAATTACGAGCTTTCGTTCACCGACCGCCACGACGCTATCTACACCAAGGATAGGCTGCTGGAAGCGGTTCCCTTGCCTGAGATGACCACGCCGCAGAAGGTGGAGCCGGGTGTTTATACGCGGTCAGTTCCGGAGATGGAGAATCCAAAAGATTAGCAATCAGTGAACAGTAGTCAGTCATCCGTGATTTCTCAAACTGAAAACTGGCTACTGATTACTGATTACTGGTCACTGGCGAAAAGGTGCTTATGAGCGTTGACCTGATACTCTTTTTTATTCTAGCCCTGGTTGCGGTTGCCGCGGCAATCGGGATGTTGCTCAGCCAGAACGCAGTTTATTCTGCGTTGTTCCTGGTGATCAATTTTGCCACGGTGGCGGTCTTCTACCTGCTGCTGGGCGCGCCGTTCATCGCTATGGCGCAAATCACCGTCTATGCCGGGGCGATCATGGTGTTGTTCCTGTTCGTCATCATGTTACTGGGCGCGGAAAAACTGGCCCCGGGCAAAGTCCTGCCCTACCAGAGACCGTTGGCGATGGGCCTGGCAGCCGTACTGGTAGTTGAGGCAGCTTATCTACTACTCGTGCGCGTGCAATCGACAGCAGCGATTGTCCCGCCAACGGAAACAACCAACACTGTAGATGCGATACGCGACCTCGGCATGGTTTTATTCAGCGATTACCTGCTGCCCTTCGAGGTTACCTCCATTGTGTTATTGGTGGCGATGATCGGGGCGATTGTGCTGACCAAACAACAGAAAGGAGAGCAGTAGATGGTTGATGTTACCTACTATATCGCGCTCTCGGCTATTTTATTCACTATCGGTGCGCTGGGTGTACTTATTCGCCGTAACGCGCTGATTATTTTCATGTCGATCGAGTTGATGCTGAATGCGGCCAACCTGGCTTTTGTAGCCTTTGCGAATACCTACCACCAGTTGAACGGACAGATCATCGTCTTCTTTGTGATTGCGGTGGCGGCGGCGGAAGTGGCGGTCGGCCTGGCGCTGATCGTGGCCATTTTCAAAACCAAGCACAGCATCGACGTCGACCAGATGAGCAGCCTGAAGGGATAAATTATGCTCTTAAGTGAAGCAACTAGTACAGGCTTTTATTCTCTTGCGCCTTGGGTTGTGTTCTTCCCGGTCCTCGGGCTGTTATTGAACATCATCATCGGCGGGAGGTTGCCTGAAAGGGGCATCGGCTGGCTGGCCAGCCTGGCTTCGGGTGCGTCGTTTGTGGTTTCTGCCTTGCTGGCGTACACGTTGTGGCTCAATCAAGGCCATGCAGAATCGGTTTTCCTGGCGCAGTGGATACACATTGGAGACTTGAGCCTGGACTGGACCTTCCGCGTGGACACGCTTTCGACCACCATGATGTTGGCTGTTTCGGGTGTGGGCACCTTGATCCACATCTACGCTATCGGCTACATGCATGAAGACGTGCGCTTCAAGAACGATCCCGGTCGTTATCGCCGCTTCTTTGTGTTCTTCAACCTGTTCATTGTGGCCATGATGCTCCTGGTCAGCGGCGACTCATATCTGATGCTGTTCGTCGGTTGGGAGGGCGTTGGCCTGTGCTCCTTCCTGTTGATTGGCTTCTGGTATGACATGGACACGCTGGGACGGCCGTCCTGGGCCAACTCCAACGCCGGTAACAAAGCCTTTATCACCAACCGTATCGGTGACTTCGGTTTCCTGATCGCGGGCTTCCTGATGTTCTGGCAGTTGGGCTCGTTCCAGTTCGATGAAGTCTTCGCTGCGGCGCCCGAACTGGCGCATATGCAGCCCGGCATCATCGTTGCCATCACGCTTTTCATGTTGATCGGCGTGGCCGGTAAATCCGCGCAGATCCCGCTCTACGTCTGGCTGCCGGACGCGATGGCCGGCCCGACCCCGGTTTCGGCGCTGATCCATGCCGCGACCATGGTCACAGCGGGTGTCTACCTGGTAACGCGCTCGGCGCCACTCTACACGCTTGTCCCACAGGCGCAGTACATCGTGGCAATGACCGGCGCGGTGACAGCGCTTTTTGCAGCCACGATTGCAGTCGGTCAATACGACATCAAGAAAGTACTGGCCTACTCGACCATCTCGCAGCTTGGTTTCATGGTTGCGGCGGTCGGGATGGGCGCTTTCGTAGCGGGCATGTTCCATCTTGTAACCCACGCTTTCTTCAAGGCGCTGCTCTTCCTTTCGGCGGGCTCGATCATTCTCGGACTTGAACGTGGTCATCACCATTTGGCTCACCACGGCCATCACGATGATCATGGTGAAGTCTTCGATCCTGGCGACATGCGCAACATGGGCGGCCTGCGCAAGACCATGCCGGTCACCTTCTGGTTATACATGATCGGCACGTTGGCGCTGGCGGGCATCGTTCCTTTCGCCGGTTTCTGGTCGAAGGATGAAATCCTGCTGGATGCCAAGTTGCATTATCCCGGCGTTTACTGGTTATTATCCATCGCGGCATTCTTCACCGCTTTCTACATGGGCCGCCAGATCTGGATGGTCTTCTTTGGAAAAGCCCGCCATGCTGCGGCGGAGCACGCCGAGGAAAGCCCGAAGATCATCACGGTGCCGCTCATGGTGCTGGCAGCTCTGTCCCTGCTGGGTGGCGCGCTCAATCTGCCCTTTGAGGGCTTCCACAATTTAGGGCACTGGCTCGAACACACACTTGGTGAAGTGGAGGCGCTTCCGCTTGACCTTGGCGTAGCGGGCATCTCAACCCTGCTGGCGCTGTTTGCCATTTTTCTCTCCTGGCTGTTGTACGGTCGGGAGTCGCTTAAGAAGGATCAGCCTGACCCGCTCAAAAAACCGCTTGGTCTCATATTCACGGGTATGGAAAACAAATGGTTCGTCGACGAAGGCTATTTTGCTGTCTTCATCAACCGCTACGTGGACATGGCGAAGTTCCTGGCCGATACCATCGACTGGCGCTTCTGGCATGATTGGTTCCACGATAAAGTCATTGCGGGCACCTACAACTGGTTGAGCAATATCGGTCTCAATCTCTATGCAGACCAACGTGGCATTGATGCCTTCGCGAACTGGCTGGGCACAGCGACCAAAAATTTATCGGCGAGCATGCGCAGGGTCCAGAACGGATTCGTGCGCAGTTATGCGCTGTCCGTATTGTTGGGCGTCGTTCTTATCTTAGGATATCTATTGCTAAAATAATCTTTCCCCCTCACCCCTTCGCCCCTCTCCGGTCTCGATACGCAAAGATCGCTACTCGACCAGCGGGAGAGGGGGTGGGGTGAGGGAGAAACGAGGGCAAACTTATGGAATTTCTCTTACAACCTCTTACTCTGGTGACCTTTTTCCCACTACTGGGGGTGCTGGTGTTGCTCCTCCTGCCGAGCGATAACAAGAACATGTTGCGCTGGACGGCGATGGTCACATCACTGCTGACCTTTGGCATCTCGCTCTGGGTTTTGGGAATGTTCACCGCCTCCAACCCGGACCTGCAGCTGGTCGCAAAATATGACTGGATCACCGTGGCCGGCTGGAACATCCAGTACCACATGGGCGTAGACGGCCTCAGCATCCTGCTCGTCCTGTTGACCGCGTTCCTGACTCCCATCTCGATCCTTTCGACCTGGACGGCGGTGGAAGATCGCGTCAAGGATTTCATGATCTTCTTCCTGCTGCTCGAAGTCGGCATGACCGGTGTCTTCCTGGCCCAGGACCTGTTCCTGTTCTACATCTTCTGGGAATTCACGCTCGTCCCGATGTATTTTCTGATCGGTATCTGGGGCGGCCCGCGCCGCATCTATGCCGCTATCAAGTTCTTCCTATACACCATGGCAGGTTCGATCTTGATGCTGCTGGCGATCCTGTGGCTGGGTATCCAGGGCGGGACGTTCTCCGTGCCCGAACTGATTTCCGCAGGTGGTATTCCTACGAATATTCAGTTCTGGCTCTTCCTGGCCTTCACCGCCGCTTTTGCCATCAAAGTCCCGATGTGGCCGCTGCACTCCTGGTTGCCCGATGCCCACGTGGAAGCGCCTACGGCTGGCTCGGTCATCCTGGCGGGTGTGCTGCTAAAGATGGGTACCTACGGCTTCCTGCGCTTCAATATTCCGCTCTTTCCACAGGCCGCGATACAGATGGCGCCCTGGATTGCGCTCTTCGCCACCATCGGCATCCTGTACGGCGCGGCGGTTTCGTACGCGCAGGCGGACGTCAAGAAACTGGTTGCGTATTCCTCGGTCAGCCACCTCGGTTTCGTCATGTTGGGCATGTTTGCGCTCAACGCGCAGGGCGTCTCCGGCGCGATTTTGCAGATGGTCAACCACGGTCTCAGCACAGGCGCGTTGTTCCTTTTGGTCGGTATGATCTACGAACAGACGCACACCCGCGAGATCAAGGTCTACGGCGGGTTGTGGAAGATCACACCCATTTTCGGTTCGATCATGCTGATCGTCTCGCTCTCCTCGATGGGTTTGCCCGGCCTGAACGGCTTCGTCGGTGAATTCGCCATCCTACTGGGCGCGTTTGGTTCCAAGGCCATTGGCAGTCCCTGGTACGCTGGTCTTTCCGCAGCAGGCGTCATTATGGCCGCCATCTACATCCTGTACATGTTCCAGAAGATGTTCCTCGGGCCAGAAGGCTCTATTGTGGAGGAAGTCAAAACCCACGGACACGCCCTGCGTGACCTGAACTGGCGCGAGATTGTTACCATCGTTCCGATCTTGATCTTCATCTTCTGGATAGGCCTGTACCCGAAGCCCTTCTTCGATCTGATGGCCCCCTCCGTTGACAACCTGGTGGCTGCCCTGCAAACCGCCGCTCTGGCGATGCCTTAGAAGCGTTCAACTATCAGCATTCGGCTTCGGAGCTGAGCGCTGATAGCTGATAGCTGATGGCTGAAAGCTATAAGCTATGACACAAGTTGACTTCTACGTTTTACTCCCGCTTATCCTTCTGGTCGCCTGGGCCTGTGCGCTCCTTCTGGCAGATTTGTTCATCCCTAAGCAGCGCAAATGGCTGACTGCCATGCTGGCGGCGTTTGGTCTGGCCATCACGCTTGGATTCACTATCTCCCAAATAGGAGGTGTTGCGGTCGGTTTCTGTTCTACCGACCCCAACAGACCCAATCAGTGTATGGTTGCTCTGGATGGCTTCTCGGTCTTTGTCAATGCGTTGCTGCTGGTGTCTGGCCTGCTGGGTATCGCATTGGCCTATGGCTACGTCAAGCGCATGGGTCTTGAGCGCGGTGAATACTATACTCTGATGCTCTTCAGCATCAGCGGCATGATGCTCATGGCGCAGGCAGCCGATCTCATCACCGTTTTCCTGGCGCTCGAGTTACTGTCCCTGCCGCTGTATGTGCTCTCTGCCTTTGCCCGTCCTAAAGCGGAATCTGAGGAATCGGGTCTCAAATACTTCCTGCTGGGCGCTTTTGCCTCGGGATTTGTGCTCTATGGTATCGCCTTGGTTTACGGCGCGACGGGTTCCACTTCCCTGAGCGGGATTGTCGCTGCCGCTTCTGCCGGGAGCCCGGGCCCTTCGACTGGCTCAGGGGGGACCCTGCTCCTGACCGTCGGCGCGGCCCTCATCCTGGTGGGACTCGGCTTCAAGGTTGCGGCGGTTCCCTTCCACATGTGGACGCCTGATGTGTACCAGGGCGCACCGACGGCTGTCACTGCCTTCATGGCGGCTGGTGCCAAGATCGCCGGTTTCGCTGCGTTATTACGTGTCTTTGCGACAGCCTTCCCCTCGATTGCTACGGACATAACCCCCGTTCTGCAAGCGATCTCCGCCTTGACCATGATCGTCGGTAACCTGATCGCCATCTCCCAGAGTGACATCAAGCGTATGCTGGCCTACTCCAGTATCGCGCACGCCGGGTACATCCTGATGGCTTTCGTGCCTTATGGTAATCCCGAAGTGGCTCCGGTCTCGATTGCGGCAGGGCTCTTTTACCTCGTCGCCTATGCCCTGACCAATTTTGGTGCCTGGGGTGTGGTCATCGCGCTCGAGCAGAAAGAGGGGAGAGGCCTCGCCATCAGCGATTATGCCGGCCTGGGACGTAGATATCCGGCTCTGGCGGCGGCCATGACCGTTTTCATGCTTTCGCTGATCGGCTTCCCACCCACGCTGGGTCTGGTGGGTAAGTTCTATCTGTTCCGCGCAGTGCTCTCAGGTGGATACGTCGGTCTGGCAATTATCGGTGTGGTGACCTCTCTCATCTCCGCATACTACTACCTGCGTGTGGTCGTCACTATGTACATGCAGGATGGCGAACCGGAAACTGAGCGTGAATTCTGGCTGGGCTTCACCACTGCCGGGGCAGCGTTGGTCACGGTGATCGTCAGCCTGGTACCGGGTGGTTTATTTGCCTGGGCGAGCGAAGCGGTGTTGAAGCTATTCTAGGAAGGATGTATATTGCAAAAAGGGACGGTAGCCAGGCTATCGTCCCTTTTGTTTGTAAGCTTCTTTTACTCTTCATCTGGGTACAAATAAGTCTGATTTTTCCCAGCTCTTTTTGCTTTGTACAGGGCTTTATCAGCCCGGATTAGTAGTGCATCCAGGTTTTGAATCGATTTTCGATTCTCATCTGACAGTCCTGCTACCCCGATGCTGGCAGTCAGCGCAATTGGTCCTGTCTCTGTCTGAATCACCTGTTCAATGATTTCATTGCAAATGCGCCTGCTTACCAGCAATCCGTTTTGGGCTGTTGTTTCTGGCAATATGATGGCGAATTCATCACCACCGTAGCGGCCTGCAATTTCCGAAGCGCGCAGAGTAGCCTGGATGATACCCGCCACACTGATCAAAGCCTGATCCCCAATCGAATGTCCATAGCGGTCATTGATCTGTTTAAAGTGATCCAAATCCAGCATGAGTACGGTAAAGGGGTGTTTATATCTCAAAGCGCGGTGCCATTCTTTTTCCGCCAGGATGAGGAAATGCCGACGGTTATTCAGATTTGTCAAAGAATCGCGTGTAGCCAGATTCTCTAAAATTGCCTGGATGCGTTTGTGCTCTTCAATTTCGAGCTTTAATTTTTCATTTTGCAGACGCTGAATCTCGGCGTCACGTTTCACGGTTTCTATCTGGTGTGACATTTTGAGCGTGGCAATCTGCCTGGCTGAGCTCTCACCCGCGACGCTCTCTTTGAGCGCATGGAAGATTTTGTAATGCTCCAGAGCTTGGTCGAAATTGCCCCGTCTTTCGTACACCTCAGACAGGTATTCATGACAATGCATTCTTTCGCTTCGTATTTCCAGATTTGTTGCAACAGCTAAAGCTTCTAGAAAGTAGGTCTCTGCCTGTTCAAGTTCATTTTGCGCCAGAAATGTTTGGCCCATAGCAACGAGAAGGTAAGCGTGACTGATGTCAGGGCCGTACGTTTCTCCCAAGGAGATTGCCTCTTGCAAGATTTCTTGTGCTTGCGAGTATTCGCCCATGGCTATTAATATTTCGGCCATCGTGCCTGATACAAAGATCTCATTCTTTTTCATGGAATGCTTTTGGATCAATTGCAAGCACTTTTCGCTTTTCTTCAACGCAGCGGGAGGATCCCCTTTTTCAAGGAGTACACAGGCCCAATTGTTAAGTACCCGTGATTGGCCTTCCACATCTTGGATGTCTTCAAATATTTTTAATGCCTTTGCATGCATTTGTACGGATTGCTCCGGATCACGATAGAAGCTTGCTACGGCATCTAAGGCCCAGGCTTCCCGGTCTCTAAGATTAAGTTCTTGCGATAATTTTAGCGCTTGTAGACCATAATCCAGTGCGCTTGGAATATCTCCAAGATAGTAAAAAATCCAGCCCAGGGTAAAAAATCCATCAATATAAGCTTCGGAAGAATATTGATCTTCAATGTAAGAAAGCGCCTCGATGCACTGCGAGGCCGCCATATCCAGCTTTCCTGCTTCGCTATCCAAAAAGGCGAGCGTGATCAAGCCTTTTGCCAGACCTCTGTGATAATGTTGTTTAGTATATTCATCTGTCTTGGAGAGTCTGATAGCTTCCTGGCTGAGATCGGCTGCGCGCGCGCATTGGCTGATGCGCAATTTCCAGGCCAGATTATTTAGCGCGTCAATTTTGTTCTGCGCAGAATTGGCTTGCGAAAGCTCTTCTTCGAGTTCTTGAATTTGCTTCGAAACGCGTTTGTTTTCCAAATGTTTATACCTTTAGAAAAAATAAGCATGGAATGATTCCAGCCAAATTTTGTTGTAATTGTTGGAGGGTGATTAACGCATTATTGATGACGTATGTTCTAAGTTTGAGGCAGTATAGCATAAGTTATTTGTAAATTTGATATATTGTCCCTACATGCCAGGAGTTCTGTTAAAATTAGGACTTATGACAATTAAAGCGCTTCTTTTTGACTTCGATGGCCTGATTTTGGATACCGAGACCCCTGAGTTCCAGGTCTGGCAGACCATCTATCGTGAGTATGGACACGAACTTGCCGCTGAACAATGGGGCCAGATTGTTGGCGGCTGGGGCATATCGGATTTTGATGCAGCCAGTCACTTGGTGGAACTGGCCGGAGATGGGCTGAACGCTGAAAAGCTGCGTGCACGTCACAGGTCCGAGAGCGATGCGCTGACCCTGCTCCAACCCGTCCTGCCCGGTGTAGTGGATTATCTGGACGAGGCGCGCCGCCTTGACCTTCGTCTGGCAATTGCATCCAGTTCTCCTCACAGCTGGGTGGATACGCATCTCAGCCGCCTGGGCCTGTATCACCGTTTCGAGGCTATTATCTGCGCTGACGATGTTCCCCCGGGACGTACCAAACCAAATCCCGATCTATTTTTATTGGCGCTGGAACGGCTCGCAATCCAACCCGGCGAAGCGATTGTGTTCGAAGATTCACCCAACGGTGTAAAGGCAGCCAAAGCAGCAGGGATATTTGCGGTTGCGGTTCCAAATCTGATGACAGCCAAACTCAACATTGTGGGCGCTGATTTGACCCTGGAATCTCTGGCGGATTTGCCTTTGCAGGATATGCTTAATCACAAGTGAGTGATACAATTTGCAGGTACACAATAGGATTTGTGTGTCAGCTGCCAAACCTATCGGAGGTAGGCGGCCTTTTTCTTAGCTCACAGGAGAAGAGTATAGTATGGAATCAAAGCTTTACGTCGGGAATCTTCCTTTCAGCGCTCGCGATGAGGCCTTGCAGGAATTGTTTTCGCAGGCTGGCAATGTGGTTTCTGCTAATGTGATTACCGACCGAGGTTCAGGCAGGTCGAAAGGCTTTGCCTTTGTGGAAATGAGTACCCCTGAGGAGGCCGAAAAGGCCATCCAGATGTTCAATGGTTACTCAATGGAGGGTCGCGACCTGCGTGTGAGTATTGCTCGTCCGCGTGAGGAACGCCCGCGTGGCTTTGGTGGCGGCAGAGACCGCCGCGGTGGGGGCGGTGGCCAGCGCAGGTACTAGAATTGTCGCTAACACGGAGAGACTGGTCAAAGCCAGTCTCTCTTTTTTCTAAAGATAACAACACCCAATATCCCCCCTTCTTTTTGAAAATATACGATATTTTATAAGACTGGAAGTACCCATGAATAACGAAAATTTCCAATGGCGACCTGTTGTCGCCAAGTATGCCCAGCCAGACCTGTGGCGCAGTATATGGCAGATTGTCAACACGCTCATTCCGTATTTTGCCCTATTCTATCTGTCGATGCGCAGCTTGGAGATCTCCTTCTGGCTGACCTTGCCCCTGACTATGCTGACCGCTGGCTTTATGGTGCGGACGTTCATCATCTTCCACGATTGCGGACATGGTTCGTTCTTCAAGTCACAGATGGCCAATACATGGTTGGGGCGTATCACCGGCCTGCTAACCTTTACCCCCTATTTTCGCTGGCGGCATGACCATGCCATCCATCACGCTACTGCAGGCGACTTGGACCGCCGTGGTACAGGGGACGTATACACCATGACTGTAAAAGAATACCTGGCAGCGCCGTGGTGGAAGAAGTTCGGCTATCGCATCATGCGCCAGCCAATCTTCATGTTTTTCTTTGGTTCGCTAATTGTGTTTGTCATCACCCAGAGAATCCCATCCGGTAATGGGAAACGTGAGAACGCCAGCGTGTGGTGGACAAACCTGGCGCTGGCAGGGTTGATTACAGGGATGTGTTTGTTATTTGGCTGGCGGGCTTATGTGATTGTGCAACTGCTTGTCATCTTCTTTGGCGCATCAGCAGGAATCTGGTTATTCTACATCCAACACAATTTTGAGGACGTGTACTGGGAGACGCACAGCCAGTGGGATTATCTCAAGGCCAGCTTGCAGGGCAGTTCTTTCTATAAATTACCGGCAGTGTTGAACTGGTTCACGGGCAATATCGGTTACCATCACATCCATCATCTGGGAGCCAAGATCCCGAATTACAATTTACCAAAGGCTTATAAGGAGAATCCAATCTTCCATGTAAAGCCTGTAACGTTGCTTTCCAGTTTGAAATCACTGACCCTGCGCTTATACGATGAGAAAACCCGAAAACTGGTCGGGTGGAGCGTGCTGAAGCGTTATCGTTCGACGACTTCGCAATAAACAAAGAGACCGGCTGAAAAGCCGGTTTCTTCTGTGGTACAGATACAGACCTAGAACTTAATGAACTTCTCTGCTTTGGTTCCGCAGATGGGGCAGTCTTCTGTTGGCTTGCCGAACTCGATGTAGCCACAGATCGGGCACAGGTAAAAATCTACATCCAGGTCTTTGCCTTGCTGTACGGCCTCCAACGCCAGCTTGTAGAGTTTGGCGTGCACTGCTTCGGCCTCGGTCGCATACTTGAACATGCGCTTGGCTTTGTGGTCATCGGCTTCTGCCTGCTCGAGCATGGGCGGGTACATTTCGGTGAACTCGTAGGTTTCGCCGTCGATTGCGGCTTGCAGGTTATCGGCTGTGGATCCAATCCCTTCCAAAGCTCTCAGGTGTCCCTCAGCGTGGATGCGCTCGGCTTCGGCCGCAGCCTGGAACAAGCGGGAAACACTGGCAAATCCTTCCTTCTCAGCCTTTTTTGCAAAAGCGCGATATTTCTGGTTTGCCTGGCTTTCCCCGGCAAAGGCTTCCTTTAGATTTTTAATTGTATCGGTCATCATAGGCCTCCTGTTTTTCTTACTATACAGGATAGCAAGCTGTGTTGCGCGTGGAATTTTTCCTGATTTTTTATGTCAAAATAACCTTTTTACAGAAAACTGGCCTTTCAGCCAGCCTCCGCATTGCCTCCCGGTTTCAGTTACATGCGACGACCTTGAGCAAAAACATAGCTTTTAATCAGTCTGTTAATCGATCAGGAACAACAGAATCAAGAAGGCGGACGCTGCCAGGTTTATAAACACCAAAGGGAGGCTCTTAAAGTGCGTTCTCCACAAGCCTGCTATGCTCAAGACGATGGCAATGCTTGCGCATACTAACACGCTGACAGTCAGTACATTGAAAAACAACAGGTGATCCAGGTAATTCACCTGCATCCCCAAATGGATATCCAGCCACGTTAGCGCAATTGCGCTTACCAAGCAGAGTATGCCAATTCGCAGGAACGGAGGCTTATTGTTATCGGACAGCGTTATTTTCAGCACGATTTATTCGTTGGTTTTTTCCATGTGCTCTATGGAACGTTTGACCAGTTCTTTGAGCACATCTATGTCTATATCCTCGATCTTTTTGATATACAGGCAAGATTTGCCAGTGGAGTGTCTGCCCAGTTTTCCCAGCAGTTGGTCATACTCTTCAAAGCCAGCCATGATGTATAGCGTCAGGTTTTGCGCCCGCGGGGAGAAACCGGTCAGGAACCAGTCGCCTTCGCGGCCGCTGGCATATTTGTAGTGATAGTTGCCAAAGCCGATGATGCTTTCGCCCCACATCTCTGGCTCTTTGCCGGTAACCTTCTTCATCAGTTCCAGAACGGTGAAGCTGTCCTGTCGTTTTTTCTCGTCGGCGACGCTGTTCAAGAAGGCTTCTACGTCCCCTTTGTTTCGTTTGGTTTTTAATTCTGCCATTGTGAATTCCTTTCATTAACACTAAAGTTGCCTCTATTGTAATCAAAGCTTCTTATATAGATGATCTCACCATGTGAGAAGAGATCAGCATTTTGCTGATTGATGGCTTGGGAGTGTTACCCAACCTGACATTGTGAGAGGAGTCTACTCAGCTACTTGATGCTATGGATAATTGTATGGCCCCACCGGTACCCTGACCCTGTCCCCGGGCACCAAACCAACTGGGTTTACCTCCTGAATAAGGTTTGAGTCAGCGCCGTATTGTTGTGCGATAGAAGCCCAGGTGTCACCGGATGCAACCGTGTGCATGTGTATACAGGGCGAACCATAAATAGTTCCTGTGCTCCCAATATTAGGTACAGTCACTGTTATATTTGGCGAAATTCTGGAGGGATTGGACAACTGTGGGTTGGCGTCGATCATATCCTTGGGATTTGCCCCATAGCAGCGGGCGATCTGCCACAGCCATTCTCCATCTTTCACTTGATGCTCGACGTCTGTGCCTGGTACCAGGGTAGTTGAGGGGACCGCGCCAGTTTTGTTGATCGTTATTGTGGCAATATCGGAGGTAGTTGTGCCGTTCGAAGTGGTGGCATTATTGGTTACAGAGCCGGTATTCAGGTTGTCTTGAACGATGCTGTAGCTCGCAGTGCAACTCATCTCCTCGTTTGGGGAAAGCATATTATCATCGGGCTGTGTGCAGTTCGCTGCAGCCCGGTCATCTGCGATGGAGAACGGACCTTGCAGAGTCACGTTGCCGCTGTTCAAGATGACATAGGTGTAGGTAATGACCTGACCGACCTGGTTGTAGGTTGTTGGGTTGGCTGCTTTGCTGAGGGTTAGCGTCCTGTTCTGCGTCAGTGTGACGGCGGTAGTGACCGGGGCTGAACTATTCCCGCTGACGGTAGCAGTTGCAACGTTCGTGACAGAACCGCTGTCGAGGTCTGTCTGCGTGATCGTATAGGCCCCAGTACAGGTGACCTCCTCGTTAACGTCGAGATTGTCGTCCGAGTTTCCCACGGTGTTAACACCAGGGCAGGTTGTGGTTGTCTTGTTATCTGTGACGCTCACTGGGCCTGGATAGGATGTAGCGCCCGCGTTCTTGACCAGATAGCTGTAATTGATCACCTGGCCGACCGCATTGAAGGGAGTCGAGGTGTTGGCGCTCACGATCATTTGGATAGCAGGCGCGAGAGGCGTGTTTGCTACAGCGCGATTATTGTCAGTAGGCAGCGCACAGGCTGATAGAACCAAAACGATGATGGTTGCTAGTGAACAAAAGTGGAGTTTTTGAGTCATAACCCTCTCCTTATCTTTCCCTATGCGATCTGGATCAATAGGAATATGAGTGGACACTGGCTGCTGCAATCGAATTGTTTGGTTATGATTAGTATAGCATTTAAAGCGGTAATTACAACGCGCAATCATTTGAAGTGAAAATCAATCCATTGACAGAGTACTGCGTATATATCTGAACCAAAACCTCGTTAATTTTGAGCCATACGGAACAAGTGAGTTCGGAAATTTATACAAGAAGGAGTAGCTGGTTATTGTGATGAGAGTATGCAGTCCACAGAATGCGGCTATAATAATAGGTAAATAAATTGGCAGATCGGGATACCATGACACAAGTTTTTATCAGTTATTCACGCAAAGATATCGCTTTTGCCCGCCGTCTGGCCGGTGACCTGGAACAGGCCGGGTTCGACGTATGGTGGGATATTTCTGACCTCAAGGGCGGCGACGATTGGGTGCGCTTCATCCCGGCGGCGATCGGATCTAGCCAGTATTTTGTGGTTTTGCTTTCCCCCAATTCAGTCCAGTCCGAGTGGGTGGAAAAAGAATACAGCTATGCCATCCGGCTGCGCAAGAAGATCATCCCTGCCATGATCAAGCCCTGCGAAGTGCCGTTTTCTTTGCATACGATCAACTATGTCGATTTCGTAAACGTTGATTATGCTACCGGCGCAAACAACTTGCTGGCTGCGCTGGGAGGCGCCCCTCGGCTCGATATCCGAATGTCGAGGACGGAAAAACTCCTCAAAAAATTGCCGCCGCCAGTCGCAAGATATTCTGCTCTACTCATTGGTATGGTGATCATCCTGTTAGCATTCTGGTTGTATTCGGTTTTTAATCCCTCTACGCCGCCCCTCACCCCAGCACCAACGGAAAGTCCCACCGCTACCCTGACGATCACGCCTCGTCCAATCGACCCGGATACTGCTACTCCTACCCCAACGCAGACCTTTACCTCAACCATTTCACTCACCCCCACCCTCACGCGGACGAAAACCCCGGTGCCGGTCAACTTTGTGCTCCCAACGGTTTGTGTGCAACCGGTCTTCGACGTGTATTCTGTCAATGTGCGTACCGGTCCGGGCACGGATAGGGGCGTCCTGGAGGATGCGCCTGCTATAGAAGTGGGGAAATGTCCTTTGATCGGTGGGCGTAACGAAGAGGATACCTGGTACATGATCGCATACAACCAGCCCAACACAGAGTTCCAGCTTTACGAAGGCGGCTGGATCCGCAAGGACCTGTTCGATCTCAGCACGCCGGTCTTTGTGCCTGAAATCACGCTGACCCCAACACCGACCATTACGTTCACCCCGACTATCACGCCGACATTCACTGCAACCTTGTCGCCGACGCCGACCTCAACTTTTACGAGCACACCGACGCCTACCTCCACCCCTACGCGGACATCTACTCCAACAGAGACCGACACTCCCACACTTGAGCCGGAACCAACAGTAACACCCTGACCCCACTGTCTTTATACTGCTTCTTGCATAATTATCCAAACTTGAATCTAACGAATTGCCTTCAAAAACCAGGATTTCAGTTCAGATATTTACGCAGCACTCTGTAAATTATGAGAAGGCATCCAGGCATTGCTTTAAACGCTGGATACCTTTTTCAAGCAGGCTTCTGTGGCGCGCTGCAGCATGTCCAGCGGCAGGAGCGCGAAGTCCGGGTCGCCGACGCCCAGGCCGATCATGCCTGAGGGGATGTAGGTCTGGTAAGTGGGGATGTGGGTTGTCATGGAACAAGTATAGTTGAATTCGACAGCGCGACATATAATTTGGTCATGCCAGCAAAATTCGATCCACAGAAACCCTTCGACTACGCTCAGGACAAGCATCATCGCCGCTCAATTCGGCTGAAAGGGTACGATTACACCCAGCCCGGTGCATATTTCGTCACGATTGTGACGTATCAGCGCGAATGTTTGTTTGGGGAGATTGTGGAGGGGGAGATGCAATTGAACGAGTTCGGCAAAATCGCAGACGAATGTTGGCGCGCGATTCCAGAACATTTTCCATTCGTGGAATTGGGCACACATATCATCATGCCCAATCATGCACATGGAATTATTGTTATTAACGATGATGGTAGGGGCGCAGCATTGCTGCGCCCCTACCTACGCCAATGACAATCCCCACAAAATCAATGTCAAACCCGGTTCGTTGGGGGCGATTGTACGTTCATACAAATCCGCCGTTTCCTATCGCATTAACAAGGAACATAATGCAACTGGTATCTGGCAGAGAAATTATTACGAGCGCATCATTCGGAACGAACAGGAAATGGCCAAAATCTGGGATTACATCGAGACCAACCCCCTGCATTGGGCGGACGATGACGGAAACCCGGTGAATGTACAAAGGTAGAGGCAACGTCACGTTACCCTTACTCCCCGTAAACACATACCGCGCAGAATATTTATACGCCTGCATGAAAATTCGTAATTGACTCTCACTGATATTATGATATAGTATATACAAACATTCGTTCTAATATGGGAAGTAACCTATGTTCCGTAAATATTGGCTGGGAATACTGGCAATCTTTCTGCTCGCAATAGCTTTGATCAGTGTTTATTTCTCATCTGTCGATCTATCGAATACCATTTCGGACTTTCTTAACAGGATTGAAATCGTTTCTGCGGCTTTGGGATGGGCTCTCTTTATAATTCAGTATTTATATAACAAGTCTGAGACAATCTATGTTTGGGTAAACTCCTTGCGTTTGTGGTTGGCAAATGAAACAACAAAATGGAACTTTACAGTTGATTTTTATGGTGGGAATCTTTCGAACGCACTGGAAAAAATCAATAGGGTCGTTTCCAAACAAAACCAAAAAGCAATTACTTGGCACAAGGATGTTAATTCGTTAATTGTAAATATGCCCGGGTACACCATTCGTGCAATTATTACTGATGTAAACAGTGCATATGATGACAAAGATCAAACATTGACTGTTCAGATTTCCAACTTGGAATTGCCTTATAAATCTTTCAAGACTAAGATTGAAAATGAAGTCGTTCCACTTTTGCAAGATATTGGTAATATGGTTAAATCACAAAAACAAAAGTACGTTGCTAAAATAGGTTTTTCATCACCAAATCCATACTTTGGTTTTTTTGTAAGAAAACTTGATCTTCCTAAAGTTGTTTCATTCACATGCGATATTCTTGAAACTAGTTTTGGTGGTCACCCACAGACAGTTGCAGTTAGAAAAGATAGAATTGAAATAGTGACTGATGATTTATTTGCTATGCAATCACTAAGCTTTAGATATATTGCGTTGAATGGGAAATAAATTTCTTTGGGAGGAATAAATGGCAAGAGGATATCAATATTATATTGTTGAGCAATTTCCAAAATGGAAATTGGGATACAAATTCGAAACTCAACACCAAGAAAGTATGTTTTCGGAAGTTGACGAAAGTCCAAGAACAATTGTGACAGCTGTGGGAATTGCAGATTTCGAAGAGTTTAGCAAATTTCACGTTCTTCATGAGACATATCAGAGAGTTACGGGACGATATAAAAACGAACCAATCAACGGCTATATTGCTCAAATTGAATCCCATATTTTCTATCATCCCATAGAGAGTATTGTTTTCATTGATGCTCAAAGAAATTATTGCCGCGAGATCGTAGATAGGTTGAAGAAATCAAAAGTTAGTTTCTCCGTTCATAGTGATGAAATTGACCTCATTAAGCTAGGCGATGATTTGCGCGAAAAAATAAGGGGCGGTTGGTTCGGTGATCTAAAGGTTGCAGATGTTAGCACAATCGGATTGTTTGGATCTACTGTCGGCGAAAGTGAAGAGTGGCATAGATTTGAACAAATTGGTAAGCTGAAAGCAATTGATTTAAGACTTGAACTAAATGGAATGGATTTCCCCGCCAAAATCATGTCTAATAGGGGTGTAGTGCTATTCGAAACTCACTCAGAAGCTTTATCGCTTAAACTCCTTAAGGAAATTCAAAGAGAGTTGGATAATTACAGAATTGATACAATTGGGGACGAGGACGACGAAGAATAATTTTTAGCAATAAGTCAATCCACGAAAGAGATGAATTCATTGGTGAAACAGGTACTGCGACCGAATCCTGTCAACGAAACTACTTGAACATATTATTTTTAACAGACAGGAAATGCAAAAAACCTAGGATTACATTGAGGCTAATCTCACCAACTGGGCGGACGATGACGAAAACCCGGTGAATGTCTAATTGTAGGGTGACGTTACGTTGCCCCTACTGTGCGGTTGGAATGTGGAAGCTGATGCTGAAGGTGCGGAGTTGCCTAGAGAAAAACCTATAACCTAAGCGCCCACTCTTGATGGGCGAATTGCACTTGCTTTTTAATTTATGCACCAAAGCCAATCAGTACTGCTAAGAATTTTGAATTTTAGATTGGAGTGATCTATCTAGATTTTCCTTGATTTTTGCCCACTTTGCCTCATCAGAATACTTAAGTTCAACATTTTGAAGATTTTTCAGAGATGACAAACAATTTATATTTTCAACCTGTGGACAATTTCGAATCTTTAAGTATCTTAAGGATAAGAGGCGTTCAAGAGCCTGCACATCGGTTAATTCAGTACAATTTTCTATTGTTAAATTCCTAAGATTTGCCATTCGAATTACTGCTGAAAGATCCCTAATTTGTAGATTTGTTAGCTTTAATTTTTTCAGGTTGGTTAATGTAACAATATCATTTATATCCGAAGTATTTAATCTATCTAAAGTAAGATTTTCCATCTGAGCACAAAAGGATATCTCCTGCAGGTTCAATTGAGGACAAGATGAGAATGTAACGCTTTTTAGTGATTCTATATCGGAAATACCTTTAAGAGTTTCAAGATTTCGACAATTAATAATTTCGAGTTCCCTTGTTCTAAGTAATTTAAGATCTGGAATTTTGCTTCCCTCAAAATTTTGGATGGTGATTTTGTCTATTTTATTTATGTATTTTATTATCCTAACTCGATCTCCTAGCAATTTAATTTCTGGAATCTCTAAATTGCTCAATAATTGATTTCCTTTCTCATCCCTATTTATTTTTTCTAAAGTTGGCAGAAGCAAAGATGTTACTTGTTCTGAAGGCATATTAATATATGTAATCAAAGCTTGAATGGCTGCTGGGGTATTAATATGCTCCAAAGTGATTATGCTCAATTTTTGAGAATGACCCTTTTCATATTCCAAATGTGATACAGCTAAATCACCTGCTGAAGCCAGAGAAATGGCTTCCGAAACATCTCTGGGAGGAATTAATTTTTCTATTCTTCCTTTAATCTCATTAAGTATTTCTGGGTCGACATCTGCCATAGTTTCTAAACAAGCAATGGATAACAAGTGATACCAATATTTATTCTCTTGCTCGTAATCTCCTTGCAAAATTAGACTATCCAAAAGCTCTTGCTTTTGTTTCCTATTTGCAAGTCCAGCTGCCAGGATTATCACTTCACGCCATTGCGCATCTCTAGCATTCTTAATTAATAAACCAATTTCATCTTCATCAATTGCTTTTTTTGCTGCCAAGTACTCTTGGAACGTACGATGAGCAAAATCTAGAACACCTAAAGAAGGTTCCCTTAACAATCCAGTTCGTTCAATCAAAAAATTAATTACTGTCTGTGAAGATGTTTTCTTTCGCTTCGAACGAAGAGTAAGCAAGCTTCTTGAAATTCTGTCCTTTGCTCTTGCTACAGGAATCTCTGACCAACCATTATTTAAAAGGTAATATGCTAAATCTGAGATTAATATTATTTTCTCTTTGTAAGTAAAATCTGGATAACGGGCTATTTTAATTTCTCTTGCAGTCTCTCTTTCTTCCACAAGCATTTTTGTACATGCTTCATATAAATCCAAACGATTTGAGGGCAATTGCCGATTTTTGTCTCGATGAAGGGCACATATCATAGCGCATAGAAGTGGCGTTGATGCAAGACTCCTTACATTGTTATTTTTATGAATTGTGGATTTTAATTTTTCACTAAGATTATCCATCTCTTCAATCTCATTATGCTCCTGTAATTCGGTTTTTACTGCTTCGTGCCAATTCTCTATAAAAAGGGAAATTTCTGAGGGTTCCATTGGTAATAACTCGGCCTCTGTAAAGCCTTTAGGAACCTCCCAATTGTCTGATTGAGCTAAAGGACGCGAAGTCACGATAAAGCGAGTTTTATCAAAAGTATTAGCCATCTCCTCAACCCATTTTTTAACATCACTTCTACGTGAAATTTCATCTACACCATCTATCAGAACCACAGCTTCCCCATTTCGTAATGCAGTGTGAACCCAACCATCTGGCATTTCTCCATGAATATGTGGGGCAATATATTTTGGAAAATTTTCGGGCTGAGGAAATTGAGATATATCGGTAAGTTGCCTTAATTTTATGAAAAATGGTGTTAAATAATTCCATTGCCAAAGATTGTCTTCAAAATTTTCGGATGCAGCATTCACTGCTATCCATTTCAACAAAGTTGTTTTTCCTGATCCAGCAGGTCCCCTGATATACAAACACCTTGCGACATCGATTGCATGATCGGCTCTCAGTATAATTTCAGTTCTACCTTCTCCGTTGCCAACTTGTCTAACAGATAGATTAATATAAGCGATGTTTAAAGAATGTTGGCGGCTCGCATTTGATAAATCAGCGCCATATAGTTCCATCCAGCCCAAATTGCGTAAAATAGCCCTTTTGTACTCGATGTCAAAGGCTCTATTTTTTCGGTCTGATTTTTTGTAAGTATTCTCTTGGAGTTGTTTTACCTGCTCGTTTACTTTCTCAATGCTCGAAATAACAATATCTTCACGCTTCAATATTTCACTAAGAACCTATCTCTAAACCTTCATTGAAGTGTAAAATGTAAGCATGAACAAAGCAGAAAAGACACACTATGCAGATGTAG